>JAZFYD010000122.1:0-74650 GCA_036443405.1 Planctomycetota bacterium
CGGGGTCCACGCGCTTCGGTGACCGGCAAAGATTTCAGCCTTGCGCCGCGAAATCGCGCCGTGCGAGGGTGGTCGTGGAGATTGCGGCGGAACTTCCGCCGTGGCTATTCCTCCCCCGGGGGCCGCCAGGCGGCGGTCTCCGGCACATCGAGGTTTGGGTTTTGGGCGCAAGTGTGCTTGCGCCGCGTGCCGGGCGCGGACTATGATCCGTCTCGGTTTTGAGTGTGAGTTTAGGCCGGTCAGTTTGGGCCCTTCCTTTTTAGGGGGTGGGTAATGCGTAGTGGAGTAGCTTTCTTGATTTTGGCGCTGGTCGCCATGCCTGTCGCCGCGGACCCGATCGGGTTCGGCGTCGACACTACGGGCAAGCTCACCGAAATCGACTTGGGGTCGGGCCTTACGTCCGACGTCGGGACGATGGGCGGCGGGTTCATGGAGAGCCTGGCGCAGGACGCGGCTGGCAACCTGTTCAGCGCGGACACCGGGGGCATCATCTACTCGATCAACAAGACCACCGGTCTCGCGACCGTGATCGGCGGCAGCGGCCTCGGCAACATCGAAGGCCTCGATTTCAGCGGGACCACGCTCCTCGCCACAAGGTTTGTCGGCGGAGAAGTCGTGATCGTCGACACGTCCACCGGAACGACCTCCCCGGTTGTGACCCCGGTCGGGCTGAGTTCCGCCGGCGGAGGCGTTGTCATCCGCGCGATGACGGTCAAGGATGCCAGCACGCTTCTGGTCTACACGAGCGACTTTGCGGGGGGAAACCACCTCGAGTCGATCGACCTCGGGACGGGTGTGGCCACGCACATCACCACGTTCGCTCCCGCCCTTCCGCTCATCCCTGGACTCGATTTCGCCGACGACGGCACGCTGTACGGCCTGACCTCTGACGGGAAAGTCCTCACGATCGATCCGGACACCGGCGCGATCCTCTCGACAACGTCGACGACACTTCCGAGGTTCTTCCTCGGTCTCGCGGCCAACAACCAGGAGGTCCCCGAGGAGCCGACGCCGGTGCCCGAGGACATCGCACCGGACGAACAGGAGGACGAGATCTTTGGCGGGAGCTCGTCCAATAGTTTTTCCCAGAACGACCAGGAGATCGTGATCCAAGTTCTCGTGAAACTCACCGGCGTGGATCCCGGTCAGGCGCTCAGGGACGAGTGGGAGGCCGGCGTCGAGAGCATCTGGAGCAACCAGTACCAGATCCAGGACGGCACCAATGTCTACGACATCGTGCTCGACCTCATCTTTACCTCGTTCGGCAACGTGAACGAAGTCGAGGTCGTGGCCGGCCCCGGGCTTGTCGATCTCAACACCTGGTACACCGGCACCCCGTCGGGTTGGGTGGTTCCGGATGCGCAGGGGCGCGTCGCCGCCCATGAAGTCGGCCACATGCTCGGTCTCTACGACGAGTACGCCGGTGGAACCTTGGACCCCGACACCCTGCTCGTGGACGAGATGAGCATCATGGGCGGCCAACTCGGCACCCCGCGCGCGCGCCACTACCAGTCGATTCTCTCGTGGTTCCAGGCCGAGGGGTCGGCGGACGCGGTGTTCGCCTTGGCGCCCGGGTTCGATCCCGGCGAGGCTGGTCCGGCCATCGGCGAGATTCCCCCGGTTCCGATTCCCGAGCCGGGCACGATGGTGCTCATGGGTGCTGTGACGGCGATGGCGGCATGGCGGCGGCGCAAGCGCGCGGCCTAGGTCCCGCCTGAAAACTCCGTGAGGCTTTTGCCGCGGCCTTTGGTCGCGTAGGCCGCCGGCGTGCGGGATAATCTATCCATGGTCGGCGATGGTCTGTTCGACGGTGACTGGCAGACGCGGCTCCAAAATGTCGTGGGCATGATGACCGACATCAGCCGCCAGACCGATCCGGGCGAGATGGTGCGCGTCTATTCCGAGCGCCTACGTGAGCTCTATCCGGTCGACGGGTTCCTGTCCGTTTCGCGTCGCGGCCTCGAACCGCCGAAGTACCGCATCGCGCGCAGTCACGTTTGGGATCGGGTGATAGATCCCTGGCGCAACCGCGATCAGTTGCCTGTGTTTGAGGGAGGGATTCTGGGCGATCTCGTATACAGCGACGAGCCGCGCATCATCGATGACCTGCACGTGCCGGCGGACGACCCGTGCGCGGAGCACTTCGAAGGGATGCGGTCGGCGGCGGTCATCCCGGTGTTCGACGACGGGATCGCCAAAAACGTCGTGATCCAGATGATGTCGCAGCCGAACGGGTTCGATCCGGAGCACTTCCCCCAGATGGTTTGGATGACGAATCTCTTCGGCCGCGCGACCCACAATCTCGTCCTCTCCCGCGAGCTGCAGGAGATGCACGACCGTCTGGACGGCGAGATGGCGCAGGTGGCGACGATCCAACAATCGCTGTTGCCTGCGACGACCCCGACCGTGACCAACCTCGACCTGTCGGTTTATTACTGTTCGTCGAGCAAGGCCGGTGGGGACTACTACGACTTCTTCTCGCTGCCGGACGGTCGGCTTGGCATCCTCCTGGCGGACGTGAGCGGTCACGGAACGCCAGCCGCGGTCCTGATGGCGATCACGCACGCGATCGCGCACCTGCACTCCGGCCCGCCGGCCGAGCCCGCCCAAATGCTCGAGTATCTCAATCTGCATCTGGCGAACCGCTACACGCGCGAGGGCGCATTCGTGACCGCGATTTACGGTGTGTACGACCCGGCCACGCGCGAGTTTTGCTACTCGTCGGCCGGACACCCGGCTCCCCGCGTGAAGCACTGCAGTGACGGCACGATCGAGGATATCGCCGCGGACCCGAAGCTGCCGCTCGGTATCCTCGCCGACCAAAAGTACCGCGAGCACACGATCACGTTGCGGCCGGGCGACCAGGTGTTGTTTTTCACCGATGGCATCACCGAGGCGAGAAACGCGGACGGTGAGTTTTTCGGCGTGGAGGGGATCGATTCGGTGCTGATGAAGTGCCAGGAAGTCGCGCAAGGGCTCAAGACCGCGATCGTCGAGGCGCTTGAGAAACACACTGCCGGCGTGGCTGCCGAAGACGACGTCACGCTGCTCGTCGCGCGCATTTCATAGGCGGCGGCGAGGCATCCGCCCCGCCACCGTTGCCGCGCGTTTTTTCGTCGCTCCCCTAGAAGATCGCGAGGACCTGCCAGAGGGTCGCAGGGGCCGTTGCGTAGTTGCTTCCGCGCTTGATCCGCCAGTTCCAAGCGAAGTCGCTGGTCTGGCCGATCATGCCGAGGGCGACAATCGCGCGGGACCGTGCGCGATCGGAACGCGTTTCGTCGGCCGCCATCTCCATCAACGCGGGGATTGCGGCCCGGTCGCCGATCTCGCCGATCACCTGCGTCAGGATCGCGCGCACGGTCTCCGAATGCGTGTCCGCAAGGGCTCCCACAAGCGGCGCCACCATCTTCTGATCCGCCATGTAAGCCAGGCCGATGCCGGCGCGGTAGCGCACCTCGGACGACGCGTCGCTGGTCACGAACGTCATGAGCCGCTTCTCGACGCTCTTGTCGCCGAGGATGCCGAGCGCTTCGGCGGCGTACGCACGCAGTTTCGAATCGCTCGCGTCCGCCATGACGGTGCGGAGGGTGGGCACGCCGCGTTTGTCGCCGATCAGCGCGATGGCGATGGCCGCCGCCGCGCGGTCGCCGCGAACCTTGCCGCTTTTCAGGATGCGTTCGAGGTGCAGACGCACCGCATCCGCCTGATCGGCGAACCGTCGCGCAAACAACCCCGCGGCGAGGCAGAACAGCGGCGTGTCCGTCGGCTGTTTGTAGAGCCCCTTGAAAGCGCCGTGGAAGTAGTGCGCGACCTTCTTCGCGGCCTTCTCGTGGTCCGCACGCTCTTTCTCGGACAGCGAATCCCATAGGGGCTCGCGAGCGCTCAGTTCACCCAGAGACAGGATCGCGAAGCGGCGCGCCATCGCGTCGGCGTCACGGCGAGCCGTCGTGATGAGGATGTCCACGAGGTCGGGTTCGAGCCCGGGTGCGACAAGCCCGAGCGCCAGCGCGCACGATTGCCGCACCTCGCGCGAACCGCGGAAACCCCGCAGGATCTTCTTGAGCTCGTGCGTCGCCTTCGGATCGTGCGCCTTGGCAAGCGCGGTCGGAATCGCCGCAAGCGCGGGCCGCGGCCAACGTTTGAGTGTCAGCTCCTTCAGGAGCCGCGTGCGGACGATCTTTCGCGCGCCGTCGTCGGCGTCACGCGCCAGCAGCCCGAGGCTCGTGGCGCACGCGACGCGGAAGTCGGGGAACTGGCGTCGTTCGCGCTTCAGGGCCGCCAACAGCGTGTCGATCGAGTCGACGTCGCCCGAGGTGCCGAGCGCGACGGCGGCAAACGAACGCGTGCGCTCGTCGAGCGACTTGCCTCCGTGAAGCGCCGCGCGACCTTCCTTGGTGTCGCTCACGATCTCGCGCAGGGTCCGGACGGCGCGGTCATGTTTGATGATGCCGAGCGCGAGAAGCAGGTACTCGCGGAACGGGTTTTTCGAATCGGCGATGTACTCGTGAACCGCCTCCACGACCGCGCCCGCTTCTTCCGGCTTCGCGATGCGCGCCCACGCCAGGATCGCCGTTCCCTTCACCTCGCCTTCGGCGTCCAGGTTCTTGATGAACGGCCGCAGCTTTTCGTCGAGTTCCGTCTGACTCGGCCCGCGCGACTCGCCCGCGTTGTCCCGATAACGCTCGCGTAAGTTGAGAAATGCGCTGCGGTTCAGCAGCCACCACTGCTCCCAGGAAGGAGACCAGCCGCCGCCACTACCGCCGCGCGCCGCGGACGTCACAGCCGAGTTCGCGCCGGGAACCGCACCGCCGCCGCCGGGGTTCTCGCGGGAGCCCGGTCCGTCCGGACCTTCGTCGGTTCTGGCATCGATCGACTCCGCCTCCTGCGAGTTCGACTCCGTCTCCGCGAAGGGGAGGGGCGCCGGCGGGCCTAAGTTGGAGACCCGGCTCCAAGACGCCGCGAAACCGGGGAACTGGATCAGCGACGCCTCGGCCAACGTCAGACCCTGCTCGTCGAGCCAGCGGTTGAGCTCGTCATCATGCGCGATGGCCGGCACAACCGCGTGATTCGCCTCCGTAGCGAGCCGGTGCGTGATGGCGCCATGCCCGGATTTGTCGAGCAGATGCGCGAGCGCGCAGCGCGTGCCCGCGGAATCGATGAAGTAGGACATCTCGAAGCCGGGGAAGAGGTCGTTTTGGATGAAGCGACCGGCTTCGCCGTACTCGGCCAAACGTTCGATGTTGGCAGTGCGATTGATGCGTTGGCTTTCCGAGAGGCCGGCATGCGGACGT
Organism: Planctomycetota bacterium; assembly: GCA_036443405.1. Lineage (GTDB taxonomy): Bacteria > Planctomycetota > PLA2 > PLA2 > PLA2 > JAZFYD01. The sequence continues at coordinate 5,292 of JAZFYD010000122.1, forward strand.
CCGGCCATCTCGGCCACGACCATGGCGTAATACGATCGCGTGCTCGCCGTGTGGGCGCTGAAGCTCCCCGTGCCGGCCTGAGCGCTGTCGCCGTTGTGCGACTCGATCGCGGCCGCGGCTCCAAATAGAGCCACGAACACCGTCGTGATTCCGATGATGATCCCGCCCGACTTTCGCATCCGTATCTCCTTCGCGGCCATCGCTGGGCGACTGCCCCGCTTGGTCCGCGAGGGGGCAAAGCAACAGGTGTTCCCGGGACTCGCGTTGCGGCCGGGCCCCCGAAACAGCGGCACGAGCGCCGCAGAGTGGGGTCTGGCGGGAACGTTGGCGTTTCAAGCGCTACCTGCGGGAAACCGTTGCGAGGGGCGTTGTCTGGCGGCGCACGGTGTCTTGGATCGGAGTCACGCCGGCCCACAGTGACTCGATTCCGCGACGTCGGGGTTGCGTGCCGCGCGAACGCCACCGAAGATGGACGGCGAAAATGGAAGGTGAAACGAACGCCGTTTCGATGTGGTGGCCTCACACCGCGTGGGGTCGCTTCGCGCTGCTGACGCTGGGCGCGACCTTCCTCACGGCGGCGGCCCTAAAGGGAAAATGGGGTGAGGGCCTGTTTGCGATCGGCTCGTGGTACCTCATGTTGGCCGCGCTGCGGTGGGCGGTGTATCGCGATCCACGTTACGAGGTTCCGGCCGAGCGCGTATCCCCGTTTTTTCCGGCGACGCTTCCCGGCTGCGTGTTCGCGGTCGCGTTCTTCGGATTCGAGGTCGTTATGTGCGCGTTCGCGGACGGCACGCCCTTACCGTTCGTAGTGCTCCACTACGTTGGCTTCGTGTTGTTCCGGGCCGTCTACTTCAAGCCGCGCGCGATCTAGGCGGCTAGGACTTTGCCCCGAGTTTCACGATGGTCTGGAACTCTTTCGCGGTCACCGGCTGGACCGAGAGGCGGCCGTGGGTCACGAGCACCATCTTGCTCAGCGCGGCTGTCGACTTGATTTCCTTGAGCGTGACCTCCCGTTTGAAGATCGAGCCCAGGGTGATGTCGACGAGGAACCAGCGCGGGTTGTCCTTGCCGGACTTCTCGTCGAAGTACTTCGAATTCTTGTCGAACTGATACGGATCGGGGTAACCCGCTTTCGCGACCCTGGCCGTGCCGACGACTGCCATGGGGTTGTGGCGCGAGTGGTAATAGAGGACCTCGTCGCCCTTTTGGATCTCGTCGCGCAGCAGGTTGCGCGCTTGGTAGTTGCGCACGCCTTCCCACTCCGTGCGTTTGCCCTTGGCTTTTGCGAGATCGTGGATGGAGAAGACGTCGGGTTCGGATTTGAAGAGCCAGTAGCGTTTGGCCATGGTGGTTCCGTGGATTCGGGATTCTGGGGTTCCTGCAGAGCCGGCGGGTCCCGGTGGCGTTACTTGCGGTCGGTGACCCGGGCGATTTTCGGTGTCGCCACCCACTCCGTGATTTGCGTCGTGTCCAGGATCTCCATGACGGCTCTGTGTGCCAGCTCGCGCTGCTCCTCGATGACCTCGCCTTGCGCGTTGTTGCGCATCATTTGCATCGTCATCGCCTGCGGTGACTCGGGACCGTAGTCCGCGCCCATGGCCTGCACCTTCTTGTTCATCTCGGTGCGGATGGCGCGGCTGCGCTTTTGCAGCTCGCGACCGAGCGCCTCGAGGCCCGTGCGTTGCCCGGGTCGCAAGTTCATGTCTTTGATCATGTCCTGCGGGTGGCGGTTGAGGTCCTGCGGGCCGAGGCGGGCCGGTCGCGCGCGTAGTGCGGCCAGTTGTTCCTCGGTCAGCGTGTTCTTCAGCCGGTCGATCAGCGCCGCGTTGATCTTGTAGAGGCGGCCCTGGCACGCCTGCTGTTCTTTTTGCAGCTCCTGGCGTGTTTTCTTGTCGAGGGACTTGTCCTTCATTTGCCGGCGAATGCGCTCGCGGGCAGCGCGGTCGGCCGTGCTCTCGGCTTGCTGCTCCGTGAACAGCGCGCGCACACGGGCGCCCTGGCTCGCGGTCAGGCCGGGCAGTTGGTAGATGTGGCCCTGGACGTTGTTGTAGTACGCGTAACGTGTGGAGAAGTGCTCGCGGACCTCGCGCATCTGATCGGGTGTGAGCGTGTAGTACACGACGCGCCAGAAGCGGTTCTCGACCTCGTTGCGGCCACGGTTCAGGTTGCCCTGGATCTGCTTGCGCAACGTGACATCGGCGTCGCGTAGCACGCTCCGTGTGCCGCGTTCCTGCGACAACAAGACGCGCTGCACGGCGTCCGTCGACGCGACCACGGCGATGAGGATCTCGCGCTGGCGTTGGGAGAGGTTGGATGCTTCGAGCACGAGCCGGTGCGCCCAGCGCTCCTCGCGCAGGTCGCCGCGAGGCATGCGCTTGAGTCGTGCGAGGTCGTCGGCGGCCAACCCCGCCGCGATCAGTGCCTCCTCGGCGTTCTTGAAGATCTGCGTGCGTTTGTTGCGCGCGACCTGGATCTGCTTGCGGAGTTGCTGCGCCTTCTTGCCCTTGGCCTTGCGGAGCGGTCCTTCCCAGCGCCCGATCTGCTTTTGCAGCCTGGCGGCCTGGCCGAGCGGTCCGCCGATCGCGCGGTGGAACTCCTGGCGCTTGGGCTGTTCGTAACGCTTCGCAGAGAGCATTCCGACGGTGCTGTGGTCGAACGGCGCCTGTTGGGCCGCTGCGGTCGCCGCGAGCACCAGGATCGCGGCAAGGGTTGAAACCGTGGTTCGAATCATGCGAACAGCTCCATCGGTTTGTGGTCGCCCACGATGCCCTTGGGCTCGATCTTCAGGAAGTCGCGCAGCAGTCCGGCGTAGACGCTGCGGAAGTCGGTCGTGTATCTGAAGTTGCCTCGGTCGAGGTCTTCGAGCGACGGATACGCGCCGTGGAGGCCGGGCTTCACGCCGCCGCCGATCAGGAACGCGGGGTACGCTGAGCCGTGATCGGTGCCGCCCGACAGGTTCTCGGTCGCGCGTCGGCCGAATTCGCTGAACACGAACGTCGCGACGCGGTCCGCGAGGCCTAGGCGGTCGAGTTCCGCCTGGAAGCCGCGAAGATTGTTGCCGACCTGGGCGAGCAGGCCATTGTGCGCGCCGCCCTGGTTGGCGTGTGTGTCGAAGCCGCCGAACGTCAGCTGGATCACCTCGAGGTCGAGATCGGAACGCAGCAGCGCGACCACTTTCCTGAGGTCGTTGCCGAGCCTGCCGTACATCCCTCGCCCGGACGGGCTCAGGTTCGCGATCTTGCGCGCGACCTTGAGCGCCTCCAGCGTCCGCACAGCGAGTTCGCGGCGCTCGCCGGAAAGCTCCTTGAATGACTCGTACATCGCGGCGGTGTCGTCCACGCCGTCGGGCAACCGGAACTGCTTGAAGTCGGTGAACGTCACGACGCCGGGCGAACCGGAAACGAGCGACAGCGGTTTCTCCTTCGCGACGGCCATCGCACGCAGCGGCTTGTTGGACTTGCGCGCATCGAGGGCGCGGCCGAGCCAGCCGAGGTCGGGAGTCTTGTCCGGTTCCGCCGTGTAGTAGATTTCGGTTGCGCGGAAGTGGCTGTAGTTCGGGTTCGGGTATCCGACGCCGTTGATGATCGCGAGTTTGTCCTGTTTCCAGAGCTGTTCGAAACCCTGAAGCGCGGGGTGGAGGCCAATCTGGTCGTTGATCTTGCGGATGCGGCCGTCGTCGATGCCGAGGCCGGGCCGCAGCACGCGGTAGTTGCGATCGCGATGCGGGATCACCGTGTTGAGGCCGTCGTTGCCGCCGTTCAAGTGCAGCAGGATGAGTGTGCGCGCGCCGGGCTCTTTCCTGGCGCCCTGCGCCCACGCGAAACGCGGCAGCGCCAGCACTGACCCAAGGGCAAGGCCCCGTTTGAGGAATTCGCGACGTTCGAGAATCATCTGCATGTCTCCTTACGCGAGCTGGAACTCCGGGCTGGCGAGTGCGAGTGCGATCCGGTCGCGACCGCTCGCCTCGGCGAGTGTTTGCGCCAACGCTTGGGGAACCGAACCGTCAAACGCGGTGTCGAGAATCGAGTCCGCTGTCTCGGGCGCAGCCTCCTGCGCAAATCGCCGCGCGGCCTTGAACCGCTCGACGACGCCGGCGGCGCTCAGCCAACCGGTCCCGCTCGTCCAGCCCTTCACGGACGGCGGGCGGAACAGGATCTGGCCCATGCGCTCGAGCGCGCCGTGACACCAGGGCGGGATTCCGGCGGCGCCGGTCGCGCGGCGGGCGCTGACGACGAACTCCACCGGACTCTTGATGAGGACGCGGTGGTGGGCGCCGGACAAAAACGCCGGCGAGTGGAACAACACGAACAGCGTCGAGCGGATGTCGCCGCCGGTTTTCTCGAGCACCTTCGCCAGGTCCGCGATCTCGCCGTCGGTCGGGTTGGAGTGGGAGAAAAAACGCAGCAGCTTGCCCGCGATGAAACGATGGCACGCCGGCAGGGACGTGATGATCCTGATGACGTCGTCGCCGTCGAATTCTCCGGTTTGACCGTGCACGGTCTTTTCGCCGTCGTCGTGGAACTCGGGCGAATACACGAAGTCGTGGTGGCGGCAGCCGAACCCCGTGAACGCGCGCGCGATTTCGCGGATGTCCTTTTCCGTGTAGTTGCCGATGCCGAGGGTGAACAGCTCCTGCAGTTCGCGCCCGTAGTTCTCGTTCGCAATACCCTTGCGGTTGGAGTTGCCATCGAGGAAGCGGATCATCGCGACATCGCGCGACACCTTCTCGACGAGCTGGCGGAATCTGCCGGCGCCGTGACTCCGAAACAAGCGATACTGCGACCACATGAGCTGCGCGTCCTGCACCTTCGCGTTCGAGTTCGCGAAGTGGCCGTGCCAGAACAGCGCCAGTTTTTCGGCGAGCATGGCTTGACCGGAGCGCATGCGGTCGAGCCAGAGTTGCTGGATCGCACCGGGTTCGTAAGGATCGAAACCGTCCGGATCCGCGGGCGTGGGGCGGTCGATTTCGTCGAGCAGCTTTTGCACCGACTTGCGATAGCCCAGGCTCCGGTATTCGTCGAGGTCGCCGGGGGTTGCCCCAAAACCGGCGCGTCGCAGGAGGTGACCAACCGCCGTCGCGCCCTCCATTCGCTCGCCACTCATCCGTGTATTCTGTCACATGGGCGCGGTCACCGGGACCTGCGCGGCTACGAATTCGAGGATCCGGATCATCGATGTTGTTGCGGCTCATCATCTTGCTGCTAACGCTGCCGGCGATCGCGCACGGCGACGCGGAAAACCGCGCCGTGCTGGAGCACGTAGAGGTCGAACTTGTCGTGGGCCACGAGTCGGTTAAGCCAGGATCAGAGAGCTTTGTCGGACTGCTCTTCAAGCTGGATCCGGGCTGGCATGTGTATTGGAAAAACCCCGGTGACTCCGGCGAACCGCCGTCCGTGAAGTGGTCCGTGCCGGGCGGAGTGTCGGTGGGCGAATTCCGCTGGCCGGCTCCCCACAAGATCCTGATGGGGCCGATCGTGACGTTCGGTTACGAAAACGAGGTGCTATTGAGCGCGCCGCTCGTGATCGCGAGTGATTTCCAGGGCGACGCGATCGAGATCAAGGCGGCCGCGACGTGGCTCGTGTGTGCCGACGTGTGCCTGGGCCAAGAAGTGGAACTCGTGCTGTCGCTGCCGGTGCGGCCCGACGAAATGGTTCCGACCGCCGCGTCCGAGTCGCCCTCGCTTACACAGATTCCGAAACCGGCCAGCGCTGACGGCGGTGCGATCCTGCGAAAGGGCGGTCTGATCGAGCTGGCCCTCGATCCCGACGTGTTCCGGCCGGGCCCGAAGTACACGTTCTTCCCGGACGAGGACGTCGTCGAACTGGCGAAGCTCACCGAGCAGCGCATGCCGACGTTCACGGCCCCGCGTTCGCCGACGCGCACGGAACCGATCGAGCGGATTTCGGGCGTGATGGTCATGACCAACGCGGAGGGGCGCCACGCGTTTTGGTTCGACGTGCCGGTCCAGGACCACGAAAACCTGGTCACGACCACGTTCGGCAAGCGCTGGGAAGACTACTGGTGGATCGTGTTGCCGCTCGGGGCGCTCGCGATCCCGGCGATTTTCCGGGCCACAAGATCCAAGAAACGTACCTAGGAACAAAACCCGGTTTCGCGGGTTGAAAGCAAAAAGCGCGGCGCGGGTTTGCAGGCGGCGCGATAATCCCGGCAAGGAGGACATGCGAAATGCGCAAGACAATCAGGCTGGCTGCGATCGCGATCGTCGGTTTCACACTCTCCGGCGGGGTCTCCGCCGAGGAGAAGGCGCCCGCGGCCGAGAAGAAGGTCAACCCCGACCTCGCGCCGGCGTTCGTGCTCAAGGACCTCGCGGGCAAGGAGCGCTCGCTCAAGGAGTTCGCCGGCAAGTTCGTCGTGCTCGAGTGGTGCAACCACGGCTGTCCGTTCGTGAAGAAGCACTACCAAAAGGGCCACATGCAGAAGCTCCAGGAGAAATACACCAAGAAGGGTGTGATCTGGCTGACCATCTGCTCGTCTGCCGAGGCCAAACAGGGTTGGATGACGACCGATGGCTGGAAGGCGAAGAACGAAAAGAGCGGCGCGAAGCCGACTGCCGTGCTGATCGACACCAACGGCAAGGTCGGCAAGGCGTACGGTGCGAAGACAACGCCGCAGATCTGCATCATCAACAAGAAGGGCGTGCGCGTGTACGACGGCGCCATCGACGACAAGCGGTCGCGCCACACGGAGGACATCAAGACCTCCAAGAACTACGTGACGATCGTGCTCGACGCGGTGATGGCCGGCAAGCCGAGCCCGATACGCCGCACGCGTCCGTACGGTTGCTCGGTGAAGTACGCGGCCCCGTAGGTCGCGCTGCGAGCTTCGAATCGACTAGAAGAGGCGTGGCCCGCGCGGTCGCGCCTCTTTCTCATCCCTAGCGCATGCAGCAGTTCTTGAACTTCTTGCCGCTGCCGCACGGGCAGGGTGCGTTGCGCCCGATGCGCTCGCCCGGGTTGCGAACCGTCTTGGCGGAGTCCGCTGTTCGTTCGTCGTACGCGGCGCGCAAGGCGCGGACGTAACGTCCGAGCGAGTCGCCGTCGGCGAGTCGCCCTTGGCCTTGAAGCTCCGCCATCAGCGCAGCGCACAGATCGGGCGCCACGGCGCGCACCGAACCCGGAAGCGCAAGTGCACCCACACCGTCGAGCATCGCGTGCTTGATGTCGATCTCTTCGATCTCGCCGGGTTCGCGGTCGCGGTGTTCGCAGGCGTGCGTCAAGAACGCGGGCAGGATTTCGCCTGAGTACTCCTTGGCGGGGGCCGGTAGCGCGTGGAACGCAGACGTGTCCGCGAAGTCGCTCACCCAGTTCGCGATGGTCTGGGTGCGAAACGATTCAGGCATCAACCGGTATGAAGGGAACCTTCTGGCGGTCGACGATGTGGTCGCGAGTCGTGGAGTTCGTGAGACGCACCGCTTCCGCTTCGGCTTGAGCTTTGTACGCGAAGGGGAACGTCTTGACGATCGTTCGTGTGTGGTCCTTCACCGCCCAGACGATCTTGAGGCGCATCGGTTCCGCGGCTTTGCTCTTTCGCCGCGTCTTCTTGACCGGCGCGGCCGCGGCCTTCTCCTTTTTCGCGCGTACCGTCGCATCGGCTTCGGCTCGCATGCGATCGACCCGGGCCCGGTTCGACATTTTTCTCGCCATGGCCACGGATTGTACGCCGATCACTTCGCGTGGGCACACATCCGTTTGTGCCAATGAAGATTCGAACCGCGTGCCGATCGGCGGAGCTACTCGGTCAGGATCAAGCGCACGTCGTACGGTTCGTTTTGGCCGACCGAAAGCGCGCGGATCCGGATGAGGTACGCGCCACCCTGCACGTCCTGGACCGAAACCGGCGACATGCCTGATGCGAGAACGTTGTTCCGCAGATCGAGAAGGTCGATCTCGAGATCCGCGCTCGTGTTCTCCAGGGAAATCGTAAAGTTGGCTGTCCGGACCAACTGCACCTTGAAGTAGCGTTGCGCGTGGAAGGCGATGTCGAGGTCGATATCCGGCGTCGTCGTATCGATTGCGTCCGAGAGCACGGTGTCGTACGGCGCGTGGATCGCCGCGCCCGTGATCGACTCGTGCGGGAAAGGCGGCGGCCAGAGGGAGTCGTTCTCCTCGGTCGCGGGGTACGGGATCTCCTGGTTGTCCGGCGGCGTCAGCATGAGCATCCGCAGGGCGACCTCATCGATGCTCTGGTCGCTCACGTACGCGTCCAGCAGCGTCAGGAGATAGGGATAGTTGATTCCGGCACTCGGTTGCCGAAGGAACTGCAGGGAGAGCGCGAGGGGGAACGCCGCCATCGGATCGTCATCGTCGAGGCCGCCGTCGTGGATGTCCCACAGGACCTCGGCGACGGAGAATCGCGAGCCGATGCCAACTACGTCGTCCGGCTGGTAGACGTTGGGGTCATCCGGTCCGAGCGAACCGAGCGTTTCGGAGAAATACGATTCGATGTCGAAGTATCGAATGACGCGCCCGGCGGGGCCGATACCCTCGGTGTCCCAGTAGACCGGGGAGCCGCGGCCCATGCAGGCCCAGAAATCGAGAAAGCCCTCACGCCAAGCGAGCGTGGGAACCATGAGTTGATCGTTGGGCTCCCCGTCCGGCACGACGGCGAGAAAGAAGTAGTTCAGAAGGTACTCGCCGTGCAGACGCATGAGCTTGGGCTCGTCCCAGACATCGCGGTTCGATGTCGGATCCCCGGTCACGCCGCCGGCGACTTTCAGGGTCGCGCGCGTGCTGCCAAACGACGTGTATTCGGAGACCGCGCCGTTGCCCGGACGATAATGCACGTCCAGGTCCGGCATGGTTGTGCCCAGGATGCCGGACTTCGCGGCCATGAACCCCTCGTAAAGGACGTCGCAGATCATCCACGCGCCCGGAACACTGTCCTTCGGGACATCGAGGTTGATGTTCATCGTCTCGATCCCGATGAGATCGTTGGACGGACCCGGATCTCCGGACGGCGAGCCGGTGTACGAGTAGCTTTCAGTTGCGAACTCGTCGGGTAGGACACGAATGTCCGTTCCGAACGGAAGATGAACTTCGGCGCGCGTAGTCAGGACGATCTGAGTCGCGGGGCGCTGGCCGAAATTGACGATGAGCGAGAACGCGCCGAGGGCGTCGGTCTGGAGGATCGCATCGTTGCCGTCCAGGTCGACAAGCATTCGGCCATCCGAGTCGCGCAGTTCCACGACCACGCGCGGTGCCGGGAGCGGAAGCTGCGACTCGAAAAACTGGGACGAGGCCAGTCGGCCATCCGCATCGCGATCACTGAGCAGCGGGCCGGTTATCCAGAAACGAACCTGGCCGGTGACCGTCCGGGTGGTGTCGCGCGTCCCGGCCGTCACGATCTCAGGTCCACCGGATCCACCGCATGCGATGCAAATCAGGGATATCAGAACCGCGAACCACGCTGCACGCACGATCGTCTCCTTGCCAACCTACTGGCGCCCACGGAGATTATAGGGCGTTTCGATGCGTCGTCAGACGGTTGCCGCGGGCGGCCTACCTGCAGCCGACTCGATTCAGGACCGAACGCGCCAATTGCGCGGATTCTCCGCCGCTAGCGGCGTCGAGATAGGCGGCGAGTTCAGCGGCGACGTCGAACGGAGTGCCCTGTTCGGAGTAGACGCCGGCCATCGCGAGCGCGCATCCAGCCGCGTCGTTCGCGGCCCGCGCGGCAGCGACGAGGCGCGCCAGATTCTCCGGCAGCTTCTCCACTACGGAAAACGTGCCGGACGCGACGGAACCCATGCGCGATCCGTTCGCACTCAGGGCCTGGGTTTCGAACTCGTATGTCGCGCCACGGTCGAGATGCCCCGGGGCCTTCAGGACGTGATAGGAGCCGTCGACCACGATGGGGCCGAGCCACGTGCGGCCTTGCGTGCCGTTTCCAGCGACCTTGCGCACGATCAACTCGTAGCGCATCGCGCCGTCCTTTTTGGGCCAGAAGAACACGGGTCGGTCCGTGAGGATCTCGTCGACCGGGCCGGACTCCGCCGGAACGGGCTCGTAACGTTCCAGCCGCCGCTTCGCGAGGCCCTGGGAAAAGTCCGTCGGCGCGCCGTCGGTCACCGGGATCGCGAAGCCGATCACCAATCCCGCGAGGATCATGCCCGAAAACGCCCAGAGCGGCGGCAGTGAATCCAACCGGGAACTCGTGTCGTTGGCGGGTGTGTTTTGGTCGCTCATGCTTTTTCTCCGCGCACCGCTCGTGCGCGGCCTTTTATGTACCGGTACCGTGGGCGGGGGGCAAGTTGACAAGGTCGAGGCGCAGGAGCACGGAGTGCATGTTCCCGGGCTCGAGGGAGTAGGAGCGGATCCTCGGGCCCCAGGCGGTCAGGATGCGTTCGAGCTGGGTGTCCGACAGACGGGGAATCGCTAGCGAGACCACGAAGCGTCCGTCCAGATCATCGATCTCGCAGGTTTCGGCGGCTGCGTCTCGGAGCAGCCGATGCAGCAGCGCCTCGAGCGAGGACGCCGGAACCGCGTTCGGCGGGATGCCGCGCACGTTGCGCAGGTGGACCCAAAACGCCCGTTGGCTGCCCGGATAATAGAGATGGGCGCTGCCACGCTGGTGATCCAGCAGGAGCGCTGCGCCGTCCCCGGTGCCCATCGCGTCGCGAAAAGACGGGGCCGGGACGACGAGCGAGCCGATCGGCGGGATTTCCATGGAACACGTGCAATTGTACGTCTGTGGAATGCTTGTGGAATCGCGCCACAGGAGCGGATTTGCGCCCATGGCGTGGCGCGATTGGCGCGAACTTGGGGCGCGCGCCGCCGTGGCGGTTGCGGGGGCGCGACGTAAGCCGTTGTCGGTAAGGACGTTATCGCTGCGGCGTGACCGGTATTGCGCTGGGTCGTGATCTTGCTATGCCAGTTGGCTGGAGGGTCGACATGGATCGGAACGCTCTGCGAGACCACGTTCAGGCTGCGGCGCGCCAATTGGCGCCACCGTTGGGCGAGGGCACGATCGAGTGGGACTACTCGCGGCTTTCGCGGGCGCTCGGGCTTGTTGGCAAACCGGGCCTGTCGGATCTTCCGCACGGCGGTGTTTCCGTCTTGGAGCTGGAGGCCAAGGAGTGGGATACGTCGGCGCGTGTTTATGAGGTTTGGGCCGCGGAGCTCGGTTGGGGCTTCACCCGGCTGAGTGCCCGGCCGACCGCAGTGGTTCCGGATCCGGTTGTGCACTCGCTCGGAGTAGCGTTTGCCGGGAGCGACAGCTTGATCTTCGCGAGGGCGTCGCGCGCGCGGCGGCCGCGCATCGGGGCCCGAAAGCGCAGCGCGGGTTGTTCGCTGCCGCTTGCGCCGGGGGAGCGTTGGCTGATCGCGTCGGATCGTGTGCGCCGGAAGTGTCGCGCCACGATCGCGCAGCGCGGGCAGATCGTCTTCATCGATAGCGCCGAGTGGTTGACCGGCGCGTCGGTGAGCAATCTTTCGTATCTGATCACGGCGCATACGGCGTGGCGGAACCACATGCTCTCGAGCCCCGCCAAGTGCTACTTCGTGTTCGCCGCCCCGCCGGGTCGCGCGCGGCTCGTACATGCTGCGCTGGAGGGCTTCGGCATCACGGGCGACATCGGCGGAACGAAGCGGCCGTTCGCCGCGCGTTCGCGTGCAGGCATTTCCCATCGATCCCTGCGCGTCGAATCCGAACATATCCTCTCGGCGCTCGAGGAGTCGCCGTTCGCGCTTGGCGCAAAGGACGTTGGCGCGTTGTTCGGCGCAAGCGGAGTACAGGTCTGCCGCGAGCTGGCGGATTCCGGGTTCGTGTTGCTGCGCACTGAGGCGGGCGAGGAGTGTTTCGTCCCGAATCCCGCGGCGACGGTCGATCTGCCCGAGGCGTCCGACCGCGTGCGGCGGGCGTTGTTTCAGCACTATCGTGAGCGGCGCCGGCGGGCGCACGAGCATGTGACGATCGGGGCCCTGGTGTTGGCGCTGCGCATGAATGACGCGCCGCGCGCGCAGGCCTGTCTTGGCCGGATCGGTTGCGCGGATGCCGCCTGCATGCCGCACGTACTTCTCGAGGAGATCGAGCAGGGCGTCAAGCGCATGGGTCTATCGCTGCGAACGGCGGATCACGCGGTGCTGTTCGCCGCGCGCGCACACCTGCGGGACTACGCGGCCGTGCGCGAGCGTGCGAACGAGATCACGGCCACGCCGATTGCCAACCATGCCGATCTTGTGCGGTTCGTTCGGATCATGCTGAGTGTCGGCCGCGGCCATCTCGACGCGGCGATGCCGGAGGGGTTCTGGTCATCGATGACCGCGCCGTCGCTGGACCCGGCGCTGGCCGACAGCACGTTCATCCTCTGCGAGTTGTTCGCGCAGGCGCGCCTGATGACCATCGAGGAAATCGAAGCGCGTTTCGACGTCGCCAAACGAGCGCTCAAGAACCGGTCCAACGCCCGCGTCAATCGTGAACTGGCCGTGATGCTGAAGCTCGTTCAGCACCGCGTCGAAGCGGGAATTAGTGCGCGTCACGTTCGGCGCGTCGAGGTCGACGACTCGGACGTTAGCTTAGATCTTGCGCGAACGGTGATCGTCCCCGCCTACGTGACAACAACGGCGTTGTTCGCGGAACTCCAGGCTCGGGAGTACAGCCCCCGCAAGCCCCTGCCGCCTGAGGGTCGATTCGCCTGTTTGTCCCTGATGACGGCGGCGCCAGATCTAGCGAACCACATCGTGCAGTTGAGCAGCATGAGTAGGTCTCTCATTATTCGCGGGAGGCGATTCTTGCTTCGGGAATTGGGTGACCATCTTGTGTTGTCTCACTTGCGATGCTTCAACCGCAGCGTAGCGAATGCGTTGCAGTTCTCGTTTCAATCGGCTGCCGGTGGGCGTTTGTGGTCTCGGAGCGCCCTCTCCTTGTTGTTCAATCAGCAGAGAGCCGCCAGATCTGACGGGTTAGAGGCCTCTACGCTCTCTCGCGCTCTACTCTGCGCTGGAGATATCCAGGGAGCACGTAGATTGCTCGAGAAGGCATGCGAGTCCCCTCGGTACGGTGGTATTTCCGCAGCGGAGGTAATTCAGACGGATGCGATTATCCAGCGGACAAGCCTCGACTGGGACCGCCTCCGAAGCGCGGCGCCCGTTCATGTCGGGAGGGTGGCGCCTGAGGCGGGCGGACTCTCAGCGAGCGTCGATCTCTTTCTGGCTGGATGCCGGGCGCTCGTAGCCAGAGAATTCTGCGATTCCGAGGATGCATTCCATCGCTCGGCCGGGATGCTGCGACCGATCGCACTCGGCGAGGTGCACGCTGTGCGAATGCTCGCGATCCAACACGCGGTCTTGGTGGGCCGACTCCGCCGAATCGTCGAAGGGCTAGGTCACGGTGGACGTCCCATCGACTGGGTGCCTCTCGTGCGCAGGCTCTTACGGCCACCATATCTGCTCGAAGGGTCGGCCGATCCGCGGCGATGGTTTCTGGAAAAACTCGACTATCTACACCTGTTGGCGGAAGAGCTCGCGCTCCGCTCCCGCTTGGACGAAAGGGGTGCCTTGGGCCTGGCCGCGTTGCTCTGGGAGGTATCAGGGACCGCCATCCAAGAGTCAGGCCGGGACCTGTTCGGCGTGTGGAAGAGTGTGGCCCCGGCGTTTCACTCGGCCGTGGCCCGCGCCCTCGACTCGACCGGGAAAAACACGGCTGGCATGATCTCGTATTCCGCATCGACTCTGCGAATTCTGAGCGAGGACCGTCTGTTGGATCCTTCGGCGTCACGCGGCCGCATGTTCGACTTGGTCCCGCAGATGTACCTGGTGCCGGGGGAGTCCGCTAGCCGGCGCGCGAGACGGCTCGACGAAACGTGGCCGGATGACGCCGTGTTGTTCGAACTCGCGCAGCGCGCGCAGCACGACCGGCTCCGTTCCCGGCGGCTGACGCTCGGAGGCCATCTCGGGACGCAGGTCGTGCATGGTGATGTGGAAGTGCGTCTCGATCCGCTCTCGGGCGATCGAGTGAAGATCGAGGTGCGGGAGTTGCGCCACGTTGCGCCCGCGCCAAGCTCCGCGGCGCGAGCGAGCCCGCGCCAAATCTGTGAATCCCCCGCGTATCTCGAGTTTCTGCGGGAGCTGCGAGTGGCCGCCCAGGTGGAAACAGCGGTTCTCTGCTCCGGTGAAACGGGTTCCGGGAAAGAGTACGCGGCGCGCATGATCCACCGCATGTCGGCGAGAGCGGACGATCCGTTCGTACCCGTGGACTGTGGGTCCCTGGCCGAGTCGGTCGTCGAGGTGGAGTTGTTTGGGTGCAAGAGGGGCGCTTTCACCGGGGCGGAGGAAAGATCCGGGCTGATCGGTCAGGCCGATGGCGCGACGCTGTTTCTCGACCGCGTGGAGTCCATGTCGCCGCGTGTCCAGGTCATCCTGTTGCGGGTTTTGGAAAGCGGCGAGTACCGAAGAGTCGGAGGCGAGAAGGTCCGCCGGTCGGATTTTCGCGTCATCGCGGGCACGTCCGAAAAGCTCCATGAGCTCGTGGCCGACGGCCGGTTCCGTCTTGATCTGTACTACCGGCTCGGTGCGATGCATCTCCGTGTTCCGCCACTTCGCGAACGTGAAAACGACGCGGCGGCCCTCGCGCGCCACTTTGCGGTCTCATCGGGCAAGCGCCTGACCGGCGAAGCGTGCCGGTTCATTTTGTCGCAACCGTGGCCGGGCAATGTGCGTCAGCTCAAGGGCTGCATCGAGGTGAGTGCCGCGCTCGCCGAAACCGGGTTGATCGGGCCCGACACGATCAAGGCGGCGCTTGACATGGGCGGACCCCGTTCGCGACCCGAAGACGCCAAACGGGATCCCGCGGAGTTGGCCTACCGCGCAGCCGCCGAGACGCTTGGTTCCGGCACCCTGTTCGAAACGGCGGATTTCGCGCGTGTTGCGGAGGTCTCGCGACGTTCCGCGCAGCGGCACCTAAGGGCCCTGGCCCGGGCCGGCTTGGTGGTCCGCATCGGCGCGGGCCGGGGGACACGCTATCGCATCGCTACCGGGTGATGGGTCGACGTGGAGCGTGTTTGCGTCTCAAGCGGAGACGTGAGCCGAAGTGACGGAATCACTCAGTTGAATGCCGCTAGATGTCGATACCGGGGCAGTGGATCCTAGGGAAAAAGGGGAATTCCGGTCGCTTCTGCCCCCTCGTTACGAGCTGACCAAGGTCCTGTCGTCGAGGCGCGGCGATGCGACGCTCCTCGTGTCGGATCAGGGTGTGCGCAGTTGCACCGCGGTTGTGAAATTGCAGCGGCTTCCACAATCGACGGGTGAGGACGAGATCTTCGCCTTCTCGCGTTTCGCGGAGCGTCTTTCTTCCATTCGAAATCCACACGTCGGGGTCCCGTACGCCTACGGCACCTGCCGGTCGTCCGATGGGGACGTCTACGGCTACACCGTCCGTGAGCACATTCGGGGCACCACGCTCGCCGCGCTGCCCGCCCCGGTCGACGACGACTCGCTCACAACGATCGCGCACCAGGTGTGCCGCGGTCTGGCGGCGATGCACGATGTCGGCATCTATCACTTTGATCTGAAACCTCAAAACGTCATCGCGCGCCGCTCGCGATCCGGTGTGGACCGTTTGAGTCAGTGCGTGATCATCGATGTCACGTATCGTCCGCAAGGGGTGGCGGAGGATGCGGCGCTCAACGACGTCACGCTTCAGTACATCGCGCCCGAATTGGCCAGCGGCGGCGATGCGAGCCGGCGGTCGGATCTGTTCTCGCTGGGTGTCTTGCTATACACCGCCCTCTCGAGTCAAAAGCCCTTTCCGGGGTCCTCCGTATCCGAGGTCATCCGCCGACAAAAAGACCGCGCATACGTGCCTATCGCCGAGGTCGCGCCGCATGCCGACGACCAACTGCGGGCGCTCATCGAGCGCCTACTCGAACCCTATCCGGAGAACCGGCCCGGATCCGCGCAGGAAGTAATCGCGCATCTGTCCGAGCTGGGTCTGGAAGCGGCGCCGATCTCCGGGGCCCCTTACCGCGCGCCGGTTCTTCTCGGCCGCTCGGAGGAACTCGCCGCGGTCACGCGCGATCTCGATGCCGGCAAGGCTCTCTTGGCGGTCACGGCCCCGAGGCAGGGCGGCGTCACGGCGTTTCTGCGGGAGTTGCAGGATTCGGTCGAGAGTCACGGCCGAATCGTGCTCACCGCGGCTCCCGGCGCGACAACGGGTCGGTCACTGCCGGAGCAACTGTATGCTCCCGTGCATGAACTCCTGCGGCGCCGTTCTTCCGAACTCGAGGCCGTCGGTTCCGCGAGTGCGCCGCGCCCGGCGCTCAGCACGACGGAGTTGCTCGATGATCTTCTCGCGGCCGCTCGCGACCACAGGATCGTTCTGTTCGTGGACGACATCGAGCTGTGCGATGAACGCGAGGCGGCGTTCCTGAACCGTGTCGTCCGCCAGGCGCGGGCGACGAACTCGTCGGGGCAAGGGCACTGCCAGGTTGTGATCGGCGGGCGGACCGGCGCCGGAACCGCTCGGATCTGCGAACCCGACTCGGAAACAGGCCTGAAGCCGCTGACGGCCGACACTCTCTGCGCTCTGATCGTGCTCGAAAACACGACACTTCGGCGGAGCGAGGTCGAACTGGCCGCTTCGGAACTCGGTGGTCGGCCGGGTGCCGTGCTGGAGTTGGTCGCGCGTCTCGAAGGCATCGATCCTGCTGATCGCGTCGCCAAAATCCACGAGTTCGCGCGCAGCGGAAATCGGGACGCGGTCGCCTCGTACTTGGCGCCGGCGTCGCACAAGGAGTGGTCCGACGCCATCATCGCGCTCGCGCTTTGGGGCGACAAACTGACGACCGACGAGTGGGGCTACCTCCGCACGCGCCTCGCTCCGCGCGCCGGCGAGGGGCCGCCGCCGGACCGCGTCCGCGTGAGCGAGGATGGCGTGCGCGCATGCGGAGTGAACGTGCAGCGGGCCCTTGTGAAGGCGCTGCCCGACTGGCGGCGCAGCAAGATCGTCGAGGCTCTTCTGGATGCAGTCCGGCCCCGTTGGCGCATGCGTTCGCTGGAACGGTTGGCGCCGTTGGTCCGGTTTGTCGCCCAGCTGAACTCGATTCCCGACCGGATCCGCTGGCCGCTTTGCCGCGCGATGTTTCTTCTCGCCGGTCAGAGGCGGTTTGCGGAGATACGCTCGGTGTGCGCCGGCGTGGGCGCGCGCGATGGTGCGCCGTCTTGGGTAGCCGCCTTCGGCGCGTTCACCGACGACTCGGCGTCTGCGTCCGATGCCGGCCTTCCGGCCGGGGAGCCGTGGGGCATCTTCCGCGATTGGATCGTTGCGCGTCGCCACCGGCGCACGCGACACAATTCCGAGGCCATGCAGGCAGTGAGCCGGTCGGTCCGCAGCGATCTATCTCGTATCCCCAGCCGAGTCCTCGAGGAGTTTGGAACGCTGGCGGCGGATATGGGCGATTTGGATGACGCGAAGAGGGCGCTTCGCGCAATTCTGGAGCGGCTGGCGGCGTGGTCGAAGGCGGCAAACGTGCCAAGTCTTCGCGAGCTGCTTCGCGCGCCCGTGACCGTCGCGGGTCCGGTGGCGAGGACCCTGGCCCGCTACTACCGCGTCCGTGCTCGCGTGCAGGAGACACGTTCACGTTTTGGCTTGGCGGCCAAGTGCAGCCGTCGCGAGCGGCGCCTTCATTCCCTTCAGCGCAACCGGGCGGAGGAGGCGGCGTGTCTCAACAACGAGGCAATCGCATTGATCCGTGGCGGACGCTTTCATGACGCGGCTGGCGTCCTCACTACTTGTGTTCGGCTCCGCGAAGGCCTGGAGGACGAACGCGGGCTTGTCGCTGCGCTCAACAATCTTGCGTTCGCGTACTCGGAGGCTGCACAGTTGAGCGATGCCGCCAGTGCGCTCAATCGCGCACGCGTGGTGGCGACCAGAAACGGTCTGCTGCGACATCGCAACACTTCGATGCTCCATCTAGGCTCGACATACATGCAGAGTGGCCGGCTACGAGACGCGCGCCGCGTATTCTCGCGACTCGCGAAGATGTGTGTTGATCACGACGACGCGCGCGCTAGGGCCCTACTCAATTCGGCGCTTCTCGCGCTGGATGGTTGGCACCTCACCATCGCGGAGCGGCGTGTCGTCGCGCTCAAGGAGTTCTTGGGGAACGCATTAGGCATCGGCCCGGATGTCTGCGCGCACGCCGTGGAGGCAGAGATCGCGTATCGGACGGCCGATCGTGCGCGACTTCGTGACATCTTGGCAAGCGCGTCGCCGGACGACTCCAATCTGGACCACTACCGCGATTACCTTGGGGATACTGTCGTCAGCGCACGTGGATGGGACCGACTCGCCCGGGTGCGCCGCGCGGGCCGGAGGTCTCCGCATCGGACGGCGGCCTCGCTCGAGCGGCTCTTTTTCGTGGCGCGCGGGCGCGGCGTGCAACGCGCCGTCTTGGAGCGGGTTCTCGCTGCGCTTAAATCTGCCCGCACGATGACCGACGACGACGTTCGGGTCGCACTTGCGTGCATCGATCATCCGGAATTCAAGGACGGCCACGACGATCTCCATATTGGGATCCGTGCCCTCGTCGCCAAGACCCTGCTCCAGCAGGACAGGGCTCGCGAGGCGTGGGGCCTGCTCGAAGACGCGCTGCGGCGGTTCCGGCGGTTTGAAAAGAAGATCGACCGCTGGGGGGGAGACACCTGCGTTCTTCGCGATACGCACGCTCTTTTGGCCCAAGCGATCGGGAACACACCTGGCGACCGCAGCAAGTGGGGCGGCCGGAGCCTTCAGCTTCGCGCCGCGGCGTTTGATGCGATGGTCGCGAGCAGGGGCTCCGGCACGTCGGTGCGCCATCGTGAGCTTGGCCTCGTGGCGGGCATCAACGCGGCCCTGAGCGTGGTCGAGGACTCGGAGGCGATGCGGGGCGCGCTCCTGCAGAGCGCAACCAAGTTTGTCGGTGCGCAGCGAGGCGTGCTCGTCGGTGTGGCCGAAGGCGAGCCCGTCGTCCGAGCAAGCTACGCGGTCGCCGATGTTAGTCACTCGGAAGGGATCAGCTGGTCCATCGTGAACCACGTTCTCGCTGCCGGAGAACGGGCGGTCTACAACGACGCGCTCGCGTCCGAGGAGCTGGCGAGCCATCGGAGCATCGCGGCGCTTCATCTCCGATCCGTGATCTGCGTGCCGATTTTCCACGGCGAAGTGATTTCAGGTGCTCTCTACCTCGACCACCGCGGCATCGCGGGGTTGTTCGGGACCGGTGATGTGGAGCCTCTCGAGTGTGTGGCGAGGTTGCTCGCGCTCGAACTGGATCGAGCGTCCAAATGCAAGGACCACGAGGCGATCGAGCGGCAGCTCGAGGAGGCGCACCGGCATTTGCTCCGCACGGAGCGCAGCCGCGTCGTCGGCCAGGTCGCCGGTGGGGTCGTCCACGATCTCAAAAACCTCCTCGCGACGGTCATTGCGCGAGCCCAGATGGCGGCACAGGCCGAAAGCCAGGAACGAGTGCGGCACTCCCTTCGGGCCATCGAACAGGCCGCGCGGAACGGGGCCGACGTTTTGGCGAAACTTCAGGAGTGCTCCAGGGACCACTCCCGTGTTCCGAGCGCACCCGTCGACATCGGGCAGATCGCCCGGGAAGCGGCGGAACTTCTCCGGCCGCAGGTCGCGACCGCGAAAGAGGAGGTGCGGCTCGAGCTCGAAACGGCGGATGACTGTGAAGTCACGGGCGTCTCCGGCGAGTATCGCGAGCTCTTCTTGAACCTGATGAACAACGCGCTCGATGCGATGACCGGTGGCGGAGTGTTGCGGGTCCAGGTCAAACGCGTCGGCGATGACGTGAGCATCGAGGTCGCGGATACCGGGGTTGGGATGAACGAACAGGAGCTCGCCCGCGTATTCGAGCCGTTTTATTCGACAAAGGGCGCTGGTGGCACCGGCCTCGGCCTCGCGATTGTGAGAAAAGTCGTTATTCGCGACGCGGGTACCATCGACGTCGATTCAAAGCCCGGTGTGGGTACGACATTCAGCATCCTGGTCCCCGCCTGTCGTGACCAAGAATCACGCCCCGCAGCAATTCCGCGGGGCGTGATTGAGCAGGGTTAGCGTGTGCCCGGCGAGCGGCTAGTCGTGCACTAATTCGCCGCCGAGGCCCATGCTCGCCAGCAGGTCACCGTTAGGCGAGACAACGTCGATGCGATCGAGCGAGGCGCCGGCCGGGAAAGAGATCCACGCGGTGCCGGTGATCGGATCGAGGAAGGCGACGTCGCAGTCGAACTCCTCGCCGTTGGCCACCGACACGGCGACGACAGTCGAGCCCGCGGGGTGTCCCGGGCTCGAGACGTGGAAATAGGTTCCCGACTCGTCCGAGACCTTCTCCAGGACCTCGATCCCCGATGCGGCGTACACGGTGCCGGCGGTCAGAAACAAGCCAAGTGCGAGCAGCCTTGTCATCCTGTTCTTCATCTCATCTCTCCTTGTTCCGCGTCCCCCATGGATGTCTCCATGGATGGTGGAGTGGGGGGCGCGTTTGATGGGATTCATTCCTGTTGCAACCATGCTGCTTCGGTTCGTCCATTGCCACAAGCTTCAGGCTGGGCTCGTATGGCGAATATCGAAGAAATTGCACATTCAGTAACACGTTGCTATGCAAGCGGTTAGGTATATCACGGTGCTAGATAGCGGCATATGCAGGAAAGTTTGTGCGCTCCGATGTTCGGACGATGAGACAAATCGAACGAATTGACTGCCGGTGAGCCATAAATGCGACTAATTGTTGGACTAGTTGGCTCACTTTGAGTCGCGACGCCTGGCGGGCGCCGTAATGCGTTTGCTTGGAGAGGCTTACGGCCACGGACGCGCGCGCGTCTTCGCGGATGGCAGCGCGAGCGCTATTCTCAGGAGAAAAGCGGCCGGCGTGCGTAGAAGAGGGTGAGTGGTGCCCAACGTGGAGTCGAGTCGAAACACGCCCGATGGAAGGATCTTCCGAGCGCGTTCGCAGGAACAGAGCCCGCGGCACGCAGCCGACCCGGACGCCGATATCGTTGAGCTGGCACGTTCGCCTGCCACCCGCCGCGTCGCGATCGGGGTCCTCTACGAGCGCTTCCAGCGCCGCGTTTACAACACATCGCTTCGGGTGGTCGGCGACGCGGACGAGGCGTCGGACATCCTCCAGGATGTTTTTGTGCTCCTGTTCCGCAAGATCCACAAGTTTCGGGCGCGCTCGACGTTTGCGTCGTGGGTGTACCGAATCACGGTAAACCTCTCCCTCGATCGCCTTCGTCAACGCAAACGCAATCCGCTCCTGGGTATGGCGGGTAGCGCTCTCGACAGCCTCCAAGACGACATGGGCCGCGGCGCGCCCGAGCACGGTGCCGCGCTACAGGACTTGGAGGAGCACGTGCAGGCCGCCCTCGACGATCTGTCGCCCCGGCTTCGGATCGTAATCGTGCTCCGCTACCTCGAAGGCCTCTCCTATCAGGACATCGCCGCGATCCTGAGCTGCTCCCTGGGCACCGTGAAATCCCGGCTCAACAGGGCCCACGCCATCTTGCGCCGCACGCTTGCGCCGATGTACCAAGGCAAGTGGTTCTCCGACGCGCGCACGGCGTGATCGCGGCCGGGTCCAGGCGTTGGTCCGAACTTCAGACGTAGACCGCGCGTACAGAAGGGGCTTTTCGTCTACCCGTGCAAAAGCAACGCGCCCGCCTCGTGAATAACCCGGCCTAGCGCTTCGCCTTCTTCGTCGCTTTGGCGGTCGCTTTCTTGACCTGCTTTTTCAGAACAATGGGCACGCCGCTGGCGCCGCCGCTCGACGGCACCTTCGCCCACTGATAGCCGGCCATGTATACGCGGATCTCGAGCGCCCCTCCCGGCACCTTCAAGAGTTCGAAAGTGCCGTCGGGTTTGGCACGCGTCCCCGCGAACCACTGATTGTCGCGATAGGCCGTGAGTGACGGGGTCTGGTTGTTGGACACGATTGGCTGCCCCTGCTCGTCAAGCACGGTCCCGGTGATCTTGTAGGGCGATTCGAGGCGAATCGAAACCCGCGCTCCGTTCGTATTCGCCTGGACCGGCGCCGCTACCGATTCCTGCGACCACACCCTCAGCCAATACTCACCCGGAAACACGCCGCGGATGTGGATCTCACCCGTCTTGTCGGTCCGCGCGCCCTGATTCGCGCTCGACTGCATCACGCGCGTGCCGCCACGGGATCGCCAATCCGCGAGCCGTTTCGACACCTCCGGATCCGACGAAGAGATCCAGACCCACAGATTCGGCGCCGGTGAACCATCGGGTTTTCGCACCTCGCCCCGGATGGACTCGCCTTTCGATAGGCGCAACTCGATGTCCTCGTCGTCGGCCATCGCCTTTGTCGTCGCCGGGAGAAACCCCGCCGCGCCCGCCAGAAACTCGACCCGCTCCTCGCCGAGCCCCTTCAACTTGAACTCGCCCCTCGTGTTCGTGATCGCCGTCGGTACCGACGGTTGTCTTGGCGCCTTCTTTTTCAAGAGCGCCGAGACCATCGCGCCCGCGACGGGCTTTCCGTCCGGCCCGACTACGCGGCCGCGCGCGATCGCGCCGCTCGAAACGGTGATGAGCAGTTCGTCCGTGCCCGTTGGGACAGGCCCGGCGTCCTTCTCCAGGAACGAGCCCGACTGGACCCCGCGCCCCTGACGCTGCGACTGGGGTTTCACCAAGATCGTGTAGGTGCCCCCCGCCAAGTGCCCGAGGCGAAAGTAGCCGGTCGCCGACGTGGTTGCCCCTGACCTTTGCTGCGGCTTTGCATCGCCCGTCATCGCGACGACCCGCGCGTTGGCAACCGGTGCGCCGTCCTCGTCCAGGACGAAACCGCTGATGAACTCCTTGCGCGTAATCTCCAGGCGAACCTGCTCGCCCGCCGCCAGATCGCGCTGCGATGCGCTCCCGTCGCTCCCGACGGCAGTTGCCGTCCACTTGCCCGGTCCCACACCTTTGATCTCGAACTTTCCGGCGCTGTCCGTTTTGCTCGAGCGTCTCTGGCGCACGTCGGTCTTGTCCCCCTTCTCCGTCTGCGGCGAAATGGACACCCAGCACTGGCCCGCCGGCGTGCCGTCATCGAACACCACCTGCCCCGAGATCGCGCCGCCCTTGATGAGCCGGACACGCACCTCTTTTGTTTCGCCCTTCGCGGGCAGCTTGATGTCCTTCACCAGCGTCGCGTCGTACTCCGCGTGCGCCGCGACGATGTAGGGCGGCGAGTTTGCGACCTGTGACCGAACCCACGACGGGATCGTGATCGAGAAACGGCCCTGGGCGTCCGTGACGCTCGCGTTCCACGTTTGGGACGCCAGATTGCGCGCCTGATTGAGCTGGTTGGCGGGCAACAGCCTCACGACCGCCGCGTGCAGCGGCTGATCGTTTTCGTCCTCGACCACACCGGTGAACCCGCCCTCGTCGTCGACTTCGACCACGACCTCGGTGACCTCGCCGATCGCGATCGCAAACTCCTTGGACTTCGCGGTCGGGTTGTACGTTTGCACATACGCCTCCTCCGCGTCGGTCGTCGGCGCGCCGCGATAGATAAGCTGCCCGAGCAGGTCGGCCTGCGCCCAGCCGATGTGCTGCGCGCCCACATACAGGTTGCCGCCGAGATTCGTCGGCGGAGGTCGATCGCCCAGAACGATGCGCGCGTGCACTTCCCCGGCGGGCGTGACCACCACGCGCTGCGATTCGATCGCGCTGCCCTCTTCGGCGGTGAAGTCGAGGGTGATGCTGCGCTGGTTGTTCATGTAGCGGTTCAGCACGCGTGCCACTCCCGGCCCGATGGCCCCGATCGCGTAGCTGCCGTCGAGCACGTGTTCGAAGCGAAAGTGCCCGTCCGCGCCGCTGATTGTGTACCCGATCTCCTGGTGGCTGCTGTACTGGGCGTTCAGGCGGTTGAGAGTGAGGCGCACATCCGCGACCGGCGCGTCGGTCGATTCGTTCACGACTACGCCGGTCACGGTTTCGCCCATGGTGAGCGATGCGTCGACGGTCAGCGTCTCGCCGGCTTTGAGCAGTTCGGGCGGCAGCCGCAGGTCGCCGCGCGCCGTGGTCCGCTCGCCGTAGTCCGCGTGCTGAATCAACGCGGATCGGAGGTCGCCCGGCGCGAGATGGGGGATCACATAGGTGCCGTCGGCACTCGTTTCCGCTTCGCCCTTGCTCGTGGATTGTCCGGTACCGCTGGAGATCGTGACCTTCGCGCCCGCGAGCGGTACGCCGCCCACTCCCGTTACGGTGCCACGCACGCTGCCACCCGGCGTCAGCTCGACGTTCAACGGGCCCGGCGCGGGAATCTGGGTCCACGAAGAGGACGACGCGTAGCCTTCCGCCGTAACCTCGATCCCGTGCATGCCCTTCGAGAGCATGTCGAACGAGAACTCGCCGGCCTCGCTCGTTTCGGTTTCGACAAACGCCGGCGGGACGCGCCAGTTGCCCCGAAGAATCGCGCGCACCTTCGCGGCCGCGATCGGCTCTGCCTTGTGGTTGGTAACGCGGCCCAGGAACTCGAACCCGGGCTCGAGGCGCAGCGTGATCTCCGCCGGGTTGGACTGGCCGGGGATGTAGATCAGGCCGCGCGTGACCGCGTACCCGGGGGCGCGAGCTTCGATGGTGAGGCGTGTGCGGCGCGCGATCCTGATCTCGAACCGGCCATCACCGCTGGTCGTCGTCTCGCCGATCGGTGGAAACGGATTCTCCGTGTATTCACGGGCCGCCGGGTTGTTCCAGGCGTTGGTCACAAAATCCGGAAACGCGCGGTGCGCCGTGACCGTGGCGCCGCCCAGCGGCTTGCCACTCGCCAGCACCAAGCCACGCAGCACGAGCGCCGGCCCCGGAATACGGTTCGGATCCCGGTCGGCGTTGCCGCGCGCATCGGCGGCTCCGGCGGCCGTTTTTACATCCGCGCTGTCGACATCCCCGGTGGCCCCGGCCCCACCGATCGCGTCGGAGCCTGTGCTCCGGTGGCCGCGAGCGACGTCATCCTCGCTGTTCAGAAGAAAGAAAATCGCCGCCAGGCAGACGAGCAGAATCGCGATAACCGCACCGTTACGCATCTTTCCTCCATGTGAACGCCCGGCAGCAAGCCGTTTTTGGCGTTTCAGCGAAGTTCCAACCGGTCGCGAACGGACCCCCCAACCCAATAACGCTCCGCAGACCCTTGCGCGCTATCAAAAAAGTAACGGAAATAAGCGGGTGAGGTTCGGCAAGAGAAGATCGGTGAACGAAGCCGACACAAATCTCTGGCAGGCGTGGACGCTCCGGCGGGACGAAGATGCGTTCGCGACGCTCGTGCGACCCCATCTGAGGTTCGCGTCGGATTTCGCGCGGCGGCTCGGGTGTGACACGGCGGACGCGGACGACCTCGTGCAGCAGGCGCTCGCGAAGCTCGCGTCGGAGCAAACGGATCGGCCGCTGCAGGTTGGCCTGCGACCGTGGCTGGGCCGGTTCCTGGTCCTGAATCACAAGATGCTGAGACGGTCCGGCGCTCGCCGCTCGCGCTACGAGACTTCGGCGCCGCAGCGTGGGCGCGATGCGCACGCGGACTTCGACCGCCGCGAGGCCGTCGAGGCGCTCTTGGCCAGCCTCCCCGAACCGCAGCGCGAGGCGATCGTGCTGCGCTATCTCCATGACATGGAGTACGAGGAGATCGCGCACGTCACCGGCGCCACGGTCAACGCGTGCCGCATCCGCGTGCACAAGGGCATCGAGAAGATGCGCGGGTCGGCTGGCGCCAAGATCGGCGCCATGGTCGCGGCGCTACCGCTGCTCGCCGGACAGAGCGAGGCCGCGATCGTGAAAGCGGCCTTGGCGCCGGGCGCCGCCGTGGTGGGTGTGGGAACAGTAGGAGCCATCCTCATGAAAAAGATCCTGGCCGTCGCAGCGCTCGTCGCCGCGGTGGGGACCTCGGTGGTGTTGTTGAACCAGAGCTCGGACGACGGCGGCGAAGGTGCCCCGCGTTTGGCGGACGCGGATTCGGGCTCGTCGGAACGTGGCAAAGGCGTGCCCGTGAGGACGCCGAAGGTCCCGGATCCGGTGGGGGCCGCGCGCGAACCCGATCCGGAACCGAAGGTCGACCCCGCATGGCGCGAGAAGCTGATTCGCGCGGTGTTTGGCGCGGGTGGCTCCGTCGGCTTTTACGGAATCGACGAACGCGACACCAAGGAGTACAGCTCGGATGTGGATCTGCCCACGAGTCCGGTCACTGTCGTCCGCATGCCGCAACGCAACACCGGGGTCGCCGCGGTCTTGGCACTCCTCCGCGATGCGGGCGCGCTGCACTCGCTCCACCTGCGCGGGTCGGGCGTCGGCGACTCGGACATGGAGGTGGTCGGTGATCTTGGCGGCCTGCGCAGGCTCGGCATCGCGGCCACGAACGTGACCGACGCCGGGATCGCGCACCTCTCTGGACTGTCGCTCAGCCAGTTGATCGCGTCGGATCTTCCGATCACCGACGAGGCGATGCGGGTCATCGGCCGCATGCATTCGCTCGTGTCGCTTTCCGTGCACGACAGCAAGATCACGGCCGCCGGGCTGAAACACATCGAGGGGCTGTCGCAGCTTCGCCACCTGCGCTTCGAAAACAAGCGCATGTCCGACGAAGCGCTTGCGAGCGTGGCGAAACTCCCGAAGCTCGAGCAGCTGTGGGTGCCGGAGTTGCGCATCACGCGAACGGGCATGGCAAGCATCGCGAAGATGGCGCGGCTGCGCACGCTGCGGGTCGAGATGGTCACGCGCGATGGATTCGCGGGAATCGCGGCCGTTGCGCACCTCGAAGAGCTCAACATCTCCGACTCGCGCCTGCGCGGGAAGGATCTCGCGGCGATCCGGAACCTCAAGGGCCTGAAGAAACTCAACGTCGATGAATCCCAGGTGGACTCCGACGGCATGAAGTTCATCGGTGGGCTGACGGAACTCGTGGAGCTCTCGATGAAGGAAACGCGCCTCGACGACGAGAGTGTCGCGCACCTCGCCAACCTGCGCCGGCTCAAGAAGCTACGCTTGGACGGCGTCGGTATCACGGACGCCGGCGTCAAACATCTGGCGGGGTTGACCGGGCTCGAGAGCCTGCACCTCGACGAAAACGACATCGGCGACGAGTCCATCGAAGTGCTCGCGGGCCTGAGCAACCTTCGCTACATCGACCTGAAGGACACGCGCATTTCGGAGGAGGGACTGAAGCGCCTGGCTGCGGCGCTCCCGAACTGCCGGATCCGCAAGCCCTGACCGGGTGACCGGCGTTTGGAATTCGCCAAGGGCCGAGCGGCTCGGAGCGTCCTTGTGTTAGGAAGACTCCCTTGGTCGATGAGACGCGGCTTGTTTCCCTGGCGCGCGGCGGTGATCGCGGTGCGGCCGGCGAATTGGTGCGCTTGCACGAGCGCGCAGTGTACGCCGTTGCGCTGGCCCGGCTCCGCAACGAAACGGACGCGCGCGAGGTCGCACAGGAAGCGCTGGTCAAAGCGCTGCTGCGCCTCGACAAACTCCGCGACGACACGAAGTTCGGCGCGTGGAGCGTACGCATCGCGATTCGTCTCGCGGCCGACCGGAAACGGCGCGCAAAGCGGCTGGCCAGCCTGACCGGCGAGAACGTCGATCCCGGAAAAGGGCCGATGGAGCGCCTGCTCGATCACGAGCGGCGTGAACGCCTGCTGGCGGAGTTGGGCCGGCTGCCCGAGGACGTGAGGCAGATCTTCCTGTTGCACTACGTGGATGGCGCGCGGTATGCCCGCATCGCCGAACTGCTCGGGGTCCCCGAAGGCACGATCGCATGGAAACTGCACCGAGCGCGGCGCAGTCTCCGCACGAGCCTGAGCGACCTCGTGGAGGAAGATCGATGAACTGTAGCGAAGCCCAGCTCTGTGCGATCCGTTTGGTGGACGGCGAACTGCCGGCGTCGACCGAAGGGGAGTTCCAAGCGCACATCGAAACGTGCGCGGATTGCCGTGAGTTCCTCGCGGCCGAGCGCGCGACGGCCAAGGATGCGAACAGGTGCGGCGAGGAGTTGCGTGCGAGCGCGCCAAGCCTGGAGACGTTGGTGCTTCAGGGCGTGGACGGTGCGCCGGCGGGGCGGCCGCGCCAGGTCTATTTCGCGATCGGCATGGCCGCGGTGTTGATGGTCGTGACCATGCTCGCGATCTCGATGCGGCAGGACGATCTTGCGAAGCGGCGTGAGACCGAGGTCACGGGAACCCGGCTCGTGGCGCTGGAGGGTGCGCCGCTGCGCATGCTGGGCGATGGCGAGTACGAGCCGGCGGCCGAGGGGAAGACGCGCATCGAGGTGAGCGGTCGAGCCGTTGTTTTGGCTGGCACCGGCCGTGTCGAACTCACAACCGGTGTCTATCGCATTCACGTGGACGCGAACAACATCGAAGTGCACGTCGAGAAGGGGAGCGCGCGGATCACGGGCGTCGACGGCATGAAGCTCGAACTCCAGGCCGGGTCCAACGCGAAGCTGCGCCGCAGGAAGAGAGAAACGAAAGTGCCCTTCCTGGGCGAAATGCCGGTGCTGGGGCAGGTTTTCGCGCAGCCGCGGAACGTGACCGGCGTGGTGGTCGACGACAAGGGGCGCGCGGTAGAGGGCGCGCAGCTCTTCGGGTACGCGAAGGTCGATGGGTCCGGCGGAACACTGCTCGCGAAGACGGACACGCACGGGCGTTTCGTCGCCGAGTTCAAGGGCGGCAGCGTTAGGTTCCTGGGTGCGATTGCGCAGGACTGGGCGCCGACGCAGCTGCGCGAACTCGATCCGGCGAAAACGTCGGCCGACTTGCGCCTCGGGTTTGTCGCTCCGGGGAGCTTGCTGAAAGGGACGGTTACGGATGCCGTCGGCAAGCCGGTGGCCGCGGCGCGCATCGAGGTCGGCGTGTTGCGAACCGGTGTGGAAGGGCGTTCCGAGGAAGGACTGCGGTTGCATCCCGCGCCGCCTCGGCGCCTGGTCGCGGACAAAGACGGCCGCTTCTACGCGGTGGGACTCCCGACGGAATGGCAGCCGCTGAAGGCGCAAGCCAAGGGGTATGCGCCGTATCACGCGCGCATCCGCCTGCCACCGCTCGGAAGCTCCACGATGCTCGCGAAGCTGACACGCGGTTCGGTGGTGAAGGGCACTGTGTGCGACGCGTCGGGCAACGCGGTGGCCGGCGTGCGGGTTACGTGGACTCAGCCGGAGTTTTCCGGGTTGCTTGCTCCCGCGGGGACTGTGAGTGACGCCAACGGAAGGTTCAAGCTCGAGCATGTCCCGGCGGGGCGCGTCGCGTTTCATGTCGTGGGCAAGGGGACCGTCGTTCGTGTCGGGGTCGAGGGGGCCGTCACTGGCGTGAGCTGGGGCGACACCGTGCACTGGGCAGAAGTGAAGCCGAATGCGGAGACGGTGGTCAATCCGGTACTTCCGGCGCCGCTGTTCCTGAGTGGCCGGGTGGTGCTCAAAAGTGGCGCGCCCGCAGCGGGGTTCCAGCTTGCCCTCGTGCCCATGGATCGCGCTGCGAGTGGCAAGGCGCTCGAGACGAAGACCGACGCCACCGGGGCGTTCCGCCTCGACGGTCTTTCACCGAACAAGTACTGGTTGCGCGCGTGGTACCCGAACCACGAGGGCGCGGCGCCGCACTGCGAGTTCGAAATCAAGCCGCGCGCCGAGCCATACGAGTTCGTCGTTCCGGACGAGGGTCCGAAGCCGGCGTCTGTCCAGGGCGTTGTAACGAGCGCCGACGGTCCGGTTGTAGCGGCCCGTGTGCGTCTCTGGTCGGCGGCCGTGTCGCAGTTGATTTATGAGCGCCGCACCGACAAGAAAGGCGCGTTTGTAGTGAAGCCCCTGACGCCGGGACGGTATCAAATCGAGGTGCACGTCGATGGTCGGCCCACGCTGCATCTCGCGCGCTTGGACCTTGCGCCGGGCGCGAGCCAGAGGCTGAGCCTTCGGTTCCCGGAGCCCGCGCGTTTGGAACTGACGGCGCGGTTCGCTGAAGGGACTCCGGAGAAACTCCGCACGATTCGCCTCGTCAAGGACGATCGTGTGCTTCTGGAGACGCAGCGGCGGAAGGACGGCGTCTATGTCTCCGAAGCACTCGCCGCGGGTGAGTACCGGCTCGCGGTGTTGGGGCTCACCGGATTCGGGAGAAAGATCAAGTTCGCGGAGGGCGAGACGGTTGCGATGGTGCTCCCGATTCCGCGGCCGGTCGCGCTCACGTTGCGGTTCCGGTACCCCGGTGGCGAACCCGCCAAGTGGTTGGTGTATGGCGTGGAGGCCGGGCCCGATACGGCGCCCGCGCGCGGGACGGCCCGTGACGTGACCTCGCACATCCTGCTGAACGTGGTTCCGGGTGTCTACAAAGTGCAAGTAACCGATGACCTCGGGCGGCGCGTGGAGCGCGAGATCGTCGTGCATCCGGATCCGGCGAAGCAGGAGATCGAGGTGGATGTGGAGTGAGAGCGCGCGGAGTTTTCGTAAGATCCGCGCATGAGTACCGAGATCCAGATCTTCGACAACGGTCCCATCTTCGTGCGCGGAGGTGAGGCGACGCTGAAGGACGCCGACGGCAAGGAGTTCAACCTCGAAGGCAAAGAAGCGATCGCGCTGTGCCGCTGCGGTGCGTCCGCGAACAAACCGTTTTGCGACGGCTCGCACAAGGGTGGCTTCGAAGACGCTTGCCGCGCCGAGTAGTCGGCACCTAGAGCACCTGCGACAGGAACGCCTGCGTCCGCGGCTCTTTGGCGTTTTCGAAGATGTCGGTTGGGGTGCCCTCTTCGACGATGCGGCCTTCATCCATGAACAGCACGCGGTGCGCGACCTCTTTGGCGAAGCCCATCTCGTGGGTCGCGACCAGCATCGTCATGCCTTCCTCGGCGAGTTGTTTCATCGCGCCGAGGACCTCGCCGACCATCTCCGGGTCGAGCGCGCTTGTCGGCTCGTCGAACAGCATCGCTAGTGGCTCCATCGCCAGCGCCCGCGCGATCGCGACACGTTGTTTCTGGCCGCCGCTCAGCATGTCGGGGTACTGATCGCGCTTGTCCGCAACGCCGACGCGCTCGAGCAGCGCCATGGCGCGCGCTTCCGCTTCGGCCGAGGCCACACCGCGCACCAGCCGGGGCGCGAGCGTGACGTTCTTCAGCACGGTCAAATGCGGGAACAGGTTGAACTGCTGAAAGACCATGCCCGCTTCCGCGCGCTTGTCGTCGACGTCCTTGGCGTCCGCGCGCACGGGCTCGCCCTCGTGCAGCACCTTGCCCGCCTCGGGAATCTCGAGCGCGTTGACGCACCGCAGCAGTGTGCTCTTGCCGGACCCGCTGGGGCCGATCACAACGACGACCTCGCCGGGCGCGACCGCGACGTTGATGTCCGATAGCGCGCGAAGCTCGCCGAAGTTCTTCGAGACGCCGCGCAACTCGATGCGTGCGGTCACAGGTGCGCCCCCAGTTGCTCGCTCTTGCCGAGTCTGCGTTCCAGCCTGCGGGCGACGAGCGAGAGCGGAATCGTCAGCGTGAGATAGAACGCCGCGACGACGAGATACGCCTCGAAGTGTTTGTACGTGGCGGCGCCGATCTGGCGCGCGCCGGCCATCAGGTCCGTGAGCGCGATCACGTAGAGCAGCGACGACTCCTTGGTCAGCGCGATCAGCTCGCCCGTCAGCGGCGGGATCATTCGCCGAAACGCCTGCGGGAACACGATGTGGCGCAGCGTCTTTTGTCGCGAGAGGCCGAGCGAGCGGCCCGCCTCGAACTGACCGCGATCGATCGACTGAATCCCCGCGCGAAAGATCTCACCGATGTACGCCGCCGCGAACACGCCCAGCGCAAGCGTGCCGACGAAGAATTTGTTATCGACCTTGAGGATCGGAGCGATTCCGAAATACGCGATGCTGATCTGGACGATGAACGGTGTTCCGCGGATCAGTTCGACGTAGAGGTCGCCGAGGTGCCGAATGGGCAGCGACGGGCTCAGGCGCGCCAGCGCGACGGCGGTGCCGAGAACGATGCCGATCACATATGCGCACGCGGTGGCCCCGACGGTGATGCCGAGGCCGTTCCAGTAGAGCCGTTGGTAGCGCCACGCCGGCTCGAAGTTCCACTCGTAGCCGGAGAAGTAGAGCGCGAGTCCAAGCGTGCCAACCAACGCGAGGGTCAACCCCGCGCGGACCGGGAATTCGCTCCTACTTCTCATCCGGAAGGTCGGGCATGTGCTTCTTGCGCAGCGCCTCGTAGCGCCCGTCGGCGCGGAACGCCTTCAGGAACTCGTTGATGCGCGCGACCCACTTCGTGTCGCCGAAGCGTGCGGCCATCGCGTAGGGCTCCGATGAGAGCGGATCGAGCACCGCGCGTGTCGTCTTCGAGTTGGTCATCGCATGCCGGATGATCGAGTGTTGGTCGTACAGAAACGCGTCGGCCCGGCCGTGCACGACTTCCAACGCGCAGGTACCTTCCTCCGGAAGCGTCGTGACCAGCTCTTCCTTGAAGTGCTTCGCGGCATAGATGGCGCCGGTTGTCCCGAGCTTGACCACGATGCGCTTGCCGTCGGCGTCCGCGGCGATTCTTATTCCCGAGTCCTTCCCTACGAGCATGCACAGCACCGTGTGGAAATACGGGTCGGAGAAGCTGCGGCTCTTGGCGCGCTCCTCGGTGGCCGTCATCCCGGAGATGATCAGGTCGATTCGGTCGCTGTCGAGCGCTCCGGGAAGCCCGGTGAACTCCATGCCCTCGATGCGCAGTCTGACGCCGAGATCTTTCGCAAGCTCGCGCGCCATGTCCATGTCGAAGCCGACGAACTCGTCGTTTTCGTTCTTGGATTCGAACGGCGGAAACTCGGGCTCCGTGCCGATCACGAGCTCGCCCGTGTCGAGCACCTTGTCGAGGGTGGAGTCGTACTTCTTGCAGGCGACTCCGAAGAGAAGTGCGAGGCACAAGAGCGTGAGGCGCATGGCGGAAGACTATACCGCGCTCCGCTCCGGTGGGACACCGCCGCGCCGCGGGTGCGGTGGTCGCGGCGCTAGCCGCCCGCGGCGTCCTCGTCCTTGATCTTGGCCTTCTCCAGGTTGAACCAGACCTGGTGGTCGAGGGGATCGATCTCGAAGGCGAGCTTCATCAACCGGTAACCCTCTTCCTTGTCTCCGAGGCCGTGCTTAACCCATCCGAGCAGCGAAATCGCCTGCGAGTGCATCGGGTCGAGTTCGAGGGTCTTCTCCAGGTACTTGTGCGCGGTCTTGTTTTTGTTCTGGACGAGCTTCAGCCACGAGTAGCGGTAGTGCACCTGCGCGTCCGCCACACCCGCGTCGATGGCTCGCTTGAAGAACTTGCGCGCCTGCGGGTTCTCGCCGAGGACGTCCATCACGTGGCCCGCCTCGGACCAGTTCATGTCCTTGCGGTCGAGCCTAAGTTCGCGCTTGATGTAGGCGTGCCACTCCGCTTCCAACGTCTTGAGGTTCTTGACCTTGAGCATGCGGAGCAGCGCCTTGATCTGCTCGTCGGACGAGACGGTCTCCATCCCCGGGCCGGCGCGGGTGCGTTTGATCGATCCGGACCGTGCGAGCGCGAGGAAGTACTTCTTGAAGCGCTTTTCGTACTTTTCGTTCGAGAGCAGGAAGTGGCAGAACGACCAGGACCAAGCGTAACCCGCTACGCCCAAGCTCCTCCCCGATTCGATTAACGTCCGGAGCTTCAACCACCCGTCCTCTTGGATGCGAATCCACAGGTTTGCGAGCCGGCCGCTTTGAAGCAACCCGATCTCCATCGTCTCCGTTTCCGGGTCGTACTTGCTGGCTCCGAAGTACTCCGCCATGCCTTCGCCGATCCACCACGGGTAGCGGAACTTGCGATCCACCATGTGGGAGAGCATGTGGTTGCCCTCGTGGAACATGATGCTGATCGTCAGCCCGACACGCCGGCGGTCGTAATAGAAATGCAGCGTTCGCATCGGGAGGACGTAGAAACCGGCCACGCCACGCGGCCTGCCCGTCACCTGGTAGAAGTACTCCCTGTCGCGATAGATGTGGATGCGCGGCTTGCCGAACTTCGTTGACGGTTTGATCTTCCAGTACTTCGTGAAGAACTTGTAGTACGTCTCGAAGAGCTTTTGCCACTCTTCGAAAATCTCGTCGGGCAGCGTGTGCTCGTAGTCGAACGTCTTCGTCTTGACTTTGGCGCGGTCGCGCCAGAAGTGGCGTGCTTTGGCCTGCTCGACCATCTCCTTTTTCTTGTCGATCTCCCGTTGTGCGAGCTTGCGCCAGTACGACTTGCTGATCCAGCGGCCCTTCCACGGGTAGCGGTTTTTTCCCGCCTGCTCTTTTTCCTTGAGCGTCGTGGGCGTGAACTCGGGCGTTTCCCCGGCCTTGAAGAACCCGCGCAGAATGGCCTTCGGGACGACGATCTCGCCGTGTTCATACGTGAGCTTGTAGCCCTCTTCGGTGGCCTCGACCTTGTCGTGGTCCACGATCCGACCGTCGGCGAAAATCAGTGTGTCGGCAAAGAGCGGCCCAGCGCAAAGCGCGAAGATCAGCAGCAGTCGCATCCCGGACAGCTTACTTGGCCCAGGCGTACCAGGCCCGATCGAGCCTGTCCCACTGCTTGTCCGTAATTTCGGAAAACGTGGCGTTGAAGCTGTCTTCGTAGATCTTCTTGCTGCGTTTCTTGAACGCATCGATCATCGCTTGGGAGAACTCCTCCGCGGCGCTGGCTTCCTCGTCGCCGCCCTCTTCGTCCTCATCTTCGTCTTCGTCGGATTCGCCGGCCTCACCCGCCTTCGCCGCCTCCAGCTTTGCCAACTGCTTTTCGCGTTCGGCCTCCAGTTCGGCCTGGGCGGTCTCGATGGAGACGATGAGGTTTTGTAGGTAGTTGCGCAGCGCACCCTTGAACGCGCCCCGGTTGCCTTTGGTGAGCAGGTACCAAACCACCGAGCCCGACTGCGTGTAGACGTCCATGCCCTCGGTATCTCGCAGGAACATCTTCTTGATGGGGGCGGCCCTGCCGGATTTCAACAACGCTCGCAATCTGGTCCGGTCCCAGCCATCCAGCTTGAACTCGAGTTTCTTGCCCTTGGAGCGGCCCATGCGGAGGTACTGGGTGAGTCCGTAGCGCAGCCACGGCGGCATGGAGTTTGAGAGAGCAGTGTTTTTATACGACAACCACTGGCTTGTGATGCTGCTGCTCAACCCGTCGAATTCATAGCCGAAACTTCCGCCTTGGCGCTTCGCCACGAGGATCGGCGAGGCGCCGGACCAGAGGCTCTTTGACCCTTGGCTGTACGCGCGCTGTGCGTCGTAGTTTTGGAACACCCGCACGATGCCCGGCGGGACATAGTCGCTGCCGACTTCACCGAGCTCCTTGGCCAGATACGCACGCACGGCTTCGCAGTGGTTGAGGATGCGCTTGGTGTACTTGCGCGTGGTGTTGGAAAACGCGACGTAGTTCTTGGACCGGGCCATGTACCAGCCCTTACCGAGCACGTCCTTCTCGCGCGCGATGCGGCCTTCCATCTCTTCTTGCCGGGACTGCTTCTTCTCCTCCGTCGTCATCCCGGTTTCGTCGTCTTTATCTTTGATCTTCCGGCCCGTCGTCTCGGCGCCGGGCAGCGCTCTCTTGCGCTTGATGCGCCGGAACGACTTGAGGCAGCCCTTGAAACCCTTCAGGTAGTTCTTGTAGTAGTCGTCGAGGATCCGGAACTGGACAGCGAAATCGATATCGTCGAAGTGATAGACCCAGGTCAGGATGCGCTTGGACGCTCGCGCGCCGGTCGGGTCCTCCATCAGCGCTTCGTAGATGGAGATCTTGCCCTCGGGTCCGTCGATCTCCTCCTCGCGCGTGAAGTGATAACCGCCACCCGCGATGCCCTCCTTTTTCATGAAGTCCTTGTAGTCGCGGTAGTTCTCTTTGGTGGTGAAGACCTTCTGCCCGTACTTGCCGTCTTTGATCTCGGCTTTGCGCTCGCCTTTGCGCGAGTGCGGGAAACCGATGATCCAGAAGTCGGGTTTCTGCTCCCAGTAGTAGGTATTACCGGCGTCCTTGGGCTTTAGGCCTTTGGACCCGACGAACTTCGACGCCACCCATTTCTCGTTCGCGCTCATCGCGGCGGTGAGCCACCCGTTCGGCGACTTGACCTTGAAGCCCCAGCGGTCGTTCTTGTGATAGGGACCCGGCGGGTCGCCGGCACGCACCGGGGTAGCAACCAAAGCGACCAGGATGATCGCGAGAGAGATCGTTACGCGCTTAGTCACCACGCACCTCACACACCCAGGGGTTCATAGAGTCATCGAGGGTAGGCTCCGTGCACAGTCGCCGCGTCAAAAAGAAGTCCCAGTCCGGAGCCGCCATCCTTGTCTATGGATCTTAAACGCCGCCGACAGGGTCATCGGTTCAGATTGGCGTGAGATTTCCTGTTTCGAACCGGGGGGCTTGGGTCGTGTGTCTCGTGGATAATCCGGGCCGATGGGGCGGATCCACTACGGCACCTCGAGCTGGTCGGAGAAGAGCTGGGTCGGGCCGTTTTACCCAGATGGGGCGCGACCCGCCGAGTTCCTGACGCATTACGCTGAGCAGTTCGAGACCGTCGAGGCCGACAACACGTATTACGCCATCCCGCGCGATTCGGTGGTGGACGGCTGGGCCGCGAAGACGCCGGAACGTTTCACGATGGCGGCGAAGTTCCCGAGGTCGATCGTGCACGGTGGCGAGGGGCCGCGGCCGGACGGGGAGTCGGTGCTGTTACCGGAGCGCGTGTGGGGCGAAACCGAGGAGTTCCTGGCCGTGATGCGGCGGCTCGGCAAAAAGTGCGGACCGCTCGTGCTGCAGTTCCCGTACTTCAATCGCAGCGCGTTCGCGGGGCCCGAGCCGTTTCTGGAGCGGCTGGACGTGTATCTGGGCAAGCTGCCCGGCGACTTCCGGTATGCCGTCGAAGTCCGCAACAAGGGGTGGGTCACGCCGGCGTTGACCGGCGTGCTGCGCCGCCACCGGGCCGCGTTGGTGCTCGTGGACATCGCGTACATGCCGCACCCGGCATCTCTTGCGAAGTCGATGGACGTCGTCACCGCGGACTTCGTCTACTGCCGGCTCATCGGGGATCGCAAGGCCGTGGACGAAAAGACCAAGACGTTCGACCGCATCGTGCTCGATCAGGGGCGGCGGCTCGACCGATGGGCGGACCCGCTGCATCAGATCGCAGACGCGGCGCCCGAGATTTACGTCTATGCCAACAACCACTACGCCGGGCACGGGCCCGCCACGATCCGGGAGCTGCGCGACCGCATCGAGGGGGAGTAGGCCGTCGCGCTAGCCCTTCTGCTTCAGGATCCAGAGATCGATGTTGGTTTCCAGCACCGGCAGCGGGATTGCGCCTTCGGCCAGCACGGCGTCGTGAAAGGCGCGGATGTCG
This sequence comes from Planctomycetota bacterium, assembly GCA_036443405.1. Classification (GTDB taxonomy): domain Bacteria; phylum Planctomycetota; class PLA2; order PLA2; family PLA2; genus JAZFYD01. The sequence continues at coordinate 42,608 of JAZFYD010000122.1, forward strand.
AATTTTTCTCCGAGGTTCTTTTCGGCGCGTGCGCGTAGCTCTCGGATCTTCAGTTCGCCGATCTTGTAGCCGGTGGCCTGGCCCGGCCACGCGATGTAGCGATCGACTTCCTTTCTGACGTTGACCTCGGTGAGCGCGCTGTTGTCGAGCATGTACTGCACCGCTTTTTCCGCCGGCCAACCTCTGGAGTGCAGTCCCGTGTCGACGACGAGCCTCATCGCGCGCCACATCTCGTATGTCAGGCGGCCGAAGTCATCGTACGGGTCCTCGTACATGCCGTGCTCGCCGCCGCCGATTTCGAGCCCCAACCGTTCGGAGTAAAGCGCCCAGCCCTCGACGAATGAGGTGTATCCCAGCAGCGTGCGCCACTCCGGAACGTCCTCCATCTCCTGCGCCAACGCGATTTGCAGATGGTGGCCGGGCACGGCTTCGTGAAGCGCGAGGGCGATCATCTCGTACTTGGGCCGCTGGTCGAGTCGGTACGTATTGGCGACGAAGTAGCCGGGTCTACCGGTCTTGAGCGAACCGGAGTAGTAGCGCGCGGTCGTGTTCACCGGTGCGAGCCAGCGCGCCATCTCGCGCACGCCGTAAGTCAACCGTGGCAGCTTTCCAAACAGTTGCGGCAGCCCGGCGTCCGCGCGTTTGCAGATGTCGCGATAGCCGGCAAGCAGGGCCTCGGCAGTCTGGTGGTAGAACCGCGAGTCCGAGCGGAGGTACGTCACGAACGCCTTGAACAGCGCCTCGTCCTGCAGGGTCTTCTTGCCGGGGAAGTCCGAGCGCGCGATGACCTTCATCATCTCGCCGCGGATGCGCGCGACCTCGCCGAGGCCGATGTTGTGGATCTCATCCGCCGTGAGCCCGGTCGTGGTGTGGCCGGCGAGCTCGAAGTTGTAAAACGCCTTCCCGTCGGGGAGATCGATCGCAGCCGTGGATTTGCGGCAGCCGGGGATGTACTCGTCGCGCAAGAAGATGCCGAGCTCGCGGTAGGCGGGCACGACACGCAACTTGATGATCTCTTTGGCTCGCGCTGCGAGCGGATCGTTCTCCGGTCGCTTCTTGAACGGTTTGAAGAGCGCGTGCTCTTCCGGCGTCTTCTCGTAGCGCTCTTCCGCGTGAAACAGCGCCTGCGGCGGCACGCCCGCCATCACGCCCTGCGGCGGCGTCCGTCCGTCCACGAGCCCGGCCCGCATGTTCTTGATGTGCTGCTTGAAAAAGCCCGGGATCGCTTCGAGCCGAGCTACGTAGTCGAGGTAGTTCTTTTCGTTTCGGAAGCTGAGGTCGTCGGGGAGCTGCGCGATGTAGCTGTGCACGCCGTCCATCTGCGTGATCGGCGTCTGCCAGCGCTTGAAGCGCGCGCCGTCGATGCGGCGGCCCAGCTGGTACGCGAGCAGCCCCGCGTTGACGCGATCGGCGTCGGAGAGTTTCTCGTCGTCGATCTCTCTTAGCGCCGCGAGCCGCATCTTCGCGCTGGCGATCCACGCGTCGCGCGCCTTGGCGCTCGGGTCGCTCAAGAGGTGGTCGAACCGGTGGTCGCCGCGGCTGCTCGCCCAAGTGGGCGAACGTTGCATCTGCGCGTCGAGGTCCTCGGCGAGCAATCGGCGGACGGCCTCGCCAGGTTCCTCGGCGGGGGCCGATGTGACGAGGACGAGTAACGCGAGTAGCGGGTGGATTCGGCGCATGGGGCGCTAAGAATACTCTTTCGCGAGCTGCGCGGGCCGCTCGGCGAGCCACCAGTAGAGGACGAGCGCGGCGTACCCGGAGGCCGCGTACAGCGCGTAGGCGGCGGTCGCCCACGGTTGGTCGCCCATCATCAACACGGCGACTGTCGCCAGCGAGAACGCGGCCATGATCTGCTCGGTGCGCGGGGCCGGCGTTCGGACTGCCGGCGCCCGTCCGCCCTGTTTCGGCGTGCGGACGAACGTGCGGATGGGGCTGAAGAGGCCGCGCGCGGCGGCGATGGCGTTGTTCATGCACGCGCCCAATCCAAGGATAGCGATGGAGAAGATGTCGCGCGCGCGGGTGCGGCCGCGCATGCGCTGGCCGAGGATCGCGACACCGAGGGGGCCGAGACCGGCGGTCCACGCGGAGATCCAAAGCGGCCACCAGGCAGGGTGGTCGGCAAGCAGCGCCCAGTGGCCGATACCGAGCGGTAGCAGCAGGAGCAGCACGGACATCGCGGCGCAGACCCCGTACCCGAACAGGTGCGCCGTCGCCTCGGCTTTGATCCAGAACGGTTGCTTCGAACTCCAGAGCGGCCGGAGGAACTTGCGCACGCACTGCATGCTGCCGCAGGCCCAACGCTGCTGCTGGGTCTTGTAGCTCGCGAGCATCGGCGGTAGCTCGGCGCGGACCACGGTGTCGACATCGAGGGCGATGCGCCAATCGCGAAGCTGCGCCCGGTAGCTGAGGTCGAGGTCCTCGGTGAGCGTGTCGCCGCACCAGCCGCCCGCGTCGTCGATCGCCGCCCGACGCCAGACGCCGGCGGTGCCGTTGAAGTTCAAGAACGCGCCTGCGGATGCGCGCGCGAGTTGCTGTACAAGAAAGTGCGCATCGACCGCGACGGCTTGGGTGCGCGTGAGCCAGTTTTGCCGGCGATTGCGATGGCCCCAGCGCGACTGGACGCACGCGATGTCGGCACCGAGGTCGAAGAGCGGCAGGGTCCGCTTGAGGTAGTCCGGTTCGGGCACGAAGTCCGCGTCGAAGATCGCGACGAACTCGGCGGCGCTTGAGGCCTCGGAATCTCGCAGGCCCGCTGCGAGGGCGCCCGCCTTGAACCCGTCGCGGTCTTGCCGCCGCACGACTTCGATCGGCACACCACGCGCGCTCCAAATCGCGACGCGCGCACCCACCAGCGCCACGGTTTCATCGCGGCTGTCGTCGAGGATCTGGATGAGCAGCCGGTCGCGCGGGTAGTCGAGCGTGGCGACCGCATCGATCACGTCCTCGACGACCTCGGCTTCGTTGTAGGTCGGGACCTGGACGAGAACCGTCGGGAACGTGGTTTTGCCGACGGGGGACTCGCGCCGCGCGCGATCGATGGTCGATCGGTACGCGCTGCTCTTGCGCCGATGCCAGGACAGGAGCTTGTAGGCGTGAAATCCGTAGAGCACGAGCCCGACGGTTGAGAGCAGGTAGGCGATCAGCCAGACGACGGTCATTGTGAGGAGCTAGCGGGCACACCAGGCAATTCGCAAATCACTTGCCGGGCCGTGCCGCGTCCGAGAGTGGATTTGTGCACGTGTTCGGCGCCGTTACCAGGATTGGTGCCCAGTATCGGGCACCCCTCGTCGTTCGCGGAGACGCCGCCGTGCCTCCGTGGTTCTCTTCTTCTTACGCATCGAGGACGTACGCAAACACGAGCGGCGCCACGATCGTCGCGTCGGACTGAATCATGAACGTCGGCGAGTCCGTGTCGAGTTTGCCCCAGGTGATCTTCTCGTTCGGGACGGCGCCGCTGTAGGAGCCGTACGACGTCGAGCTGTCGCCGATCTGCGCGAAGTACGACCAGTACGGGATGTCCTTTTCCTTCAGGTCCTGGATGAGCAGCGGCACGGCGCAGATCGCGAAGTCGCCCGCGATGCCCCCGCCGATCTGGAAGAACCCGACGCGCGTGCCCGCCTTACTGTGTTCGCGATACCAGTCCGCGACCTCGACGAGCTGCTCGGTGCCCGACTTGATGATGTTGTGGGACGAGACGATCTCGCCCTTGACGACCTCGGCCGCGAAACCGCTGCCGAGGGTCGAATCCTCCCAACCCGGAACCCAGACCGGAATGTTCATCTCGTGCGCGGCGAGCACCCATGACTCTTCCGGCGGCACCTGGTAGTGCTCCTTCATCTCGCCGGCGTCGATCACCATCTTGATGATCTCCCACGGTGTGTGGCGCGTGCCCTCTTTCTCCGCGCGCGTCCAGTGCGGCTTGAAGAAGTCATCGAGCTGATAGAAGACGTACTCCGGGATACAGACGTCGGTGACGCGGTTGAATCCGTTCTTGTAGAGATCCTCTTCCTGCTGCGGCGTGAGGTCGCGGTAGTTCGACACGCGCTTGTACTTCTCGCGCGCGAGCAGATTGAAGAGGTCCTCCTCGACGTTGGCGCCCGTCGTGGAGATGCCGTGCACCTTGCCCTCGCGGATCATGCGCGCCAGCGTCTTGCCGAGCTGCGCCGTGCTCATCGCGCCGGCGATGGACAGGAACATCTTGTCGCCACGTTCGATCAGGTCGACCCATGCTTGGGCCGCCTCACGGGTCTCCCGCGCGTTGAAGTGGCGGAAGTTGGTGTTCATGAATTCGCGCATGCTCATCGCTTGGCTCTCCGGACGTGTGCTTCGGTCTGCCGCCGTTGGGGAAACGGCGGACCCATCAACCTACGATTTGGCGCAAGGAAAAGCCCGCGAGGTCGCGATTCGCGGTGGTTGGGGGGGGGGCCTACGTGTCGCCGGCGGCGGTCAGCGCGTCCAGGTCGTCGAAATCGAATTCGAAGCCGTCGAGATCGAATTCGAACTCGAACCCGTTCAGGTACGCCCGCGCGGCCGATGTCCCGTCGAGATCGATGTGGCCGGAGGATCTCGCGCCATCGACGTTGATGTCGAAGCGCACGTCCGCGACCGGATAGTCCTGGAGCAGGTCTGCGAGCGCGAGCGTGCCGAGGTCGAAATCGAAGGTGCACACGTCCGACGTGATCGAGCCGTCGCCGGAGACCGCGCTGACCATGCCGTCCGCAAACGCGACCGACATGACGCCGCTGCCGCTGATGCCGTCGTCCTCGTTCATCACCGTGTAGTTGATGCGTACGCTCTCGTCGTCATCGAGTTGCGCGAGCGCCTCTTCGAGGGTCGTCGGCAGGTTGGTCAGGTCGAACGGAATCGTCGCGTTTCCGTCCGCGTCGCGGAACGTGAGCAGGCCGCCGAGCGTCGAGTCGGTCTCGCCGTCCCCGTCGAGGTCGACCGGGTACTCGAAGTTGATGCCGCCGGCGAGGAGGTTGATCGAGATCGAGAGCTCTTCGGGCAGGGAGTCGGCTTGGGCGAGCTCTTCCAGAAGCTGGAGGATCGCGGTGACCTGCTCGAGGTCGGGCGCGACACATCTCTGCAGTGCCTGCAGCGTCTCCTGAAACGTTACCGGCGTATCGTTTTGTTGCGCGGCCGGATCGCCGCCGCTGCTCCCGCATCCGAGCGAGGTGAGTGCGATGGCAAGAAGTCCAGCAATGAAGTTTCGACGCATCAAGGGCCTCCGAGGCGCCTGAGTATACGGGCGTGCGGCCCGTCGGTTGAGGACGCCGCGGGGCGCGGTAGAATCCGCCGCCTCATTCCGCGTCAAACCCGGCGCGGCGGGTGGATCGCACCATCGGACTTCACGTCGTTTTCCTGCTCTCCGGCGTCGCGGCGCTTCTGTACCAGCTCGTCTGGCAGCGCGTGCTGTTCACGATCTACGGCATCGACACGACGTCCGTGACGATCGTGGTGACCGCGTTCATGCTCGGGCTTGGCGTCGGCAGCCTGGTCGGCGGCGAGTTGTCGCGCCGGTGCCCGAAGCGCGCGCTGCCGCTGTTCGCGGCGGTCGAGTTCGGCGCGGGCGCCTTCGGAATCGCCTCGCTGCCCCTGTTTGCCTGGGTTGCCGAGTTCACGCTCGGTTTGTCGCGCTTCTCGACCGGGCTCGTGACGTTTCTGCTCGTCCTCGTCCCGACGACGCTGATGGGCGCGACGCTGCCGCTACTCGTCGGCCACGCATCGCGAATCACCGGCAATGTCGGGCGCTCCGTCGGCTCGCTCTACTTCGTCAACACGCTCGGTGCCGCGGTCGGCAGCTTCGCAGCGGTCGGGGTTTTATTGGGTGCGTTCGGCCTGCAGACGACGACGCTCGTGGCCGCCGCGATCAACATCGGCGTCGGTGTCGCGGTCCTCGTTCTGCGGAGGCGCGCGCTGTGAGGATGAAGCTCGCCATCTTCCTCGCGACGCTCGGCGGGTTCATCGGGCTCTCCTACGAGATCCTCTGGGTGCGCGTCTATACGTTCGTGTCCTGGGGCGCCGCCAACGCGTTCGGCATTCTGCTCGGCGCGTACCTCGCGGGGCTCGCGATCGGCGCGTTCGTCGCGCGCCGTTACTGCGCTCGCGAGGCCGAAAAATCGCAAGCGCTGCGCTGGCTCGCGTTCTACTTCCTCGCGGCGTCGCTTGCGGGATACGCGCTCATACCGGCGGTGGCCGAGGCCGTGCGGCATGTCGGTTACGCGTGGACGCTGCCGGCGTTTGCGCTCGTGGCGACGCTGCTCGGCACCGCGTTGCCGCTGATCAGCCACTTCGGCATCCCCGCGGACGAACGCGCCGGCCAACGGTTGTCGCATCTTTACGTCGGCAACATCGCAGGCTCGGCGGCGGGCAGCATGCTGACCGGGTTCGTGCTCATGGACGCCTGGTCGATTCGCTCGATCTCGCTGTTCCTCGCGCTCGCGGGGTTCGCGCTTGCCGCGGGCATCCTGATCGCGGTGGACAAAAATGCGCGCCGGCGTTTGCTCGTCGGCGGTGCCATCGCGGCGAGCGCGCTCCTGTCCATCGCGGCCGCGGAGCCGTTGTTCGACGGCGTATACGAAAAGCTGCAGTTCAAGTCGGAGTACGAGAGCCACGTCCGTTTCGACCGCGTGATCGAGACGCGCAGTGGCGTCGTCACCGTGTTGGGCGACACCGTATACGGCGGCGGCGTGTACGACGGCAAGTTCAGCGTGGATCCGTTCGATGACGTCAACGGGATCCGCCGCGCCTACGCTCTCGCCGCGGTGCACCCGCATCCGCGCGAGATCCTTGTGATCGGGCTGGGTTCGGGCTCCTGGGCGCGTGTCGTCGCGGCGCACCCGGCCGCGACGCGCATCACCGTCCTCGAGATCAGCCATGGATACGTGGAGTTGATTCGGGGCATCGAAGGCGGCGCCGAGTTGCTGGACGATCCGCGGGTGGAAGTCGTCGTGGACGATGGCCGGCGCTGGCTGCTGCGCACCGACCGAAAGTTCGACGCGATCGTTCAGAACACGACCTATCACTATCGGTCGCACTCGACGAACCTGCTTGCCCGCGAGCACATGGAACTCTGCCGCGCGCATCTAAACGCCGGTGGCGTGCTGATCTTCAACACGACGTGGTCCGACCGCGCGCAGCGCACGGCGGCCACGGTGTTCCCGCACGCGCTGCGATATCAAAACTGCATGTACGTCAGCGACGCGCCGATGGGTCCGGACAAGTCACGCTGGGAAAACGTGATGCGCGCGTACTTCCCCAACCGTCCCGCCGCGTTCGTGGCCGCGTCGAAATGGGAAGCTCGCAGCGCAATCCTGAAACGCACCGCCGGCCTCGAGGTCATCACCGACGACAACATGGCGTGCGAGTGGCTCGCGGATCCGCAGACGGCGAAGCCGCGCTAGTTGCCACGGATGGCCGTCAAGGCGCGTCGGGCTGCGCGTGTCACGAGGTAGTCGCGTCGCTCCTTCTCGACCTTCTCGAGCCATGGCAGCGCGGCCTTGGCTTCCGGGCCGATCTCGGTGAGCAGCAGGATCAGCGGGACTCGCTCCGTTTCGACGACGTGCTTCGGCGGTTTCAGGCAGTGCTTCACGACCTCTTCAACCGGCATCAGCTTGTTGACCCAGTGGTGCCGCAGCGCACCGGCCCAGACGTGTTCGTCGTGCGGGAAGGGCTGTTCGACGACGTTGCGCAGGATCGCGTCGACCTTCGCCGTGTGCACGCCGAGAAGAGCGAGCGTGGCCGCCGCGCGACGAGCGGTCACGAACGGTGGGGAGTGCGTGGGCCTTCGATGGCCGTCCAGCAGCCCTTCCAGCTTTTCGATCGCGGGTTCGGCGGCGGGCAGTCCGATCGCGCCGGCGGCCGCGATCGCCTGGTTCTTCGTGCGACGCGCGGGCGAGTCGATCATCTTGATCACCCCGGCCGCGAGCGGCACGGCGTCGCGTCCGATCCGCACTGCGAGATCGCAACCGCTCGGGATGCCCTGCTGCAGGTGGCTTCGGGCACGTTCGAACATCTCCTCGTTGCGCCCGGTTGCGAGGTACAGCGCCAGCGCGGCGTCCGGATCTTTGCTCGTGCCGAGTTCGTCAGCGGCAAAACGCGCTTCGGGTCCAATGGCAAGAGCGACCGGGATCGCCTGCCCGAGTCGGACGAGCAGCTTCGGAGCATCGTGCTGGCCGGCACGCAGCAACAGCCAGAGGAGCTTGATGTATCGCGGGTGGTCCCTATTGCGCGCGAGTTCGAGAAGATGGTTCGCGCGGCTCGTGCGTTTCTCGATGAGCTGTTTCACGGAGGCTCGCGCGGCCGCGGCCACGTCCTCGCGTTCGTCGTCGAGACAGAGGATCAGTCCTTCAAGCGGTGGATTCGTGGAACGCGCAGCGACATTGCACGCCAGCAATCGCAGCTTTCGGTTGGGGTGAGCGAACGCTTCGTCGATCAAGCCGACCGGTTCCTTCGCTGCCCACCACCGGCGTCTCACGAGCCACATCGCATCGCGGTTGACCCTGGCATCCTGATCCCCCACCAGCGAGAGGACGCGGCGGACCTCGTCGCGCGTCGGAGCCTTCAGGTTCTGTACGGCGCGCACGAACCCACGGCGGTGGATCGGCTCGTTGCTTCGGTAGGCGCGGAGCAAGATCGCCCGCGCGGCCTGCGAGTGGGGGGCGAGCGCGCCGAGCGTGGCGTACGCGCGAAGTGCAAGCAATTGCGAACCGTCGAGCAGTCCCTTGAGTCGCGGCACGATCACGTCCGCGTGGTTGGGATGTTTGCCGAGCGCGTACACGGCGTCGAGGCCGTCGAGCGATTCGTCCTTTCTGTCGACGCGATCAAACAGAACCTGCAGCACTCCTTGGCGGTGCTGGTCGCGAATACTAAGCAGGTACGCGGTGCGCAACCGCAGCGAGTCGTCGTCCGAGTTCAGCATTGAGTCCGCGGCGGACTGCCAACCTTCGGGAGGCGGAACGAGCAAGAGCCACGCCTCCAGCGCAACGATCTTCTCTTCGCTCCGGCCTGACCGGAGCACTTCGACGAGCCCGCTCTTGTCCTTCGTGCTGAGCGCGCGCGCGATGTACGCCAAGCTGTGCGAGTTGGGATCTGCCAGCTCCGCGCGTTCCGCGAACCATCGGCGGACGACAACCGGCACCGCCGGCGCGCCGATCGCCATGAGTGCCTCCTCCATTTCGGGGTCGTGCTCTCCGTTGGCCCGCAGGCTCTTCACGAGCCGGTCGACCCAGTGAGCAAGCGGCTGGCCCTTGTGGGAGGGCGCTCCGGCCGGTTGGTCGTTCTCCTCGGCGAATGTTGCGCTCGCAGCCAGGAGCGCGATGGCTATCCAGCGTTTTCCCACGATGTTCTTTGCTACCCGGGCCCCGCGGCCCCGTTCGGACTGTAATGCCGTGTTGCGCGAACGTAAACCGCCGAACTACTTAGCGGCGTCGGGGCGCTTGCGCAGCGTCGGTGTGATCGTGCGCGTTTCGCCCTCTTTGAGCTCGATCCGATGGATCTGCGGGACGAAACCCGTCGCGCCGATCAGGAGCGTGTGCGGTCCGGCTTCAAGGTGGGTGAGGACAACCTGCGTGTCGGCGCCGGCGCGGTCTTCGCGGCCGATCAGGACAATTTCGGCTTCTTCGTACGCGCTCAGGTCGATCTCCAACTTGGCGGATCCGAGCTGGACGACGTAAGGTCCGTTGCCCTTGAGCTGCGCGTGTTGCGGCGCGCTGCCCCCGCCGTGGATCTTCACCCACGCGCCGTCCCGGAACAGCGCGCTGCGCGCTACGCCGTTGACGTTGTCGTCGTCGTTGGCCCAACCGTGACCCGGCGGCGAGATGTCATCACGGACGGAGAACCAGAAGTCCTTGACCGGTTTACCGGCGCCGCCCAGAACGCGTAGCTCGCGCTGCACGTTGGGTTGGAACTGCAGGTCGCGAATCAGAATGGGTTCCGCCCACTCCCAAGGAAGGTCCAGTTCCTTAATGGCGCGGCCCTTCTTGGGGTGTCTTACGACGAGCCAGCGGTTGCCGACGGCGACGGTCCATAGCGTTGGCGGCGTGTCCACACGCGAGCCCAACGCAACTTCGAGGTCGGTGCCCGGCACAGTCAAGTCGAGTGCACCGACGTCGGTCGTGTCCCAGAGGATGTAGGCCGCGAACTCGCCTTCGAGTTCAGGGAAACGCAGCTGCTTCGCGCCGGGCAAATGGATGCGCGCTTCGCGCACGCCGTCTATCGGCTCGGCGATGTCGCACAGGTAGGTCTCTTCGCCGACTTCCGCGCGCAGCGTTGCGCGGCTATGCGCGGGCAGGTAGTTCGAGTTGTGTGCGTCCACGCCCCAGAAGCGGTCCGGAAGCTGAACGGTGAACTTCACGTCCGGCGGCTGCGGCGGGGCGGCGCCGGCTCCCTGCACGCTCACGATGTTTAGGCGCGCATGCTCCTGGACCGTGACTTCGAGCGCGGTCGGCCCGGTGATCTCGACCGCCCGCGGGCTCCCGAAATAGCGGGAGCCCTGCTCACCTGCGGATACCTCGTAGCGGCCCGCCTCGACTTCGATCTCATAGGGCGCACCGTCGGCAGATGAAAATCGGCGGCCGTCCGACGGCCGGTCGAGATGGACTCGGCCCGCCTCCTCGATCTCGTGGCCTTTCGCGTCGTACACGCGCACATCGACGCGGTGCCGAATGGGATCCGGTTGCTCGTTCGTATCCGCGTCGAGAACGATGATCGTAGTGCCGTTCGCCATGCGGTCGTCACCGGATGAGCCCGTCGTCTTGGTCTGGTCGCCGTCCCGCCAGAACACCAACAGCTCGGCATCGGGTACGGCGCCGCGCAGAATGAACCGTCCGCTTGCATCCGCACGCGTTCGCGGCGCGCGGTCGTATGTGCAGATCACCGCCCACTCGGGCGCCGTGCCGTCCGCCTTGACGACGCGCCCGCGAATCTCCGCGGTCGGCAGCATCCACATCGTTGGCGGGTGCCAGCGAAGCGGCCGCTCGATATGCGTCCAGTACCGCTGCGAGAAAAAACGCGCGTCGTGAAACGTGAGATCCACTCCGTCGACTCGTTCGAAGACGAAGAAACCGTTCGTGTCGGTGACGGCTTCCGCGAGGTTGGGCGAGTGCGCGCAGCCGACTTTGCCGAGCATGCGCACACCGGCCGCGGGACGACCGTTGGGGTGGCGGACGAAGCCGGCCGTTTCCCCGCCGCGGCTCAGCTCGATGTGAAAGGGGCCGACCGTCCCGTATTCCTCGGTGGGGGCGTACCCCCCGGCCGAGACCGCATAGTGACAAGGAAACGGATCCTTCTGCTGCGGGAGCGTTGCGAGGCCGTATTTGTCGGTGGTGGCTTCGGCCAGGCTTGGCGCCCAGTTACCGTCGTCGTCGAGCCAGTTCTCCGGGCACTGCGAGATGCGCGCGCCGGCGACGGCTTGCCCCGTTTCTTCGTCGACGACGCGGAACACGAGGAACCGTTCGGACTCCGTGCCGGGCACGATGCCTTCGTACTCGCCAACCCATTCGCCGCCCGGGTCGTCCTTCGGCGTTCCCGGTGCGCCGCCTGCGCACGCGAGGCAGGCAGCGATGACGACAGCGACTGCCGCTTTCATGAGTGCCTGTTCTAACGCAACAGCCGTGGGATGCGCAGGGCGGCAGGCGGGTGGCTGTCGTAAAACGCCGAATGAACGGGATCGGGAGTCAGCGTGGCGGCGTTGTGGCGATAGATCGCGAGCAGCGCGGCAGCCAGCGAGCCGGGCTCGGAGTGGGCTTTGCCGTAGTCGTCGGCCTCGTACTCGTAGCGGCGCGAGAGCCACGAACCGATCGGCGCGGTGAAGAACAAAAACACCGGCACGACCCACAGGAACAGCAGCAGCGCGCCGTGGGACGACGGTTCGTTAAGGCCGAGGCCCTTGTAGAACCAGTCGTGTTGGCTGAGCCAGCCGAGGATCGCGAGACCGATCAGGCTTTGCGCGATGGACATCAGCGTCATCTTGAGGACGTGGCGCAACTTGGCGTGGCCGAGTTCGTGCGCGAGCACGGCTTCGATCTCCGGTTCGCCCATCTGTTCGATCAAGGTGTCGTACAAGACGATGCGGCGCGAGGAGCCGAGCCCCGCGAAGAATGCGTTGGAGTGCGCGGAGCGCCGCGAGCCGTCCATCACGAATAACCCCTGGTTCGGAAACTCGACGCGCGCGAGCAGCGCGGTGAGCCGGTCCTTCAGCGTTCCGTCCCGAAGCGGCGTGAGCTTGTTGAAAATCGGCAGCAGATACGTCGGCAGGATCCACGTGAGAAAAAGCGAGAACGCCGTCCACACGGCCCACACCCAGAGCCACCAGAGCGCGCCGGCGCTTTCCATCAGCCATAGCGCGGCCGCCATCAGCGGCGTGCCGAGCACGAGACCGAGCAGCACGGATTTGAGAAGGTCCTTCACGAACAGAGCCGGTGTCGTGCGGTTGAAGCCGAAGCGCTGTTCGATCTTGAAGGTGCGGTGGATCGAAAACGGCAGCGCGAGCAGGGCGGCGACGCCGAGCACGCTCCACAAGAACGCGATACCGCGCATGACCTCGCCGTCGATGCGGGTTTTCCAGAACGCGTCGAAGAACGCCAGGCCGCCGCCGAGGGTCCAGGTCAGGAGCAGCGCGACCGAGACGATCATGCGCACGCGGCCGGCGCGGCCCGCGGTGACGGTGTAGTCCGCCGCTTTTTGGTGCGTCGGGAGGTCGATCGCCTTCGCGAACTCCGCCGGGACAGCTCCACGATGCTGTTCGACGTGTGCGAGTTGCCGCGTGTTGAGATAGAGCCGAGTCGCCAGGGAAGCGGCGAGCGCGAGGAGGAAAGCCAGCGTCAGGGGGAGCACGCCCCGACTACGAGATCTCCGAGAGACTCGTGACGACCCGATCGCAGAGGCCGTAATCAACGGCTTCGTTGGCGCTCATCCAGTAGTCGCGGTTCAGATCCGTGCGGATGCGGTCGGCGTCCTGTTTGGTCTCTTCGACGTAGATCTCGATGAGGCGGTCGCGCAGCAGGAGGATCTGCTTGGCGCCGATCTCGATGTCCGAGGCCGCGCCCTGATAGGCGGACGACGGCTGGTGGATCATGAAGCGCGTGTTCGGCAGCGTGACCCGGTTCTTCTTCTCGGGCGGCGCGAGCATCAGGATCGTGCCCATGGATGCGCTGATGCCCGTGCAGATCGTCGTGACCGGCGCCTTGATCATGCGCACGGCGTCGAACATCGCGAACCCGTCGCTGATCGAGCCGCCGGGCGTGTTCACGTAGAAGTGAATCGGCGCCTTGTCGTCCTTGCCGTTCAAATAAAGCAGCTGCGCGACGAGGCGTTCCGCCGCCTCCGGCATGACCGGCTCGCAAAGGAGCACGATGCGCTGGTCGAGCAGCTTGTCGATGATCTGACGATTGGGTTGGCCGTTGTCCTCGGGCATGCGCGCAGTCTACCCCAGCGGTCCAAACGGTCACGATCCGCGCGCGCCGCCGCCGTCGCGGTTGTCTCAGGCCGGCTCAGAGCAGCCCGATCAGGCCCATCAGCGCGCGCGCGGCGACATCTGCGGTGTCCTCCACGGGCTCCCCGCGCTCCATCTGCCGAAGGGCCGGACCGAGCGCCAAGAGGTCCGCCGCCAGGTCGTCGTCTTCGTGCACAAGCAGCCGCAGGAGATACGCACCCTTGGGGACGCGCGCCCACTCGGGCCCGATGCGCCGGTCCGCGAGCTTCTCGATCGCGCGCGCCGCGTCCTCGGCGTTCCAACCCTCGGCCTTGGCCGCGACCGACTCCGGCCGGACGCCGCCGCGCTTGCCGGGTTTGCGCGGGTAGGTGCGCGCGCGCTGCGTCATGGCCGGCTCGCGAAATCTGGGCGCGAGGACCGCCGCCAGCGCCTCGTCCACCGCCTTCACGAGCAGGAAATCGCGCAGCGCCTCGTCGTTCGTGGCCTCGCGCATGTTCAGCGCCTTCTTGACCTCGGCGGGTTCGTTTTCGCTGCGCGGAATCTCCGCCGTGATCGCCTCGCCGCGGGTGTCCACGCTCTGATCACCGCCGGTGTAGGTAAGCTCGCCGTCCGCCGAGACGGAAAGTTCGAACGGCGTGCCCCACTCGTGGTCCAGCATCGCGCGGCGCAGCGCACGCACGACCGGATCGCGCAGCAGCACTGTCGTCGGCGCGGTGTGGATGTCGCCCGTGACATCGAAAAAGCGCTTGAACCGGTTGCGCTCGTGTTTGGCCAGCGCCGTGAGGTTGACCGCCTCGGGTGTCTCCTCCAGCCGCGACTCGGCCTTGAGCGCCGCCTGCACGAGGGTCTCAACCTTTTCCAAGTAGTCGCACTGCTCGTCGATGCGCTCCTTGGTTCGCGGCATCGTCTCCAGCAGCACCGCGAGCCGGCACGCGATCTCGAACTCGTCGGCGATGCGCCGCAGAGTCCGCATCTCCGGCGTGCTCTGCCCCTCGATTTCCACGAGCGTCGTTTTGGGCGACTCCGCCGCACGCTCGCATTTCTTAGCGTAGTTCGACAGGTCCACCACGCCGGTTTTCTCGGAGTCCGCCGAGAGACGTCGCCCCATGAGCAGACCCCGCAGCGCGCGCGCGAAGTTGCGCAGCCGGTATTCCGGGTTAACCGAGCTCATCGAGACTCTTCAGGATGAAATCGGGGCGCACGTCGGGTGCGCGCGGATCGCCGGTCGGGCCCTCGAAGTGTTCGTGCGTCAGCGCGGTCTTGAACCCGGCGCGGTGGCCGCCGACCACGTCCGCGTAGAACTGATCGCCGATCATCAGGGTGGCCTCGCGCGGCGTACCGAGGGCGGCGCTCACGGAGTCGAACAGGCTCGCGTGGGGTTTCATGAAACCGCTCGTCGCCGAGACCTCCACGGTTTCGAACAGCTCCCACACGCCCAGGGCGCGGACGACGCGCTCGATCGGATCGGTCAGGACGTAGTTCGACAGCACGGCGAGCTTGTAATTCCTCGCGAGCCGCTCGAGATGGCCCTTGACGCCCGGCGGGATGCGGCACGCCGCGACCATCGTTTCGTTCATCGTCCTATTGGCCCGCTCGTAGAGCGTCGGGGTGGCCCGATGGCCGCTGACCGCGTCCACGAACTCCTCGACGGTGATCTCGCGGCATTCGCCGTCCTCGCGCTCGCGCATCATCTCGTCGCGCACTCGGTTCGCGCGCATGAAGAAGTCCGGCTGTGGGCCTAGCTCGTCCTTGAACGCCTCCTCCAACTCTGAATAGAGGATCTTCACCTCGCGCGTGCCGAACGGAACGAGCGTGTTGCCGAGATCGAAGACGATCGCCTCGATTCCGTCGAGTGAAACACTCGATGAAGGGTGCGGAGCGGGCATGGGGGTGCATGCTACGCTACCGCGCAATGGCTGGCAGGCTCTTCCTGGTGGACGGGACGGCGCTCGCTTATCGCTCCCACTTCGCGTTCATTCAGAACCCGCTGACCACGTCGAAGGGCGAGCCGACGAGTGCCACATTCGGCTACTACATGGCGATTCAGCGCATCGTGCGCGAAGAGCGCCCGGACTCCATGGTCGTTGCGTTCGACCGCCGCGAGCCGACGTTTCGCAAGAAACGTTATCCCGCATACAAGGCGACGCGCGAGAAGGCGCCGGACGATTTGATCGGGCAACTTCCGGTCATCAAGAAGCTGACCGAGGCGCTCGGGATACCGGTGCTCGAGCTTGCCGGGTTCGAGGCGGACGACATCATCGGGACGGCCGCGGTGCGCGGCGAGAAGGCCGGCTTCGAGGTCCTGATCGTTTCGGGCGACAAGGACATGATGCAGCTCGTGACCGAGAAGGTCCGCATCTACGACATCTCGAAGCAGGGCACCGATCCGGTGATTCTGGGCATCGACGGTGTGAAGGAGAAGTTCGGCGTCACGCCGGACAAGGTCGTCGACGTCCTCGGGTTGATGGGAGACACCTCCGACAACGTCCCGGGCGTGCCGCTCGTCGGTCCGAAAAAGGCGCTCGCGCTGATCGAGGAGCACGGTTCCCTGGAGCGCGTGCTGGAGACCGCGCCGGCCGCCAAGCCCAACAAGACCAACAAGAACCTCGTCGAGTTCGCGGAGCAGGCGCTGCTGTCCAAAGAGCTCGTGACGATCGACATGGAGGTGCCGATCGAAACGCCGTTCGACAAGCTGGAACCCGGTTCCCGCGACGTCGACGCGCTTGCCGACATCTTCGCGCGCATGGAGTTCACGGCGTTCTTGAACGAGGTGCGCCAGGAGCAGGCGTCGGAGAGCGTGGCGGCGGGTTATTCCATCGTCGATGACGACGCCGGGATCGACGCGCTGCTATCCGATCTGCGGGCCAACGCTTCGTTTGTATTCGATACGGAGACGAGTGAGCTCGATCCGTACTCGGCCAGGATCGTCGGGTTGAGCTTTGCGCACACGGAAGGCGAAGCGGTGTACGTGCCGATCGCGGGGTGCGAGGGGCGGCTCGAGAAGTTCCGCGGCATCTTCGAAGACGCTGGGCTCGCAAAAGCCGGCCAGAACATGAAGTACGACGTGCAGGTGCTGCGCACAAACGGCATCGAAGTGCAAAACCTCGCGTTCGACACCATGGTTGCGTCCTATCTGCTCGATCCCGGCCGCGGCCAGCACAACCTGGACGCGATGTCGCTCAAACATCTCGGCATCAAGAAGACCCCGACCGAAGATCTGATCGGCAAAGGCAAGGGGCAGATCTCGATGCTTGAAGTGTCCGTGGAGGACATAAGCAAGTACGCGGCGGAGGATGCCGACTGCACGTTCCGGCTCATGAAGCTGTTTGAGCCGCGGTTGGAAGAAGAGGACTTGGTGCCGCTGTTCCGCGAGGTCGAGATGCCGCTCGTGCGCGTGCTGCTCGACATGGAGCGCGCGGGCGTGCGCATCGATTCGGACTACCTCTCGGGCATGAGCCTCGAGTTGGGGGAGTCCGCCGACCGTTTGACGGGCGAGATCCACGAGATGGCGGGCGAGGAGTTCAACATCAACTCGCCGAAGCAGCTCGGGCCGATCCTGTTCGAGCGGTTGGAGATCCAGAAGGGTTCGAAGAAACGCCTCAAGCGCACCAAGACCGGCTACAGCACCGACGCGACGACGCTCGCCAACTACGCGGATCACCCGATCGTCGCGAAGCTGCTCGAGTATCGCGAGGTCGTGAAGCTGCGCTCGACGTATGTGGACGCGTTGCCGAAGCTCGTGCACAAAAAAACGGGCCGCATCCACTCGTCGTTCAACCAGACGGTCGCGGCGACCGGTCGCCTTTCGAGCCAGGATCCGAACCTTCAGAACATCCCGATCCGAACGGAGCTGGGCAAGCGCATTCGCAAGGCGTTCGTCGCGGACGCAGGTTGCCGGCTGGTGTGCGCGGACTACAACCAGATCGAGCTGCGGCTGATGGCGCACCTGTCCGACGACGCGTCGCTCTTGGACGTCTACGCCCGCGGCGGCGACGTGCACACGGAAACGGCGGCCCGCATGTTCGGCTGCGAGGTCGGAGATGTGACGCGCGAGCAGCGCGGCCGCGCCAAGGCGATCAACTTCGGGATTTTGTACGGCATGGGGCCCCAGCGCCTGGCGCGTGATCTGAAGATCAGTTTGAACGAGGGCAAAGAGTTCCTCCGCCGGTACTTCCAAGAGTTCCCGGGCGTGCGCGAGTTCCAGCGTGGCGCGATCGAAAAGGCGCGCACCGAGGGATTCGTGACGACGCTGCTCGGGCGCCGGCGCGTGATCAGCGAGATCGAGAGTCCGATGCCCGGCGTGCGCGCGAACGCCGAGAACATGGCCATGAACACGCCGCTGCAGGGAACCGCGGCGGACCTGATCAAGATCGCGATGATCCGCGTGCATCAGAAGCTGCACGAGGGGGACTTCGCCGCACGCATGATCCTTCAGGTCCACGACGAACTGGTGTTCGAGGCGCCCGAGGACGAGTGCGACGCGCTCGCGACGATGGTGCGCCACGAGATGGAACACGCGATGGAGTTGAAGGTTCCGATCGTTGTGGACGTCGGCATGGGCACCGACTGGCTCGAAGCCCATTAGCGAATCGTACGCGGGCCCTGCTGTTGTTTTTCGATACGCTAGGTGCGTGGCCCGCCTTGTTCTCTTGACGCTCCTGCTCGCGCTGCCGATGTCGGCGGCGCCGTCGGGCACTCGAATCGCGCTCCTGGATCTGCGGCCGAGTTTCTTGAAGCCGGGCAATCAACCGCTGCTGCGCAACGGCACGCGCAGAAGGCCGGGGCTGTTCATCGCGGAAAAGCGTTATCGCGGTTTGAACGCACCGCTGCCGTCCAGGATCGGGTTCGACCTCGAGTTGACCTTTACGAGCTTCCGCGTGAAGGTCGGGTTGCTGGACGGTGCGCACAAATCGTCACAAGCGGTGTTTCGGGTTTTGGGCGACGGCAAGGTGCTCGCCGCAACGCCGCCGCTGTTCCCGGGGCAGGAGCCGGTCGAGTTGGTCGCGGATGTGAGCAACGTGTTCCTGCTCGAGCTCGTGTGCAAGAAGATCGGCCGCGGACACGCCAACGTCGCGTGGATCGGCGGGCAGTTGATCTCGCGTGCGGGCGCCGATCTGTCGCGATTCCGTCCGTTCAACGCGCCGTTTTCGCCGCGCGCGTATCCGTCGAAGTTTCGCCGCAGCGTGAACGAGGCGATCGACGGTGGCGTGCGCGCGCTCCAGCGGGTGCAGCGGGCGGGGGGTGAATGGCCGCGCCGTGGCGACCCGCTCGGGCTGACTGCGCTCTGCACGCTCGCGATCTTGAAAGGCGGCGTGAAGGCGACGGATCCGTCGGTTGTTCGTGCGTTCGAATTCATGAAGACGCAACCGTTCGAGCGCGTCTACGACGTTTCCGTTTTGTTAATGGCGATCGAGGCGAGGTACTTCCCCGGCGGCGCAGACGAGAAGGACGCGTACAAGAACCGGCCGAGGCTCGCGCGGAAGGTCATCCCGGAGGAGGACCGCGAGTGGATCCGCCGCGCTGCGCGTTGGCTCGCCGATCAGCAGGGCATGGGTTTCAGGGATGCGTCGATGCGCGCGCTCAACCCGGTGTGGCGCTATCCGGGCGGCGGATACGACCTGTCCAACACGCAGTACGCGCTGCTCGGATTGAGTGCGGCGCGCCGGTGCGCGGTGCCGAACTCAAAAGTGTGGCTGAAAGTGCTTCGGTTCCTCATCGGGGCGCAGGAGAAAGACGGGCCGCGCGTGCAGGTGTCGCGCTATGAGCGGCGCAAGAACTTCATCTATCGCCGCTACGAGAACGCGCAAGCCCGCGGGTTCGCGTACACGTTGACGACCCCGACCCCGACCGGGTCGATGACGTCGGCGGGGGTTTGCGCGTTGATCCTCTGCCAGCAGGCGCTTTATCGAAACACGAAGTATCAACACGCATGGCGAGGCCGAACCCGCGCAGCGATTCGCGACGGGCTCGCGTGGATCGAGGAGTACTACACGGTCGAGGAGAACCCGTTCAAGTCGTCGTGGTGGACTTATTACCTGTTCAACCTCGAGCGCGCCGGCGTATTGCTGGACACGCGTTTCATCGGGACGCGCGATTGGTATCGCGAGGGCGCCGAGGCGCTCCTGAAACGCCGGCGCAAGGACGGTTCCTTCCTGGGCCCCGGCGGCGAATCGACCATCGACACGGCCTTCGCCGTGCTGTTCCTGAAACGCGCGACCGTCCCCGCCCGCACGTCCCCTCTCGATTGATTCGTTCGATTCGTACCCGGTACGGACCGAACGAATGTGTCTCCGGCCCAACACCTGACGGTGTTGGAGCGTGCTTGCCCAACGGCTCACGCCGCCGTGTTGCTTGCCCAACGGCTTACGCCGTTGGAGCCCTCCGTTCGCACGGTCTGAGATGCGGCGCGGCCTTTTGGGTTTCTCTGCCCAACGGCTTACGCCGGGTGGAAAACTCGCGGCGGACGGCTCGGTTCAGTTACCGCGGATCTGGTTGACGGTTTCGGTGTCCAGGCGTTTGCAGAGCGCGACGAGCAGTTGCAGCGTTGCGTCGTAATCGCGACGGTCGATGATCGAGCTGTGGCTGTGGATGTAGCGCGACGGCACGCAGATCGCCAGGCTGGGAATTCCCTCGCCAACGATGTGGAAGCGGTTCGCATCCGTGCCGCCCGCCATGATCGTCGTCGTGTGATAAGGGATCTTCTCCTCCTCCGCGACATCGATGACAAACCGCGTCAGGCGCGGGTGCGACACGTGGCCGCGTTCGAGCAGCAAAATGCCGGCGCCGCCGCCGAGTTTTTCCTGCGCGCGGTCCGCCCCGGGGAACCCCGGCGTGTCGCGCGCGATGCCCACGTCCAGAGCGATCGCCAGATCCGGCTGGACCTTGGCCGCGCTCGTCGCCGCACCGCGCAGTCCGATCTCCTCCTGCACCGTTGCGACGCCGTAGACCGTGTTCGGATGATCGGTGTCGCGCAACTCTTTGAGCAGGTCCACGACGAGTCCGCAGCCGACGCGGTTGTCCCACGCCTTCACCACGAACAGGTCCGGGTTGACCAGCGGCTCGAACGGCGCATGCGGAACAACGAAGTCGCCGCGGCGCACGCCGCTCGCTTCCACCGCATCGAACCCGTCCGACACGCCGAGATCGATGAAGAGATCCTCGAGCTTCTGAACGTGTTTGCGCTCCTCGGCGTCGAGTTCGTGGGGGGGCTTGGAACCGACAACACCCAGGAAGTCGCCCTTGCGGGTCCGAACGGTGACGCGCTGGCCCAGCAGGACGTGGGGCCACCAGCCGCCAAGGGCCCGGAAGCGCAAGTACCCGCTCGGTTCGATGTCGGTGACCATGAACCCGACCTCGTCCATGTGGCCGGCGAACATCAGGAGCGGCCCGTCCCCGCTCCCGTTTTTCCGCGCGATGAACGAACCGATGTTGTCCTTTGACGTCTCGCAGAAACCCTCGGTCTCGCGGCGCAGAATGGCGGCGACGTCATCTTCCAGCCCCGGCGGGCCAAAGGCCTCCGTGAGCTCCTTCAAAAACGCGTTGCGATCGTCCATGTCCGCTCCGTTCACTTAGCCAACATCGGGTCCCAATCAACCGGACCGGGAAGTGTAGCCCATGGCCCACGGGATTGGAGCCGCGTGATAAAGTTCGTCCCGATGGCAGACCGAAGCGATCTCCAGCGCCGCATCGTGATGGGTGTGGGCTTGGACGGTGACGGGCACGCGCGCGTCACACGTGGCGAGGACTTTGTGATCCTCGGCGGATCCGAAGGCACGCACCATCACATGCAGGACGGCGTGCTGAAGTTCCAAGAGACCCTTCGCAAGATGGGGACCGATCAGCACAGCGCTTCCAACGAGCAGATGGAAGAAGCGGCGCGCGAATCCGGATTGGCGTGACAGTGTTGCTTGCCCAACGGCTGACGCCGTTGGAGCCCTACGTTCGAACGGTCTGAGATGCGGCGCGCCCAACCGTTGACGCTGTTGGAGCCATGCAGGCGAAGCGTCTGATATGTGGCGCGGCTCTTGCCCCGCTCACCCAGCCGATACCGATACCGCCGATACGCCCGATACGGTGCCAGTTAACTTTTTGCGACTGTTCGTGGCGCGAGAACGGGGGATTGGCGCGAATTCGCAGGGTCGCTTGTTCGCAGGTTGGCGGCGCTCAGCGCCGCGGGCCTAGCACGCCCGCGACGGCGATCGCGGCGGCGAGGAGAATCTCGCCGATCCACAGGCCCGCTGTCAGGCGCTTGTCGAGCATCACGATCTTGCCGCCCGGGCCGAGGCGCACAATCGGCGCCGTCGATCCGCGGAGTTTGGCGTAGGCGATGAGCGGTTGCCCGATGCCGGCCTGCTGGACCCAGAGGTAGTCTTCGATCTGCGGGTCAGTCAAGCCGCGCAGGCGCTCGGCCTCGCCGATGCGCTGGTCGAGCAGGATGCGTTCGCCTTTGTCGCGCGTTCCGTGTGTCATCTCGCGCTCGCGGACCAACTGTTCGACTCCCATGTCGAGATCCTGCCGTGTCACCTCGACACGCTCGGCGGTCGTGCGTTCGAACACCCAACCTCCGGCGATCATCGAGGTGAATCCGAGCACGACACACAGCACGGCGACCATGGTGGCGGCCACACGCGTCTGCGGGACCGAGCGGCCGCGGAACCCGTGGCGGCAGCCGGCCGCCGCCGCGAATCCGAGCACCAGTCCCGTGACTGCCGGGGCCGCGAAATCGAGCGCAGCCGTCACCGCGCCAAGCGCCGCGCCGAGCACGATGACGCCGATGCCGCCAAACACGAGTCCTTTGACTGCGCGTTCGCGCGTAATGAATATCGGCGGCGGGCCCGAAACGTCAAACCGCGGAGGCGCCCCACCAAACTCGGAGTCGGCGTCGGAGTATTCGTAGCCGTCGAGCGCCGGGTCGTTGATGGGCGGCGGGGGAGCCGAATCCATATGCGAAT
This sequence comes from Planctomycetota bacterium, assembly GCA_036443405.1. Lineage (GTDB taxonomy): Bacteria > Planctomycetota > PLA2 > PLA2 > PLA2 > JAZFYD01. Next base: position 64,991 of record JAZFYD010000122.1, read on the forward strand.
CCGACGGTTCGATCGGCAACTGCATCCCACACTTGGGGCACTGCACCTGAACGACGCCGGCGATGTCCGCGAGAAAGGAGTGGGCACAACGGGTGCACGCGGTCTTGACGAGCATGTCTGCCCGGTTATCGACCATCCGCGCTGGATGACTTGAGCGGGCCGTAGGCGCGCCCCGAGCCCGGATTTCCGGCTGATTGAGCCCGGATTTGGCGCCCGGAAATGCGTTAGAGTGCGGCCATGAGCCCTGAACGCCCCAGCCTCCTCGAACTAGACGGCCCCGTGGCCGTCATCACGGTCAACCGCCCGGACAAGCTGAACGCGCTCAACGACAAGACCCTGGTCGATATCGCAGCCCAGTTTGTCTCCGCAAGAGACGACGAGACCGTGCGTTGCGTCATCCTGACCGGCGCGGAGGCCAAGCGCCCCTCGTTCGTGGCCGGCGCGGACATCCAGGAGATGGCCGATCAGACGCCGCTTCAGGCGAAAGCGCGCTCGCGGCTCGGACAGGGCGTGTGCGATGTCATCGAAAACCTGGGAAAACCCGTGATCGCTGCGATCAACGGCTTCGCGTTCGGCGGCGGCCTCGAGCTCGCGCTCGCGTGTCACATCCGGCTCGCAAGCGCCGATGCCCGCCTCGGCCTACCCGAGGTGACGCTTGGCATCATCCCGGGGTTTGGCGGCACCCAGCGTCTGCCGCGCATCATCGGTCTCGGTCCGGCGCTGGAACTCCTCACGACGGGGCGGCCTGTGCTGGCTGAGGAGGCCCACCGCCTCGGGCTCGTGAATCACGTGCACCCGGCTGATGAACTCATGCAAAAGGCCCGTGAAATGGCGGCCCAGATCGCGGCCAACGGGCCGATCGCGGTCCGGCTGGCGCTCGAGGCTGCGCTGCGCGGGCGGTCCCAGCCGCTCGACGACGGTCTGCGCCACGAGCAGAACCTGTTCGGCCTCGTGTCGGCGACGGAAGACATGCACAACGGGCTGCATGCGTTCCTGGAGAAGCGCAAACCGGACTATCTGGGGCGCTGATCGGAACCGGGCCGCGCGGATCCTCCCCGCGCGTCGCGCCGCGGCATCGTCGCGATGAATTTGCGGGACATGTCGAATAAACACGACGTGAGTTTTTGCGACGCGTACGTAAAAGGGCGGCTGTTGGATGGCGCCTGAAACCATCGCTACGCATAATGCGTCCATGACGCTCGCATCGCGATTCCGTACGTGGATCGGAGAGGAAATCGGGAGCAACGCGGTCCCGGCGATCCGCGCCCATTTGGAGATGAACGGCTACCGACTATTCAGCTTCGTGGAGCACGACGGCCGCTGGCGCCGCGATGTCTATCACGCTGAACACGGGTTTTTCCAGGCGCACGGCGTCGAGGACGGGGAAGCGCTCCTGCGCATCCTCTGCCAGATCTGGTTGGTCGAGTCACTCGCGGCCGTGCCCGAGCAGGGCTAGACGGACCCTAGTACCTGCGGCCGCCGCGCGCGCACTCGCGCCGGGCCAAGCTTAGGGTCTGTCTGAAAACTCCTCCTGGCTTCGATCGGCTGGGAGTACCGCCGGCTCAACGGCTGACGCCGTTGATGCGTTCCGTCAGGCGCCGTTCGCCTCCTCGCGGTAGCTTTCGATGGATACGGCGTCGTCGGCGAACGACGCCTGACGAACCTCCCAGCTCGATCTCTGGCCGACGGAGGAGTTCTCAGACAGACCCTAGGCGCCACTGCTATATTCGCCGATTCGCTTAAAGGCGCGTCGGGAGGACATTCTGCATGCAAACCATCGGCGTGATCGCCGGAGACGGCATCGGTGAAGAGGTCGTAAACGAGGGCCTCCGGGTACTCGAGGCCGTGGCCGCTGTAACCGGATTCCAATACAAACTCGAGCACTACCCCTACGGCGCGGAGCATTACCTGAAGACGGGGGAGGCCTTCCCGGATTCGGCATTGCGCGCGATTCGCGACCAAGACGCCGTACTGCTGGGCGCCGTCGGCGACCCGCGTGTCGAGACCGGCTACCTCGAGCGCGAGATCATCATGGGCCTGCGCTTTGGCCTCGATCTCTATGTCAACCTGCGGCCGATCAAGCTCTACGCGGAGCACCTCTGCCCGCTCAAGGGTGTGACGCCGGCGCAGATCGACATGACGATCGTTCGCGAGAACACCGAGGGCGGTTACCTCGGCCTCGGCGGCCTGGTCAAGAAGGGCACGCCGGACGAGATCGCGATCTGCGACATGGTCTGGACGCGCAAGGGTGTTGAGCGCGTCATCCGCTACTCGTTCGAACTCGCGCGGAGCCGCAACAAGAAAAAGCGCGTGACGCTGATCGACAAAGCGAACGCGATTCGCCCGCAGGACCTCTGGACGCGCACGTTCGAGGAGGTCGGCGCGGAGTACCCCGACATCGAGCGCGACCACGCGTACATCGATGCCGCGTGCATGTGGATGGTGAAAAACCCCGAGTGGTTCGACGTCGGCGTGACGACCAACCTCTTCGGCGACATCATCACCGACCTCGGCGCGATCCTGCAGGGCGGGCTCGGCGTGGCCGCTTCCGGCAACCTGCACCCGGGCAAGGTCTCCATGTTCGAGCCGATCCACGGATCGGCACCCAAGTACAAGGGCAAGAACGTTGCCTGTCCGGTCGCGACGATCGCCGCGGTCCAGATGATGCTGGACTACCTCGGCGATTCCGACGGCGCTCAACTCATCGATGACGCCATCACCTCGGTGCTGCGCACGAAGAAGATCCCTTCGCTGAAGGCCGGCGCGATCCCGACGGACAAGGCCGGGGAGATCATCATCGACGAGATCAAGTCGGCGGCCGGGAAGGCCGGGGCGGGGCGAGCAGGAGGGATCGTGTTCCTCCCGATCGGCGACTACCCCACCCCGCGAGGGGTCACTCCGTGGGTCACACGGCTCCTGATTGGCCTCAACGTCCTGGCGTTCTTTGCCGTCAACATTTCGGGCAACCGTCTGCTCACCGACGAGGAGCGCCGGGATCCGGAGATCCGCGCGGCCGTGGACACGCTCTGGGAGATGGAGACGAAGCTCGCCCTGGCGCACGGCGAGGCGCCGCAGCCCCGCGCGTCGTTCGAGAACACCGTCTCCGCGACCGACGTGACGCTCTGGCGCTTCGGTTACAAGCCGGGCCAGGCGAGCCTGCTCACGCTGCTTCTGTGCATCTTCTTGCACGGCGGATGGATGCACATCTTCGGCAACATGCTGTTCTTGTGGATCTACGGCGACAACGTCGAGGCACGGCTCGGGCACATCGGCTACCTCGTTGCGTATCTCGTTACGGGCGTCATCGCGACGCTGGCGTTCGCAGTTCGCAACTCCGATAGCCTCATCCCGTTGATCGGCGCTTCGGGTGCGATCTCCGGCGTGCTCGGCCTGTACCTGATCTGGTTTCCGCACAACCGGATCCGCATCCTCTACTTCTTCTTTTTCATCGGGACCCTCGACCTGCCGGCGTACGTCGTGTTGTTGTTCTACATCGTGCTCGAGAACCTTCTGCCGGAGTTCGCGGGCGCGGGTGGCAGCACCGCGTATCTCGCGCACATCGGCGGGTTCTTCGCGGGCGTTTTAGGCGCGGTCGCCATCAACATGATTACCGGCAAGCGTCCAGTACCGGTGCCGGACGTGCGCGGATGGCGCAACCGGCGCGTGCGCCGCAGCCCGATGTCCGAACTCCGGCGTAGTTCGGCGACCGAAGCTTTCACCGAAGCGATGCGTGGCGGGCGCATGGCGGAGGCCGCACACGCGTTTGCGCGGGTGGCGCGCGAGGGTGGAGCGACGCCCGCTGCCTCCGATGTGTTCCAGCTCGGCCAGTGGCTCTATGACTCGAGCTACGCGCGCGATGCGATCGCGGTGTTCCGTTATTACATGCGCCAATTCCCGCGCGGCCAGGACCTCGATCGCGTGCACCTCGGCGCCGGCATCCTGAAGGCGCGTGTGCTGAAACAGCCGCAATCCGCCCGCCAAGACTTCCTGACGGCGATCGATCTGGCGCGGGACAAGACCACGGCCGACCTCGCGCGGGCGGAGTTGGAGCGTTTGGGCGGTTAGCGCCTCTGCCTTGGCCTGCGCCTCGGACTCTGCCTAGATCCTCCGCTTGGACCTCTACCTACGCATCCGTGAAGCAGGACGAGGGCCGAGGTTCAGGCCTGGGAGAAGGCCGAGGATGAGGCGCTAGGCGCCCACGAACTTCGCGAGGCGGGCGCAGCCCTCGCGGATGGCGTCGTCGATGCACGCGTAGCTCAGCCGGATGCTCGTCGGGGCGCCGAAGGCCTCGCCGGGGACACACGCCACGAGGTGCTCGTCGAGCAGTCGGTTCGTGAACTCGAACGGCGTGTCGCCGGTCTTCTCGTTGAGCGCGCCCGAAATGTCGGGGAAGCAGTAGAACGCGCCCGTCGGCGGCACGAGTTCGAACCCCGGAATCTCCACGAGCAGTTGCGACATCAACAGCCGGCGCCGGTCGAAAGCGAGGCGCATCTCCTCGACGGCGTCCTGCGGGCCGGTCAGCGCGGCGACTGCCGCGGCCTGCGCGATGGCTGTGGGGTTGGATGTCGTGTGCGATTGAAAACGCGTCATCGCACCGATGACGTCCTTGGGGCCGGTCGCGTAACCGATGCGCCAGCCGGTCATCGCGTACGACTTCGAGACGCCGTTGACGGTCACGATGCGATCGGCGAGTTCCGGACACGCCGCCGCGAACGACGAGAACTCGGTGTCGCCATAAACGAGGTGCTGATAGATCTCGTCGCTCAGTACCGCAACATCGGGTCGCGCTGCGAGCACCGGCGCGAGCGCGCGGATCTGTTCGCGGGTGTGCGTGACACCAGACGGGTTGCCGGGGCTGTTGAAGATCAACAGCTTCGTCTTGTCCGTCATCGCCGCCGCGAGCCGTTCCGGCGTGAGGATGCAAGCGTCGGGACCGGTGTCCACAACAACCGTCCGGCCGCCGGCCGCGTCGACCATCGACGGGTAGCTGACCCAGTACGGCGCGGGCACGATGACTTCGTCGCCGTCGTCGACCAACACCTGGACCGCGTTGTAGAGCGAGTGCTTGGCGCCGCACGACGCGAGCACGTTGCCCGCGGCCGCGCCTTCGATGCCGCTTTTGCGAAACGCCGCCGCGATGGCTTCCCGCAGCGCGGGCGTGCCCGCGACCGGCGTGTAGCCGCCGATGCGCCCGTCGAGGCTTCTTCGCGCGGCCTCCTTGATCGGTTCAGGGGTATCGAAGTCCGGTTGCCCGACGCCGAACCCGAGGACACGCTTACCCTCTGCCGCCAGCGCCTTCGCTTTGGCGTCGATCGCGAGTGTGACGGATTCGCTCAGGCTGCCTGCGCGGCGGCTCAATCTCAGCATGGGGCGTAGTCTACCGAACGGTCCATGCCCTTTGCGGCGTCCAAGCGGGGCGGAACGCGCGGTGCGTGTTAAGTTGCGTTGCTCATGCCTTGGCGTCGGATTCTCAAGTGGTTTCTCTACACCTCAGCGGCCCTGGCCCTGATTCTGCTCGTGTTTGTCTGGGCGGTCCTGGGCGTGAACCCGTTCGAGGGGGACGAGGACCAGCTCTACAAGTTGGTTTCCCACGAGGTTCAGGTGTTCATGCGCTTCCCCGGTGGGCGGCTGCTGGACCAGCCGCTCGTCAAGAACCTCGGCGGATCCGCGGGTTATGAGGCGATCGAGGACCTGCGGGACCAGCTCGCGGACGCCGCGCTCCAGATCGCCGAGGACGTTAACCCGAACATCCCCGGCGGGATCATCGAGATCGATCTTAAGCGCGATCTCCTCGACAAGGAGATGGCGATCGCGGGGTCGATCAGCGACTACACCCACCCGCGGTTCGACCACTTCATCGCGCTCGTGCGCATTCCGTTTTATGCGCGCTACCTTTCGGCGCTGAAGCGCGGGTTCGTCAGCTCGAACTTGCCGTCCGGCGCGGAGATCGAGGTCAAGAAGGGTCTCTATTTCAAGATGAGGCTGCCGCCGGCGACGGTGGATCAGCTGCGCCCGCTGCGCAGCGTGATGGCGCGCGAAGAGGATGACGTCCTCTACCTCGCGCGCATCAAGGACGTTCTGCTGATCAGCGACAACGAGTACTGGATTCAGCACGCGTTCCAATCGCGGCTCGGCGCGACGCTTCCCGCGGACTCGTTTTTCGAGACCGAGTTCATGGCGAGTTCCAAGGGCGGGCCGTGGGTGGAGACCTACCTGCGCGGAGATCTCGCGCGCGGTTTCTTCACCAAGCACAGCCGCGGCGTGCTGCGCCAGGTCAACGCGGTGTTGCCGTATCAGCTGGCCGGCGAGATGACGCTGCGCGCGTTCGCTCCGAACGGGAGGTCCGTCGAGCTGGATTGGACCAACAGGCCGGGCGAGGACGCGTTTCAGAAGGCGGCGGATCACGTCAACTCGATTTTCGACAGTGAGAAGGCGGACGTTCACTACGACCTGAGCACCGAGGGGTTGGGCAAGTTCATTCCGCGCGATCGCGTCGTGGGGGCGATGGTCATGCGCATGTCGTCGCGCGATCTCGTCGAGACGTTGCTTGCAATGATGTCACGCGACGACATCCAGTTGGCGGACGAAGGTATTCGCGAAACGTCCCGCACAAGCGGCCTTCGCTACAGCACGCTGCGGGAGATGTTGAGCAAGCTCGCCACGAACTTCGGCGACAGCCTGCTGTTCGTGGCGCATCGGCCCGCGGCATTTGACAGTGTGGACTACTCCCGACTGTTCGACGCCGACGACGCTGACGAGTTCACGCCGGAGCCGCAGCTGGCGTTCAGCGTCGTGTTGAAGGTCAAGGACAACCTTATCCCCGGCCGCGTGGCTGCCGAGCTCGGGAAACACATGCCGCTGCTCGCCATCGAACCGGCCGGGAGCGATCCGAGCCACGGCCTCCATTTCGGCGAGCCGGAGTTCGAGCCGGAAGGGCTGGAGCTGCTTGCGCCCGCGTATGGTGCGCTGCCTGTGGGCAAGTACATCGTGGTCTCGACGTTGCCGGCCGCGGCAGCCGCGATCGTGGACGCGGCGAAGACGCCGGAGAAGCGACTGCTGCCCGATCCGCGCGTGACGGACCTGGTGAAGAGGCTGCCGCTCAAGGCGACCATGGCGTTCCTCGTGTTGGGCGACGGCTTGAAGCGTCATCTGCTCGACGGCGTGCGCGCGCACTGCGAGGAGGTCATCAACATGCCCGGGTTGATGGCGGACATCCAACGCCGGTTCGCAAAGGCGCGCAAGCCGCAACCGACCCACGAGGAGGCATACGCGATGGCGCGCGCCGACGCCGAGGCGATGTATCCGTCGCGGCGCGAGGACTACGAGGCGAGCCTGATCGTGCTGGACCCGATCGAGGCCATCGTGGGGTCGCTGACGCTGGGTGTTACGACGCACGACCGCGCGATCGGCAAGATCATCGTTGGTTTCGCTTTCCAAAATGGCGAGAACGGCGAGGATGCCGAAGGCGACGACGGGAGTCCCGAAACCGCCGAAGCCGCCGACGAGTAGCGCGCCGCGCCCGCGCCGCTAGGCCGCCATCGCCGCGGGTTCTCCGGCCAGAATTGCCGGAACCCCAACCCCGTGATAGAACGTGCGACCCCACTCAATAAGCCGGGGTGGCGGAATTGGTAGACGCGCCAGGTTGAGGGCCTGGTGACTGGCAACGGTCATGTGGGTTCGAGTCCCACCCCCGGTATTACAACTAACGGCTGCATCGGGAGTTAGGACGACGCCTGATGGGGCCGTTGGTTTTTCTTCGGCGCGAGCGTGGGGGTGATGCGCAAGGTGATGCGCATCTTTTTGCGAGCAGGGTGGAACCTGGCGCATGTGGGGGGAGTTTGACATTGGGCCGGCGTCGGGCACCGCACCTCCTCGAAGTGCGTTACCGAGCGCCACGGTGATCGCTGGCAACGAAGGAGACGAGTCATGGCTAAAGGTGGAAGTGGTGGCAAAGGCGGACGCGGAAAGGGTGGATGGAAAGTCGGGGGCGGCAATGGTGGAGGCAAAGGTGGACGCCCGGGGAATGCTCCGAGCACGGGCAAGGTGTCCGGTAGGGGCCGCGGAAGCAGGAGCAAGTAGACGGGGCATCTGACGAGCGAGTTCGGCTCAAAGCCGCCGGGCAGCTGCGGTTGTCGAGACGCGCGCCCACGCGCCACCACGTCGTCCCGCGCGGCGCGTGGGCGCGATCTTCGACTCGTTCCGCGTATCCGTTTGCGTTGCTCTTCGGCGCACCTGGTGATGATGATCTGGTAGCCGCGTCGTCCGTGCCCCACAAACAAAACCGGCCCACCGACATTGCATCGATGCACGATACGCACGACACGGAGTCAGGTGACTTAGAGCGCGGCTCGGCCTGTTTGGCGGGCGCTACGCTAGGCGGAAGCCCAATCCGCCCGCGCCATATAGATCACGCCAATTCGGTAGTCGCGCGCAAGCCGGCTCCCCGTCCCGACATATGCGCGCCACGCTACGAAGTTCGTTGGCGTGTATCGCTCGCGGAGAGTCGCGAAAAAGTCACCTGACTCCGTATTCCGCGCTCCGTAATCCGCGTGGTGGTCAACCGGCCGCCCGATGATCTGAGTTGGCAGTTCCTGACTCACATGGATCGGATGATGATGGGATCAATGGCGTATGAGCGGTGTGTGACGATGAGGCGAAGGAGAGTCGGTACTCCGATCTGGAGCTGTTGGATGATGAGCGGAAGAGGGGCTGACACAAGCGCTACGAATCGACGACTGGTGCGACACGCCAGACCGCGTGCGGTGCGACTATGACTGGCCCTCCCCACTCGATCTCCTCGATCTCGATCTGATCAGCGCCCAGCAATACGTCACGATGCCTATCGAGTTCCAGAGAGTCATCTCCGACCACGAAAAACATGGCCAGTCCATTCGCCGCGCTGGACTCTGAGATCTTCCGCCAGTCACTCAGAAGGTTGTCAGGTTCCCCTCTACGATTCCTCCCCTTGAGAATCTTCTCAAACGGGGGAGTTCCAGCACCTCGGCGGGGACGGGCTGCCACCGCTCCCAGCGCCAAGTGTCGGAGCCCCGAACGGGCGCGTGTTCGGCGCAGGCAATGCGCCCGCGTTCGGACCAGTACAAAGTGGTGGGGGCGGCGTTCGGTTGCGTGGTTTGCATGACCCCATGCAGCCAGCGGTCACGGCATATGGCAAGGGAGGTTGAGATAGGCGAATTGCTCACTTTTGGGAGCACTTCAGACGCGCCAGGTTCGTTGCGTATCAGGGGTCCCAGAGATGCACCATATGGTGACCTTTTGTCCGCTCAGTGGGCCCCCAAGGGCGGCGGACAAAACCCCCTGACAAAACTCCAAATCGGGCGATTCGCGAGACGCGCTAGGTCGCTATGCGCACCGAACCCTCAAGGCAAGTCGGGGCGCGATGTCCGCTGGAGGGTCCGGCAACAAGCAAGGTTCCACGGGAAGGGTCGCCTCCATCCTCAGTTGAGCCGGTCAGGAATGGCGAGTACGAAGGCTACAGGCGGGGATCGACCGGTTCACTCTCCATTGCGAGGACCCCGAAGCAGCATTCGTGCACACGTCGGAGGGGCTCGCGCTTCACGAACCGGTCGAGTGCCTCGATGCCGAGGGCGAACTCCCGCAGGGCCAGGGAGCGCTTGCGCCCGACGCCTCGGTCGCGCAGCC
>JAZFYD010000123.1:0-21274 GCA_036443405.1 Planctomycetota bacterium
GTACAGCGCCTGGCCGAGACGGACGGTGTCTCTGTGACGGGCCGCGTCGACGACGTTCGGCCGGAGCTGCTCGCCGCCGCGGTTTCGGTGAGTTCGTTGCGTCTCGGGCGCGGCGTCCCGAACAAGATTCTCGAGGCGCTCGGGCTCGGCATGTCCGTCGTGACGACCTCCAACGGCGCGGCCGGGCTTGCGCTGGACGAGTTTCCGGGCGTGGACGTTGCGGACGAACCCGCGGAGTTTGCGCGCGCCGTCGTTCGCCGGCTCAAGGAAGCGCAGGGTGGGCGCGTGCGATACCCGGAGCATCGCGCCCTTTTGAAGCAACACTACAGTTGGCCGAGTGCGGAAGCGGCGTTCTTGAAGCTCGCGCGAGGCGACGCCTGATGGCGCACGTGTTGACCGTCGACGTGGAGGATTGGTACCACGTCGAGAACTTCACCGAAGTCGCTCCGCCGGAACGGTGGCCCGAACTCGAGAGCCGGCTGGAACAAAACGTCGACACACTGCTCGAGCTTTTCGGCCGCCACGACGTGAAGGCGACGTTTTTCATCCTCGGTGCGGCGGTGGAAGAACAGCCTGGCGTCGTCAAGGCCATTGCCGGGCAGGGACATGAGGTCGGCTGCCACGGGTGGTCGCACGAACTCATCTACCGGCAGAAGCCGGCGGTTTTCGAAGAGGAGACGCGGCGGTCGAAGTCGATGATCGAGGACCTCACCGGGGAGCCGGTGGCAGGCTATCGCGCATCGACGTTCTCGATTACGCAGGCGTCGCTGTGGGCCTTGGACGTGTTGGCGGAGATCGGGTTTGCCTATGACAGCTCGATCGCGCCGTTGCGACACGATCGCTACGGGATCCCCGGCTCGCCCAAACATCCGTACATGCACGAGTTGGACGGGGGCCGGTCGCTCCTGGAGTTCCCCGTCTCCGTGATGCGTGTGCTCGGTTGGAATTTCCCGCTCGGCGGCGGGTTCTTCCGGCTGTTCCCGCTCGGGACAACGCTCGGCGCGCTGTCGGCGTATGAAGCCGAGGGGCAATCCGGGATGCTTTACCTGCACCCGTGGGAGTTCGACCCCGATCAGCCGCGTTTGCCCGGTTTGGGCGCACTCAAACGCTTCAGGCACTACACCGGGTTGCGCTCGTCCCGCGCCAAGCTCGACCGCCTCTTGTCCCAAGCGGAGTTTCGGACGATGGCCGACGTGCTGGCCGCGCGATTCCCCGATTGCGGTGTGGCGGGCGGATAGTCCGAAGGAATAGGCATGTTCCCGGACCGCCGCGCAGCTCTGTTTCCCGAAGGGCATCCGCCGGTTCTCCTTTTGGTCGTGGATACCGAGGAGGAGTTCGAGTGGGAGGTGTTCGATCGCAGCGCGACGTCGGTCGCCGCGATGTCGGAGATCCATCGCTTCCAGGACGTCTGTGACGAATTTGGCGCCAAGCCGACGTATGTCGTCGATTACCCGGTGGCGACCCAGGCGGAAGGGTACGAACCGTTGCGCGCGATTTCTGCGGATCACCGGGCGGTGATCGGCGCGCATCTACATCCCTGGGTGAATCCGCCGGACGAGGAGGAGGTCGGGCCGTTCAACAGTTTCCCGGGCAACCTCCCGGCCGATCTCGAGCGCGCGAAGCTGTCGGCGTTGACGGATGCGATCGAACGGAACTTCGGTGATCGGCCCACCATCTACAAGGCCGGCCGGTACGGATTTGGACAGCACACCGCGCAAACGCTTGCAGATCTGGGCTACATGATCGACATGAGCCTGTGCCCGAGTTTCGATTTTCGCGAAATCGGTGGCCCCGACTTCGCGGCGGAGCCGGCGGGGCCGTTTTGGTTTGGCGAGACCTTGGAGCTACCCACCACCGCCGGTTTCGTCGGGTACATGCGCGGGGTGCCCGCGCTTTTGGGTTTGATTCAATCGGCTGCGGGCAAGGCGTTGAGAATCGGTGGCATCCTCGGACGGCTGGGCGCGTTCGATCGCATCCGGCTTTCGCCCGAAGGGGATGATTGCGCAGCGCACCGTCGGCTGACGCGCACGCTGTTGGCTGACGGCGTTTCTGTATTCACCATGAGCCTGCACAGCCCGTCGATGAAGGTCGGCGGGACGCCGTACGTCAAGACCGCGGCCGCGCGCGATGCGTTTGTCGAATCGATCCGGTCGTACCTTCGGTTTTTCACCGAAGAGTTGGGCGGGCGTTGCGTGACTCCGATGGAGATTCACGCGCTGTTGGCCCAAGAGCGGCGATCGGAGTCGCGATGATCCGCGTCGTCCACGTGCTCCACTCGTTTGGCACCGGCGGGCTGGAAAAAGGTGTGGCGACGCTCGTGCGCCACGCTTCCCCGGATATCGAGCACCGGCTCGTGTGTCTGACGCAGTCCGGCGATTCGGTGCGGCTCCTGCCCGAGGGCACGCCGGTCATCGAGATGAAACAAGGCGCCGGGCAACTCGGTGAGCTTCATGTGGCGCTTGCGGGCCGAACTGCGGAGGCACAGACCCGCGGTGGTGCACACGCGCAACTGGGGCGGGAGCGACGGGATCGTCGCGGCGCGCCTGGCCGGTATCCGTTCCATCGTGCACGGCGAGCACGGATGGGATCCAGGCGATCCGGACGGGAGGAATCCGCGGCGTCTCAAGTGGCGGCGGCGGTTCAGCAACATGGCGCGGGAGTTCACGTGTGTCTCCAAGGACATTGCGCGCTGGCTCGGTGAGGACGTCGGCGTGAAGCGGCCGATGACGCAGGTCTACAATGGTGTGGACGTGGACGCGTTTTGCGCCGGTGACGGCAGAGACGCGATCCGACGCGAACTCAGCATTGCGCCCGATGCGTTTGTCGCTGGCATTGTGGGGCGGCTCGATCCGATCAAGGATCATCCGCGGCTGTTCGATGCGTTTGAAAAGGCGACCGCGGGCGATCCCGATGCGCGCCTGGTCGTGGTCGGCGACGGCCCGGAGCGCGAACGCCTGGACGCGCTCGCCGGTGAGCGTGTTCTGATGCTCGGCAACCGCCGAGACGTGCCGGCGATCCTGCAGGCGCTGGACCTGTTCGTGCTCTGCTCCTGGAACGAGGGCATCTCCAATACCATCCTCGAAGCGATGGCGAGTTCACTGCCGGTGCTCGCGACCCAAATCGGCGGCAACACCGAGTTGGTCTTGCCCCACGTCACCGGAGTCTTGGTTCCGGCGAAGGACGCGACGGCGCTATCAGACGGAATCACGGCGTACCACGGGTCGGTGGATCTCCGCCAAACCCAGGGGAAAGCCGGCCGCGACCGCGTGTGCGAGAAGTTCTCCATCGCCGCGATGGTGGACAGCTACGAGCAGATCTGGCGCCGCGTCGCCGCGCACTAGGCGCGCCGCCCGCGGGTACCAGGTACCGCACTCGGACTCCGTAAGTTGTGTGCCAGTAGATGTTTAGTGCGTTCGTGTGCGGCCCGCGTGCCGCAGCCGCGGCGCCTCGCCTGCGCTGAATCGGCGGCTCGGAACTCAGAGCGACCGGGCGATTTCGACAACCCGGTGGGCGTTGTGATCCCACGTGTAGGGCGTCTGCTCGATCACGTCCGCGGCGCCCCCGCCGACGCGCGTGCGCAACTCCGGGTCGGCGAGCACACCACGGATCGCGTCCGCGAAACCGCGTTCTTCGGAGAGCTCGAACAGAATGGCGCTCTGTTCGTGCGCGACGAGTTCGCGGATGTTCGGAACGTCCGGCGCGACGATCGCCTTGGCAAGCGCCATGTATTCGAACAGCTTGAGCGGCGAGGCATACGCGGTCACGTCCGGCTGCAGCGCGACGTCGAACGCCGCGATGTTCGGAATCAGATCCTCGCGCTGGACGATGCCGGTGATCGTGAGGCGGTCGTCCACCCCGAGTTCGACCGCGAGTTCACGCAGGCCCGGGCACGCCGGGCCGTCCCCGACGATGAGCAGATGAGCGTCGCGTAGCGCAGCGTCGTCTTCGGCCAGAAGGCGCACGACGCGGTCCAGGCCGTGCCAGTCCCGGCAGAAACCGGTGAAACCCAAAACAACGCGATCTTGCAGCCCCAGGGCCTTCTTGGCCTTTTCCGTCGAATGTCCGCGATTGAATCTCGCCGGGTCGATCCCGTTGTGAATCACGTCGACCCTATCGGCATCCGCGCCGGCATCCACCAACATGGCTTTCAGGACCTCGGTCACCGCGAGGATCCGGTCGGCCTGGTTGAGAATCCATGTCTCGAGCCTTTGCGCCGCGCGCGGAAAAGTGAGCCCGCCGAATTGATTGCGCTCCCAGGCGAGTGGCGCGTTCACTTCCAAAAGCAGCGGAAGTCCGAACCGCTTCGCCGTCAAAACACCCGCGACGTTCCCGAGCGCGTATCGCTCATAGATGAAATCCGGCGAGAACTCGTGAACCGCGTTGCGCAGCGCCGTGTAGGAGACGGCGTTGTAGCCCCACTCCATGACCTCGCGCAGGGCGTCCGGCACCACGCGGCTCATCAACGAAAGCCCCTTCGCCTCCGATCCGAAATCGACGGCGTCTCCACCGGACCCCGGTGCGACCTCGTGCAGCGGATGCTCCGCCCGCGCGAATGCGGCCTGCATCTCGGAAATGTGGACGAACTGGCCGTCACGGGATTTGGTGCGGTGGTGGTAGAGGATTTTCACAGTGGCAAACACCCGAGATTCCGGGAGACCGAAGGTTCTTGGTGGGGGCCAGTCTTATACATTCGCCTGCGGAGGCTCCGCGACTTGAGCGACCGGGCGCGTCGACTGGGCGGAGTCTCTCGAAAATCCCCTGAATTTGGGACGAAACCTCAGGAATTGGACGATAGGTTGTCGATTCAAGCAGACAGCATATGAGCGGATTTTGCGGATGGTTTGGCGGCGACATCGGGCCGGATGAATCGAGGCGGCGCCTCGCGGCGATGTCGGCTGCGCTGACCGAGCCCGATGGTTCCGAGACGGAGAGCGCTTCGGGTGAAAAAGGCGCCGTGGCGGCCGCCGTGTCGCGCCGCGAATGTGGCGGCGCCGGGGCCGACGGACCGGTTCAGGCCGCCATCGAGGGCCAGCCCGTCTGGATCGATCCCGTCCTCTCCGCGATCGCGGAGCGGGTGGGCCACGGCCAAGCCCTGGTGCAGGGGTATAAGACCCGCGGCGACAAGATCGTGGAGGCGATCACGGGTTCGTTCCGGCTGGTCGTGCTCGACAGTGCCAACGACCGCGCACTGCTCGCCACCGACCGCCTCGGCCGCCATCCGATCGTCTACGCCACGGTGGGCAACGCGCTGCTGTTTGCAAGCAGCGGCAACGCGCTGCGCGCCCATCCCGATGCGCCTTCGGGCGTCGACTCGCAGGCGCTCTACGAATATCTCTACTTCGCGTTTGTGCCCGCGCCGCGCACCGTGCGCAAAGACCAGCACCGGCTGCGCCCCGCGGAAATTCTCACGTTCGAAAACGGCACCGTGAGCCGGCGCGTCTACTGGCGGCCGGATTATCGGGATGCAGGCACCGACGCGTCGTTCGAGAACCTCAAAGAGGAGTTCCTCGAGCTCTTATCGTCCGCGGTCTCGGCGTCGCTTGCTTCGGCGCGCTGCGGGTGCTTCCTGAGCGGCGGCGTCGACAGTTCCACGGTGGCCGGTTTGGCAAAGGCGGCGGGCGGCAGCGTCCGCACCTACTCCATCGGCTTCGCGGCAAAGGGTTACGACGAGATGGAGTACGCGCGCATCAGCTCGCGGCACTTCGGGACCGATCACCACGAGTACTACGTCACGCCCGCCGACGTCGTGGAAGCCGTTCCGAAGATCGCGCGCATGTACGCCGAGCCGTTTGGCAACGAATCCGCCGTACCGACTTATTTCTGCGCGCGCATGGCGAAAGAGGATGGTGTCGAGCGGTTGCTTGCGGGCGACGGCGGCGACGAGCTATTCGCGGGCAACTCGCGATACGCGCAGCAGAAGGTGTACGACGCCTATCACCGCGTGCCGGCGTTTCTGCGCACGGCGCTCATCGAACCGATCTTGTCCGCCTTCCCTCTGGGCGACAAGATCATGCCCGTTCGCAAGGGCCGCAGCTACGTAAGGCAGGCCAACGTGCCGCTGCCGAAACGCCTCGAGGCCTACAACTACTTCGAACGTTTCGGTGCCGGCACGATCCTCGAGGAGGAGTTCCTGCGCACGATCGATCTCGGCGGACCCCTCGCGGCGCTCGAAGAGGAGTATGCCGCCGCGCGATCGGACGCGAGTCTGAATCGCATGCTGCACAGCGACCTGCGCTT
The DNA here is from genome assembly GCA_036443405.1 of Planctomycetota bacterium. Classification (GTDB taxonomy): domain Bacteria; phylum Planctomycetota; class PLA2; order PLA2; family PLA2; genus JAZFYD01. Next base: position 6,238 of record JAZFYD010000123.1, read on the forward strand.
CGTCCTGGCGGACTGCGATTTGGTGAAGGTCAGCCGCATGTGCGAGATGGCCGGCGTCGAGGTTGCGTTTCCGCTGCTCGCCGACGAATTGGTCGAGTTCGCGTCGCGCGTACCGGCCAAATGGAAGATCAAAGGCCTCAAGTTGCGCTGGTTCATGAAGGAGGCGCTCCGGGACCTTCTGGCCCCGTCGGTGCTGACAAAGACCAAACAAGGGTTCGGCCTTCCGTTCGGCCTTTGGCTCAAAGACGATCCGGGACTTGAACAGCTCGCCGGCGACAGCCTGAGTGACCTGAAAGCGCGCGGCGTCGTGCGTGCGTCGTTCATCGACGACGTTCGCGAACGGCATCGCTCGGAGCACGCCAAGTACTACGGTGTGATGGTCTGGAGGCTGATGATGCTCGAACAGTGGTTCAAGGCGCATCAGGACACGCCGGTGCAGGCGAACCTGGATGGGGCCAACGTCGACGGAGTTCGCGACTGATGTGCGGAATCGCCGGTTTGGTCCAGTTCGACGGCACGCCCGTCGACCCGTCCGTGCTGGTCGCGATGACGCGCACTCTCGAACATCGCGGCCCGGACGAGGAGGGTTACTTCCTGAACCTCGGGCCGGAGGAACTCCGCGGTCCGGACGTCCCGCTCTACGGCCTGCCCGAGGGTGAAGGACGCGGCCACGCGGGGCTCGGCCACCGCCGCCTCTCGATCATCGATCTCAAGAGCGGCCAGCAGCCGATGTGCAACGAGGACGGCACGGTCTGGATCGCGTTCAACGGCGAGATCTACAACTTCCCCGAGTTGCACAAGGAGCTCGAGGAAAAGGGACATCGCTTTCGCACGCGATCCGACACCGAGACGATCGTGCACGCCTACGAGGAGTGGGGCACCGAGGCCATCCGCCGCCTGCGCGGGATGTTCGCGATTTCGATCTGGGACGAGCGCAAGCAGCAACTGTTGCTCGCGCGCGACCGCCTCGGCCAGAAGCCGCTCTACTACCACCACGACGGCAAGCGCCTCGGATTCGGGTCCGAGATCAAGGCGATTCTCCAGGTCCCGGGCCTCGACACGAAGTTGGACCCCGCGGCGCTGAGCGACTACCTGTCGCTGCTCTACGTGCCCGCACCGCGTTCGATCTTCGCGGCGATCAAGAAGCTGCCGGCGGGCCACCTCGCGGTCGTCGACGTCAACGGCCTGCGGATGGAGCGGTACTGGGACATCTCGTTCGCGCCCGTTTCCAAGGACGCGGAGGAGATCCACCACGAGCGCATCCTCGAGATCCTCGGTCAGGCCGTCGGCATGCGCATGATGAGCGAGGTGCCGCTCGGCGCGTTCCTGAGTGGCGGCATCGACTCCTCCGCGGTCGTCGCCCTGATGGCCGAGAATTCGAACGACCCGGTGCGCACGTGCGCCATCGGCTTCAGCGTCGCCAAGTTCGACGAGACGAAGTACGCGCAGCAGGTGGCGGATCTGTTCTCCACGGATCACTCCGTGAACATCGTCACGCCCGACGCGATTCCGATCATCGAGAAGCTCGCGTGGCACTACGACGAGCCGTTCGCGGACTCCTCGATGGTGCCGACGTACTACGTGTCGAAGGCCGCGCGAGAACGAGTGACGGTCGCCCTGTCGGGAGACGGCGGCGACGAGAACTTCGTCGGGTACCGGCGCTACTACTTCGACGGTCGCGAGAATTTCGTGCGCAACCTCGTTCCCGGGCCGCTGCGGCGCCCGGTGTTCGGCGGGTTGGGCAAGCTCTATCCGAAGGCGGACTACCTTCCGCAGATCTTCCGTGGCAAGGCGTTCCTCTCGAACGTCGCTCGCGATCCGGTCGAGGCGTATTTCTTCTCGATGAGCGCGTTCAAGAAGGACCAGAAGGAGCAGTTGCTTCGCGGCGATGTCCGCCGCGAAATCGCCGGGCACGATACGGCCGACCTGTTCCGCGAACACTACAACCGCGCCGAGGCGGAGGACCACTTGTCGCGGATCCAGTACCTCGACATGAAGACGTACCTCTGCGACGACATCCTCACAAAGGTGGACCGCGCCTCCATGGCGGTTTCCCTCGAGGTGCGGTGCCCGATTCTCGATCACGTCTTCATGGAGAGCGTGGCGACGATCCCGTCCGGGCTGAAGCTCAAGGGCCAGGAAAAGAAACACATCCTGAAGCGCGCGCTCCGCAAGAAGCTCCCCGACGAGATTCTCTACCGCCCGAAGATGGGATTCGGCGTCCCGATCCTCGAGTGGCTGCGCAACGACGTGAAGGACTACGCGGCGGATCTCGTCCTCGAGAGCGAGGGCACCAGGACCTACTTCGAAAAGCCGTATCTCGAAAAGGTCTGGAACCAGCACCAGTCCGGCGTGCGCGATTGGTCCGCTGAACTGTGGGGCGTGATGATGTTCAATCTATGGCACCGGCGCTTCGTCGAGCAGAACGCCGTCGCGTCGACCGCCTAGTCTTCCGCCGCCTCTTCCGTGGTCGCGGGTTTGCTCCGCGCCATCTTGAGCGTCTCCATGAACGCTGCCAGTCGCTGCCGGTGAAACACGAGCATGCTCGCCGCGTACGCGAGCACACCGACCAGAGTCTCCATCGCCAACCGAACCGCGGCGGGTAGCGACGGGTCCAGGACCTTCGTGACCAGCACGGCGACCGCCATGATCGCCGCGGAGCTAACGGCGGGGAACAGCGCCCCGAAATACTGCCGCACCGGCATCGCCATGTGGCTCAGTGCCCGCCGGTAAAGCGGAAGGCTGAGCATCGGGTGTACGAGCAGCCACGCGAGCGCGATGCCCGTGATCCCGTCGATCACCGCGAGTTTCCCGAGGTCGTGGTACTCGCCGAGTCCCGCGCCGACGATGAACGCACCAAACAGGACCACGGTGATCAGCCACGCCATGTTCATCGCGAACAGCGTGTCCTTCTTGATCACGAGTACGTGTTGGAACAGCATCGCAACGGCGCGCCAGCCAGCCGAAAGCGCGAGCAGGCGTAGCGGATTGACGGCGGGCAACCAGTTCGGGCCGAGCACAACGGGGACGAAGTCGTCCGCGACCAGCGCGATGCCGGCGGACACGGGGATGACCGTGACGGCAAGGACCTCGGTAAGCCGAAGGAAGTAACGACGTAGCCCCGCCGCGTCGTCCTGCACGCGCGAGAAAAACGCCGGCGTGACCCGGCTGATCAGCGACGCGATCTTGTCGAGCGGCATGCTCGCGAGCGTATGCGCCATCGCGAAGTGGCCCGTCGTGGTTTGTCCGAGTTTGAACCCGGTGACGCCGATGTCGGACTTCGACTGGAAAAACCAGGCGATACGATTGCCCACGAGATGCAACATGAACGCGAGCGTGGATTTCAGATCCTCCAACCGTGCTACGGCATACGGCGACCAGTGCCGGCCGAGCACGAGCGCTGTTCGCAGCGTGTGCCCGGAGAGATGGCCGATGACAAACGACCAGTAGCCGAACCCCAAGAGCGCCATCACGAGGGTCAGGACGTTGTTCGTTATCGCCATGCCGGCCTCGGCGAGCGCGATGAATCGGAACTTCAGATCGCGCTGGAGCACGGCCTGGGGCACCGTTCGCATCGCGATGATTGGAAACAGCGGGCTCAGCCCGATCAGGACCCACATGAGCCCCGGCATGTTGAAAAACCACTCGAGTGGCCACGCGAGGGCGCAGGCCAAGAGGCTTGCGCCGATCCCGAACATCAGCGCGACCGAGTTTAGCTGCGCGATCTGTTCCTTGGTCAGCTCACGCAGCGAAACGACGGTGAGCCCGAGACCGCCCTCATTGATCAGCAGGATGAGCCCGACAGCCATCCACGCGATCCCGAAGAGCCCGTAGTCCTCCGGCAGCAGGATGCGCGCGACAATGAGCGTCAGCACCCACTGGATGATCTGCGCTCCGTACTTCGCGGCCGCGGTCCACGCGATGCCGGATACGAGCGAACGATCGAGGTCCGCGTGCTGATCCGGCGGTGAACTCACGATCGGTTATTGAACCAATCGCGGAAGACCTTCACGATTCGGTCGGCGGTCTTCCCATCCCACAGGTCCGGAATGCGTCCCGTGGTTTCGCCTTCAAGCGCGCTCGTGGCCAGCTCCTCGATGCGGGCGGCGTCGGTGCCGGCGAGGGAGTTCGTGCCCTCGTTGATCGTGATCGGCCGCTCCGTGTTTTCGCGGATCGTCACGCACGGGATGCCGAGGTACGTCGTCTCCTCCTGCAGCCCGCCGGAATCCGTCAGCACCAAACGGCTGTCCGCCATCAGGCCGAGGAACTCGTGGTAGCCGAGCGGGTCCAGACGCCGGATGTCGCCGCCAGTGCCGGCGCCGGTCTCTTCGAGGCGCGCGGCGGTGCGTGGGTGGCAGCTGAACACGACCGGGATGCGCCTGCTGATGCGCTCGACTGCGCCCATGATGCGAAACAGCACTTCGGGGTCGTCCACGTTCGACGGGCGGTGCAGCGTCAGCACGGCATACCCTTGCGCTTTCAGACCGAGGCGGCCCGCGACATCGGTTTGCCGCGCCCTCGGCAGGTGCTGCACCAGACTGTCGATCATGATATTCCCGACGCGATGGATCCGCTCCGGCGCGACACCCTCCTTGGCGAGATTCTCATCGCCGTCGGCGGAAGGCGTGAGGAGAAGAGCCGCGAGCCGATCGGTGACGACGCGGTTGATCTCCTCGGGCATGCTCCAGTCGTAGCTGCGCAGCCCGGCTTCCACGTGCGCCACCGCGATCCCGAGCTTGGCCGCGTCGAGGCTACAGGCGACCGTACTGTTCACGTCGCCGACGACCACGACGAGATCGGGCTTCCAGTCGAGCAGCACCGGTTCGAACGCCTCCATCACCTTGGCGGTCTGCTGGGCGTGGGAGCCCGATCCGATGCCGAGGTAGACGTCCGGTTTCGGCAGGCCGAGATCGTCGAAGAAGACCTTCGACATGTTGGCGTCGTAGTGCTGGCCCGTGTGCACCAGATACTGCTCAATGCCGGCGCCTGACAGCGCGCGCGCCAGCGGGGCGATCTTCATGAAATTCGGCCGGGCGCCGACGACGTTGAGGATACGCATGAGTTGGGGCATCCCCCCGCGGTTTCATCGGCAAAATCCGAGCTGGGACGTAGCGCAGCGCGGAGTCGGTCGTTGCGGGTCTACCGACCGCCGCGACCGAAGATGATGACCTTGGCCGTTTCGAGGAGCACGGCGAAGTAGAACGTCATCGAGCGGTTGAGGATGTAGAAGATGTCGTAGGCGAGCTTGGCGCGCGAGTCATCTTCGTTTGCGCCGTACGGATACCGGATCTGGGCCCAGCCGGTGACACCCGGCCGCACGGAGTTGCGCGCGGCGTAGAGCTGGACACGTTCGCTCAAGGTCTTCACGAAGTAGGGACGCTCCGGTCGGGGACCGACAAGCGACATGTCGCCCTTGATCACGTTGAGGAGCTGAGGCAGTTCGTCGAGGCGCGTGGTCCGCAGGAGGCGGCCAATCTTCGTGACTCGCGGGTCACCGGGTTGGCTCCACACCGGTCCACTGTCGTCTTCCGCGTCCACACGCATCGTGCGGAATTTCAAGATCTGGAACGATCGGCCCCAGAGCCCGACGCGCTCCTGTCGGAAAAAGATAGGCCCTCGCGAACTGAGCTTCACCAGCGCTGCGACAATAGGCCATATCGGTAGTGTGAACATTAGCGCGATGGCGGCGATCGTGATGTCCGTGGCGCGCTGCATCGCGTACGGTTTCGCCTGTGTGGTCAGGCGAGCGAGCAGGCGTAGGTCGTTGCCCGAGTCGAGCACGGCTTTGCCTTCGCACTTGGCGACCAAGTCGGCGACAGGTTCCACGAGAAGGCCCACACCGGCGCACGGAGACAGGATCGTGCGCAGTTGGTCCTCAGTCGCAGCTCCGACCACAAAGAGGCGCACGCCTTCCGAGCGCACACGTTCGAGGTGGCTCGCCGGCACGATCTCGCGGTCCCGAAGGGGCTCGCGATTCGTGATGGAGTCGGGCAGTAGAATCGTTCTGACGTCGAGCCCGCCGAGGGGCGCCATATCGTCGAGCGCCTGCGCTGCGGCCTCTCGGGACCCCGCAAACAACGCGGCGGTCATGGCCATACCATCTCCGCCCCGTAATTCGATCCAGCGTCGCTGGAGGAACACAAACAAGGCAGCGAGGGCCGGAGCGAGGCAGAGGAACTCGGGCCGAGGTGTGTGCTCCTTCATCCCGGTGTAGTACGTGACGAAGTAGAACGCGCTCATCACGATGCAACTGATGCCGATGGCAGCGAACAGCGCCTCCGGTTTCAGGCGAGGCAGCGGCCGTTCGGTGATGCCAACCAACTCGGCGATGTAGAGCGAAGACAAGATGGCGAGAGCGACGGGTACGAGCTGGATTACCGTCGCAACGCCACTCACGCCCGGCGAGAGCAGCCACAGGCCGAAAGCACCGAGCGCGAGCAACGCGACGAAGCTCAGCGCCAGCCGACGAACCAGCGAGAACGGGTAGTCCCAGAGGACGCCGATCCGTGTCGGTGCTGTCGAGCCGGACGCCGGAGCGCCCAGCGGGCGGGGGAGATTACCGCTTTTGGCCGCGGCTGTAGTAGCCATAGATCTCGCCGAAGTAGGGGATCCGAGACGGCTTGGCACGGTTGAGCACGGCGGCGATGAACTTCTCCTTCCCGAAGTCCGAGAGCGCCTGGTCGACGACGTCCTGCGGTGTGCTCGAAGCGCGCACGACTAGGATGGCGGCATCCGAGATGTCACCGATGACGTGTGCGTCCGCGACGGGCACGAGCGGCGGGCAGTCCAACAGCACCAAATCGAACTTGGTGGAGGCGCTGCCGACGAGCCGTTCGAGGCTGTCACGGCGCATCAGCGGCATTCCTGGGTCGAGCTGACCGGCGGGCATCAAGAACACACCCGTGCAGTCGGTTTCGTAGTAGTGGAGCTGCTCGGCGAATTCGCCATTCGCGAGGAACGCGCCGGGCGCGTCTTCGAGATCGACCATTCCGCTCAGGGTGCGGCGGTGCGTATCCAGGTCGATCACCAGAATGCGGCGTCCGGCCGAGGCCATGCGCTCGGCGAGGCCGAGGGCGATCGTGGTTTTCCCTTCGCCGGGAAGCGCCGACGTGATCGCGATCGTCTTCAGGCCTTCCTCGGTGTGGCGCGCCAGAACGTGAGTGGCCAGCGCGTGCAACTGCTCGTTGGCGACATCCTTGGCCCATCCGCCGTGACGCACAAAACGGCGCGGCAACTTGAGCGCGGTGGGCGCCGTGGTCGCGACCGCGGCGGAGCGGAACCGCTTGGGGGCGCGTGCCTCTTTCGCCTTTTCCGGCTTCGCAGTCAGCGCAGAGGGCTCCGCGGGGGGCTCGGGCATCGGCTCCGGCGCCGCTGCGGGCCGGGCCGCTGTGTTTACGTTCACGGTCGGTGCAGCGGGTGCAGCCGGTGCGGCGGGTGCAACGGTCGTCTCCGGTTCGTACGGGACGGGTTCCACGTGGATCGGATCTGCCTCGGGCTGCCGGGTGCTGGCCGGCGCCAAGGTTGTGAGGTCGAAGGTGAGAGGCTTCATGATGTCTATCCGAGGAGGTCGAGGAGCGGCTCGATCATGGAGAGGTCGCCGACGACGCCTTCGCGGATCAAGACCACGGCGAGCGTGGCGCCAAAGACGACGAGGAGGGTGCCGCCCAGGACGAAGTTGCCAATGTTGCGGAATACGCGGTGCGAAATCGGGCTGACCTCGGGAATCGTGACGAGCACGGTCCCGGGGAGCAGGCTACGTAGGTCGTCCGACTCCTCGTACGAGCGGTCGAGTTTGGACCGGGCGACCGAGATGCCGACGCCGACTGCCAGGCCGGCCGCCAGTCCCAGCAAGGACATCCGGATGCGCTTTGGGCCGATCGGGTCCTTGGGGACGATCGCACGCTGCTCGATCTCGATCGGGGTCGCCTGTGACATGGCCTGGAAACCGCGCGCTTCGCCGGCTTCGAACAGGCGTTCCCGGATCGAATCCCGGCGGCGCTTCGCGTCGTTCAGGTTGCGCACAAGCTTATCGAACGTCGATTCGAGGTCGATGCCGACGAGGATCGCCTCTTCCAACGCGGCGATCTGGGAGTGATCCCGCTTGATCGAAGCCTCGAGTTGGATCGACTGCTGCCCGAGCTCCGCCTCTCGCTTCTTGGATTCATCGAGTGTGTGCTTGTAGAGCAGGACGAGCTGGTCGTCGCCTTCCTGCTTCAATTTCTCATCCGCGTAGCGCGTCTCGTGCGTCACGATCTGTTTGAGCAAGTTCTGTACGGCGGCGCTGTCCTCCTTGAACAGGACCCGTTTGCGCTCGAGTTCGGCGCGCAGGGTCCCGAGCGTTCCTTGGATCACGTCCAGGTTGGAGTTGCGGCTGCCGAGCATCGTCGCGATTTCGAGCTGGTGTTTTGTACGGAAAGACTCCGTCACCAGAGACTTGAGAGTGAGCTTGTTGTTGGAAATTCGGTCCCGGGAACGCAGGATCCTATCGTGCAGTCTGTCGATGCGGTCGCGGTTGTTTTCGACGTTTTCCGGGAGCTGGCCCGGGTATTTTTCTTTCTCCGACGTGAGCGCCTTCTCGGCCTCTTCCAGATCGGACGTGTGGTCCGCTTTGCGCCCCTGGAGGAAACCGGTCATGAGGTCGGCTTCCTGATCCATGAACGTGCGCTGTTTGTCGATGAACTCTTCGCACAGGCCGTTGACTACCGCCGCGACCATCTCAGGCGACTTGGGATTGCCACCATGCTGGAAGGTGACCTGAACGTGGCCTTTGCGGACGGACGTGGCGACGAGGATGTTCCGCTGAAACAGCTGGACGATCCGGTCACCCTGGTCGTCCCTCTGGTCCGCGTAGGGGTTGAGTTCCTTCTCGTCGAGATCCCGCACCAACTGGCGAAGGACTCGCGTCGAGAGCATGTACTCTCGCGCGTTCCGAATCAGGGAACTCGACTGCGTGATGACCGCCCGGTGAGCCAAGCTGTCGTACGGCTTGGCCAGCGGCGGCATTAGCAGGGCGCTCGCCTCGTAGGTGTCTTCCTGCACGATCACCGCCGCCGCGGAGGCGGCAAAGATGACCACGCCGGGCACGAGCACCATCCAGGTGTGGCGCGTGGCAATCCGCAGGTAGCGGCCGAGGCTCGACCTAACGGAGGACATGGGACCTCCGACCGTTGGACGCCGTCGCCGGAGAGCGTACGAAGGCGGTGGGGTAATGGGGAAGCGCGTGAGCGATCCCGGGAGCGTTGCGATTCTTCGACATAACGTTCTGCGCCGTGAGTAGAGGCACAAGGTGTGCCATCTCCTTTCTGGAGCAGTACTGACGTTTCAGATCGGTTCGCTCGCGACCATGCGTCCAATCCAATTCAAACGAACGCCGACCGCTCCCACCCAGCACCCGCCGTTTCGGCGATTTGGCTGATTGGGAACCCTTCATTGTCGGAATCCTCGCTTGGATGGTCAAGCACATCCCGGCACTTCCGTGCATAGGAACGAGATCACCGTCGGTGATCCCTAGTTGGCCTTGTCGGCGCGCCTCCGCCGTCTTTGTGCGATTCGAATACCGACCGCGATACCGAGGAAGATGCCACCTTCCACAAATAGTGCGAATGCCGGCACGTTGCCGAAGAACTCAGCGATCATTACCCTATCTCTCACTTGCGCGTCCCCACCATCCGATTCGGCTAACATCGCCGTATCGAGGTGAGGCACCAGGTTACTCCTCAGACGCGGCAAATCGTAGCCGAGCCCAAACCGGCTCGTCAATGCCAAAAGCCACAATGAAACGCAAAATCCTGGGTTAATGGGTCGAGTTCGGTGGACACTGGCCCGATCAGAGAGGGCGTAGGGCCCTCGTTTTGCGGAAGGCGGGTCTCGAGCACCCTTTTGTCTATGGAACAGCGCAACAGAAACATGCAATCCGGAGCTGAATCAGCCCCCTCTTTGGACACCAACGGAACGTGGGACCGGCGCTCTCAGATGGTTCTGGGGCTGCTCATGCTCGTCGCGTTCGCTCCGACGCTCTGGGAGACCATCGCGCAGGAGTGGTGGGTACGGCCGGAATGGAGCCACGGTTTCCTCTTGCCGCCCATCGCCGCGTGGATGCTCTATCAGCGCCGTGATCGGCTGCGTGCGCTGGGGCTCAGCGCGGGGGCGGGCACCATGGCGCTTTCGACCCTCGCAACCTTGCTGGTCGTGCCCATGCTCGGCTTGCTGCTCCTTGGCGAGATGAAAGTCTCGTGGTTCCTGAAGCCCTATTCTGCGATCGCCTCCGTAATCCTCTTGGTCGTAGCGTTTTATGGGATCCGCGGCCTCCGCGTGCTCGCGGCTCCGCTGTTTGTGCTCCTCTTGGCGTGCCCTTGGCCGGGGCGGATCGAGATGGCCGTGACAGTGCCGTTGAAGCAGCACGCCGCGATTCTCGCGACGGGCCTGCTCGATCTCAGCGGCCTCCACTTGAACCTGGAGGGCAACACGATCAGCCTGGCGGGCATCCGCGACATGTCGGTCGCAGACGCCTGCAGCGGGATCCGTTCCCTCATCGCCCTCACCACAATCACGATCCTGTCCTGCATGACGATCTGGCGCCGTCACTGGGCGCTCCAGGTGGCCCTTGTGGTCTCCTGTGTGCCGATCGCCATTGCGCTGAACGGTTTCCGGATCTGGGTGACGGGCATGTTGTCCGTTCACGTCAGCGAGGAGGCCGCCAGCGGGTTCTTCCATCACGCCGAGGGTTTGCTCCTGTTCGGAGTCGCTGCCTTGATCGTCTGGGGGTTTTCCCGGCTTTTGACCATGATGTTCGGCGCGGGCCCCGATGACGGCGCGGAAGACGGCCTGGATCCGGAAAAGAGTGCAGAGCCGACCCCTGCGCCGGCCGATCCGGGAAGCCCCCCCGTTCGGATCCCGCTGTACGTCTGGGCAACCCGTACGTGTTTGGTGCTCGTCCTCGTGGCGACCAGCTTCGCGGTTTACAACGTTCGTTCGCGCCTCGCCTCCAGCGACGCCGATCCGGCCGAGGTGGCGAAGTTCAAGAGCCGCTTGGACAAGATCCCGCTCGAACTGGCCGATGGCGAGTTCCACGGCCGGCGCGTCAAGACCGACCCCCAGATCGTAAAGGCGGCTGGCGCCGACAGTTACACCACTGTCGACTACGTCGACAACCCCGGCCACCAGTATCGAATCTACGTCGGCGGCTCGATCCGCAACTCCGAGAACTTCCACGCTCCGAGCTACTGCATGCCCGCACAGGGTTGGGAGATCCTCAAACAGGACGTCGTACCGTTCACCGCGTACGAAGACGCCGGGGACGCGACGATGCGCCGGCTGATCGCGCAAAAGGGCCGGCACAAGATGTTGGTCTACTACTGGTTCCAGGCTGGCGATCGATTCGCGGACCACGAGCTGTACATTCGCTGGTACCGGTTCCTGGATCTCATGAAGGGTGGCGAGCTGCCTCCCACGCTGATCGTGACCGTGTATGTGGACGTCCACAATTCCGTTGTGGAAACGGAACGGCGGGCCGCGAAGTTCCTCCGCTCCATCGGCGGGCCTCTTCGCGAGGCCGTCACTGCCGGGGTGAGGCCCACTGGCTAGAGAGAGTCTTCATGCGAAAACCCTTGATCTTCATTCTCGCAGTGCTGATGCTCGCCGGGTTCTCCGGTGGCGCCTACTTGGTCTACAAGCGCGGCCTCACCCGCAAGGGACTGGCCGAGCGTGCCCACCGGGCCTATGTGACCAAGAACTATGAGGAGGCTCGCCGGTTGGCCGAGGAGCTTCTCGCGGGCGACCCGGATTCGGGAAACGCGTTCGAGATCCTCTGCCGCATCGCCCACGCCGAGGCTCGCTGGGCCGATCTCGAAACGATCGCCCGGAAGTGGTCCGCGCGGTACACGACCAACAAGCCCGCGGCGAAATATCTGCTCCTCGCGGTACAGAACACTTCCCAGCCAGGTGCCCTGTACGAGGAAGCGCTCAAGCTCGTTCCGTATCATCCCGATCTCGCGCTCTCCCGCCTGATCGCTCTGGTCGGCGCGAGTCCGCAGATGCCGCACCGGCTGCAGGCCGCCGAATTCGCGGTATCCCTGGCGACCATCTCCAAGAGCAACGCGATGCGAGCCGCCGCCCTGCACCTCGCCTCGCTCACGCAGTTCGAAGCGGCGAGGTTTTACTCGTCGGGACCCACGAAAGGAATCTGGGCGCGCCGGGCGCGCGACAACCAAAAGGGCGCACACGAATACATCGAGATCGCCAGGCAGGGCAAAGAGCGACAAGGCCTCCAGTTCTTGAAAGCGAACATCCAGCTCTTGTCGGAGGCCGAAGAGGATCGGGAGACGGCGCGCGCGTTCATCGAACAGGAGGCGGCTGCGGCCGAAACCAACGACGAGATTCGCGCGCTGGACAACTCGCGCGTCTCGCTCGCGTTCTACTACCTCACGGTTTCCGAAGATCCCGACGCACTAACACTTGCCGTCAATCTGGTTCGCGAGCTCCGCAAGTCGGACAAATTCCCGCTCTGGTTCTCGACAGTCCGCTGGGTCGCCGCCGCGGGTCACTTCCAGCAGGCCCAAGTTCTGGCGGAGGAGAAACCGTTCACGCCCGAACCCACATCGCTCTCCTTCTTGCGCGCCGAGATTCGGATGCGGAAAGAGGACGAGTTTTCCCGGAAGCAGGCGTACGAAATTCTCAAAGACCTGGTGACCCGTGAAAACGCGTCGCCGGAGGATGCCCGCCGCGCGGCCGCGATTCTCGCGATCGGCGGAGACGTGGCGGCTTCCCTACAGATCCTGGATGACGCCGGTGTCCCTGAGCATCAGAGGCGTCTGGTGTCGTGGTTGAGCGCCGAATCCGAGGGAAACGTGACCCCGGCGCAGGGAACCGAGGCCGTCGAGGGCATGGCCAAGGCGACCCAGAACTTCAACGAAAGTCTCTGGGTGATGCGGCAACTCGCCAAGCGGGATCCCGCGCGCTTGATCCTGTATCTCGACAAGAAGATCGCGCTCGGCGGCGATGACGTTCCCAGCCACCTCCTGCTGCGCGCCCAGGCGCGCCTCGCGACGGCCAATCGCGGCGACAAGGCAAACCAGGCGCTTGTGGACGCCGCGCGGGCCGACCTGGTTACGATTGATCAGACCGCAAAGGCGAACGCCCGCGTCCGGATCAGCGCCATGCAGTTTGCGCAGATTCTCAAGGACGCCGAGTTGGCCGGCCGCTTGTTCGCACCCGCACTTCGCGCCGGCGCGCCCGCCTATGTCTTTGTGCTTACGGCGCGGGACCCCGATTGGCGGAAGGCCCTCGGTAAAGGACTCGAGTCCGCCGTCGGCGAAGGCGAAGGGCGCGCGTACGTCGCGTTGTTGGCGGAGACCCTCCAGCAACCCGACGCCGACTTGGCAAAGTTGGCCGACGATTTGGTCTCGCGCGGCGCCAAGGGCGACTCGCGCCCCCACGCGCTGCGTCTGGCCATGCAGTTGGCAGCGGGCATCGGCGACAACGCCAAGACGGAGGAGATCGCGCGCCTGTGGGTCAAAGACGATCCTGAGGGGCAGGAACCCCGCGACCGGATGGCAACGGCACTCATACGCTCGAAGAAATTCGAGGAGGTGGTGGAACGTTATCTCGCCGAGACCGAAAAGAGCCTCCCGCTCTATCAGAGCGTGGTGGGCGCACTCATGGAGGTGGAGCGCGGTTCCGAAGCCGCTGCCATGGCGTTGGAAGCTTTCGAGAAATACCGCGACCAACCGCTGGCACACCGCATCCTCGCGCTCGCCTACAACGCGAACGGCCAGCGCGACAGGGCCCTGGGCATCCTCAGCGTCGCGCCGCGCGACTACCAGAACCGGAAGCTCCGCGCCGGGCTGCTCTACGCACAGGGCGAATACCGTGTCGCGCGTCAGATCTACGAGGATCTCGTTGCTACCCAGTGGCGGGACACGTTCGTCTGGACCCGCCTCCGCGTGCTCTTGACGGAACCGAGCAGAGGCGGGGACCGCCCCGAGGATTTCCTGCAGCTCATCGGTTCCGCGATCGATCCCAAACGCGGTCCGCGATTGGCGAAACTTCACGTTTGGCTGCTCGGTCAGCGCTCGTCCGTGCTCGACATTCTTGGCCGTAACAAGGAAGCGTTGGCCGACTACCGGGCCATCCTCAAACTCACGCCGAACGACTGGAGGACTCTGAACAATGCCGCGTGGATTCTCGCGCAGCGCGAGGAGGATCTCGACCAGGCCTTGGAGTTCGCGAAGCAGGCGCTCGGGCTATACATGAAGCCCGAGGGCGACGGGTATCTCGCTGCGCACAAGGCGAGCCTTTTCGACACGCTGGCGGAGGTGCACGAGGCGCGTAAGGAGTGGGCCGAGGCGTTGGATGCCGCGACCACGGCGGCTGGCCTCGTGGAGGCGTCGCGAAAGAGCAAGGAGCAGGGCTACAAACACGAGTCCCAAGGCAACTACCTGCAACGCCGCGGCGAATTGTTGGTTCGTCTGGAACGCAAGGACGAGGCGTTCGAGATCGTCAAGACGATCCTCATCGACCACAGGAAGACGCGTGCGAGCGAATGGGCGCGTGCTCAGTTCCGGCCGCTCACCGGCCGCGCCTATCCGCGCCAGGGTATCGACATCGAGGATCGGGAGATGCGGCGGGTGATCCCGGAGTAGGTTGAGTGGCAACTGCGACCGCCGAGGCCTTGGCGGATGAGGAAGCCGTAAGGACTTCAATCAGAGGCTAGACGGCCGCCGCCGGCACCACTCTCTCAAAACGCGCCATCACCTCGCGCGACACTTCGTCCCAGGTTCGCGCCGGCCGTGAGACCCGTTCGCCGCGTGCCAAGAGTGTCGCGAGGCCGCGCGCGACCGAAGCCGGCTCCAGCTTCGTGAACTCCGCTTCGCTCGCAGACGCGATCACCTCGTGCATCTCGGGCGAGTCGGTGAGAAGACATGGCGTGCCACATGCGAGGGACTCCAGGACCACGTTCGGGCAGCCCTCTCGCTCGCTGAGCAGCGCGGAGGCGTCGCTCGCTGAGAACCAGAACGGGATGCGCTCGTGGACCTCCGCG
>JAZFYD010000124.1:0-11149 GCA_036443405.1 Planctomycetota bacterium
CCGACGTCGAGAAGGTGGACCTGCAGCAGTACGTGACCCGCTGCTACGGAAGCCTCACGAGCCTGAACTTCCTGTTCAATCGCGACGAAGACAAATTGAGCGGCGCGGGCTAGGCCCCGTCCGAGCCTACGCCGCGCCCTTCGAGGACAAGCGGGCGAAGTCGGATAAGAGGCCGGCCGCCACCAGAGGTAGCGACCGACCGGGTTGGCCGTCGAAAGCTATCCGGTCCCCAGGACGCTGGTCCGCCGGAACCTCGACAGAGCCACGGGACTCTGGACGCGACACAGCCTTCCCGACACGCCTTGACCCTCAGCCGTCGGTTCCCACCGGGGCCGGGTCTCCCACCTGCGCGTCACGGCCGATGTCCAAAGCCACCGCCAAATCCATCAGGGCTCAAGGCCCTAGAACAAGGTTGTTTCGATGCCTGTCCGTCGTGTTGCCGCCGGGCAGAACGGCCCGCCGGACAACAACACAGTGGTGCCACGAGATCCAGGGCCGGCGTCCGCCGGATTTGGTGTAAAAAATCGCGCGCGTTACGCTGGCGGTACCGGACGCCCTCCGTCGTGGATCTCTACGGTATGCGCAGATGGCGATCCCCCCGGAGTCGCGCTTGTGTTCCCTCACTCAAGGAAGCAGAATTGCTGCTCTATGGGAGGGAATCGGTGTCGTCCGAGCACCTGATCACGGGTTTACTCGAGAAGACAAGACGCGGAGACGAAAACGCTCGTTCGGAGTTGTTCCGACTCATCTACGGTGAGTTGCAGAGCCAAGCCGAGCGTTTCCTTCGCCGCCAGGCTCCCCACCACAGTCTCGATCCCTCAGCCCTTGTGCACGAGGCGTATCTCAAGATGCTCGATCAGCAGGCCCGCGGCTTCAAAAACCGCGGCCACTTCTTTGCGAGCGCGGCCAGCGCGATGCGTTGGATCCTCGTCGACCACGCTCGCGCGAAGAAGAGGCAAAAACGCAAAGCTCGCGGACGCGAGGTGCCGCTGAGCTCGATCTCCGTGCACATGGGAAGTGAACTGGTCGACGTGTTGGATCTGGATGAAGCGCTCACCAAGCTGGCCGAGGTCGACGCGCAGGCCGCCCGCATCGTCGAACTGCGGCACTTCGCGGGACTCTCGATCAACGAGGTCGCGGCGGAAATGGGCCTCGCCGTGCGCACGACGGAGCGCGAGTGGCAGTTTGCCCGGGCTTGGCTCAAAGGCGCGATGGAATGAACCCGGAGCGGTGGCGCAAGCTGAAGCGCATCTTCTCGGAGGCGGTTGAACTTCCGCCGGAGGACCGACCCGCGTTTCTCGAGAAGGCCTGTATCGACGATCCGGCTCTGCGCGTGGAAATCGAACGGCTCATCCTCGACCATGACGCCGACGAGCCGCTTCTACCCGGGGCGCCCGAAGGTCTCGCAATCGCGCCGCACAAACTGATCGGGCAATCCATGGGCCGCTACAAGCTGGTCGAGGAGATCGGCCGCGGGGCCGCCGGCGTGGTGTACCTCGGCCAGTCGGAAGACGGTGCAACCGCTGCGATCAAAGTGCTGCGCGCCGATCTGGCGCTTTCTCCGGTACAGAGGGAGCGGTTCGTGCGCGAGGCGACGGCGACGCAGGACCTCGCACACCCCGGAATCGTGCGCGTGTTCGAAGTCGGCGAAGGCCATGGCCATCAGTTCTTCGCGATGGAGTACATCGAGGGCGCGTCGCTCTTCGAGGTCCTCGAGAACCAGCGGAGCGAGAGCGCATCGGCCGCGGGCCCCGAGCGTTGGGTGAAACTCGCGGCGGATGTTGCCGACGCGCTCCACTACGCGCACGAACGGGGCATCATCCACCGCGACATCAAGCCCCAAAACCTGTTGATCGACCACGACGGAAAACCGTGCGTCGTCGACTTCGGCCTCGCCAAGTTCGAGGCGCTGAGCGTCTTGACACGATCGGGCGCATTGGCCGGCACTCCGTACTACATGAGTCCGGAGCAGGCGCTCGCCGCGAACGTGAAGGTCGACCGGCGGACCGACATCTTCTCGCTGGGCGTGGTGCTCTACGAGATGCTCATGTTGAAGCGCCCGTTCGAGGGCGACTCCCAGCAGGAGATCCTCTACAGCATCACGTTCCGCGATCCGGCGCCGATGTCCTCGCGCGACATCAAGATCCCGGACGATCTGGAAAACGTCTGCCTCCAGGCGATGGCCAAGATCCCGTCGCACCGCTACCAAACCGCCGCCGAGTTCGCGGACGATCTGCGAAGGCACCTGGCCCACAAGTCGGTGCTCGCTCGTCCGCCCGCGCTCGCGGCGAAAGCGCAGGTGTGGGGCCAACGGCACAGGAAGCGGTTGATGTCCGTGGTCGGCGTCGCCGCCATCGCCGTGGCCGTCGTCGTCGGGTTCATGTTCGCCGGAGGGCCCAAACCAGCATCGGTCGCCCTGGCAAGCCAGGGTACGGCGGGCGACCTGGTCTACCTGCAGCGGCTCGACTACCTCAGCCGGCCGATCGGAACGGCGGAGTTGCTCGGCCGGACCCCGCTCACGGACATCGAGATCGAACCAGGACTCGTGCGGTTCATCGTCGTGCGACCCGAGTTCGGCCATGCCGAATTGACGCGGCGGCTGGTCGCCGAACACTCCTACGAACTGACCGCGAACGTGCGGTCAACCGGCGCCGTCACCGCGGGGATGGTGCGCATTCCCGCCGGCGAGTTCGTTGCGGGCCTCACGGACGCGGCCACGAGTCCGTTACGACGGCAACGCCACCGGCTCGGCGACTACTTCATGGATCCGTATGAGGTCTCGTTCGGGGAATACAAGGAGTTCCTGACCGCAACACAGCGGCCGGATCCGCGGCATTGGGACGGACGCTACGAACCCTCCTGGGACGACAAGCCCGTGATCGGGATCATGCGTGACGAAGCGCGCGCCTACGCGGAGTGGGCCGGGAAACGCCTGCCGACGATCCTCGAGTGGTGGTATGCCGCGGGTGGACCGAAGGGTTGGCGCTTCCCGCTCGGAAACGACGCATCGGCGATCGCGCCGGAGAACGCGGTGCTGAGTTTCGGCGCGAAACAAACGGCTAAGACACTCGACGCATTCCTGTCGGCGATCCGGCCCGTGCGCAGCATGGAGGCCGCGCGCAACGCGTTTCTGTTGCATCACGTTCTCGGCAACGTCTCGGAGTGGGTGGAGACGGATTGGCCCGGGCGCGACATGGAAGAGGCCGCGTTGGCCGGCCAGACGCGAATCAGCATGGGCGACGACTGGGCCACGAACGCCGATGATCCGCATCTGGGATTTCAGTCGATCGGGATTCCGCCCGCCGGCGCCGCAAACCCGTGGATCGGCTTTCGATGCTGCAAGTCGATTCGGAACAATGGGAAGAGTGGTTCCTGAATATGCTCGCAACGTGTAAAACGATCAGCGGAGGAATCGTGGTCGGCTGCGTGGGGCGAGCCGTCTTGGACGCAACGGTCACGCGATCCGCATGGAGGGAAGTCCGATGCCGAGACGCGGAAGCCTTGCAATTGCCTACGATCCGGTGAATTCGACGATCACGGACGACACCGGAACGGCGCGCCCCTATCCCGCGATGAGTGAACCGGAGCGGATGGCGATGCGGGCGGCGGTCCTCACCAAGTTGCAGACGGTGTTCCATGTCGCGGTCCCCACGAACTTCGACCTCTGGCTGGCGCTGACGGATATCCCGGACCCGGGCGCGAGCTTGGAAGACTACGTGGATATGCGTTTGGAGATGGCATCCGCGCCGGGGGCTTCCCATCACCGCATCGATCGCGCGATGGCGACACGAACCTTGCGCTACCGGAACTACGACAACCGAGTCGAGTGCCGCACCAGCTACAAAGTGGAGCACGACCCGGGCACGGGCTTCGGTCCGTGGTCCCTCACGCTTCCGTTCATGGTCGGCGGGGCCCCGTGGACGATTCGGACCAATCCGATCGAGGCGGAACTCGAGATCCAGTAGCGCCGTCCGCACCGGAGCGGAGTAGAGGGCGCCCCACTTGTGAGGCGCCCTCGCGAGAGAGGTTTGGAGGACGATCCTCCGGTTGGTTCAATCAGACGTCGTGGGGTTGTCCGACACGACGCGGTGAGCCGACAAGATCCCGTAGAACGATCGGGTCGGATCCAGTGTGACCGGTTCGCAACCGGGCTGCAGCAGCCCGAGTTTCAAGGTCCGGTCGTCCCAGGTCCGGTTGTCCCCGGAATCCGCGCTGGAGAACACGACTGCGCGCGGGCCGTTGGCGGTTCCTTGGCCGACCAGCGCAACGGTCGCGCCGTGACTGGCGCCTTCGCTGACGACGACACTGATCGGCACGTCCCCCGCCAAAGCATCGTGCACGTTCGTGATGGCGATCAGATCGCTGTTGCCGTTCAGGGACGCACGGCTTGTGCGACTGTTGGATCCGGTGGCGGAGCGTTGTGCGATGAGCACGTCGCCGTCGGCGGAAACATGCAGATGGTTGATCGCGTTCGTGCCGCCCGGTGTCACGCCCGACGTGAGCACAACGGCGTCGCCGCCGCGGTCCGCATCGAAGACGTAGACCTCGAGATCGGTCGCGCTGGTTGCCGTGGCACTCGGCGCGCTGGCGACGAAGAAGACCAGACCGGCGCCATCGTCGCCGCCCGGCGCATCGACTCCACCCGGAACCGCATAGAAACGGCTCTCGTAGTTGAACGCGTTGACGTCGATCTGTTCGAAACCAACGTTGTCGGCGTGCGGGACAAACGCCTCATACGGCTCGTGGCCGTTGATCGTCTCGCCGCTGATGTTGTAGCCGACCATGAAGTTGCGGCCCGGCTCCGGATCGCTCACGTAGTAGAGAAAGTTGCCGTTGTGGCTCTTGAACATGCTCCAGAACTGCTGGACGCTGGCGCCCGTCCCGGCATACGGACGGCTCGTCGGGCCAACGTTGCCTACGTTTTCGATGTCCTCGAGCGTGTTGTCGAGCGTCGGGGAAGTGAAGCTGTTCGGGGAACCCTCGTCGTCGAGGATCTCGAAGCGCAGGTTCACGTGGCCGGTGCCCATCGGCACCGTGATCGCCGAAGAGTGGTTGACGCCGCCCCAGTTCACGGCCCAGCCGCTGCCCATCGGCGAGCGGCTGTTGTTCACGGTCTCGCCCGAGTAATTGAAAATCAGTGAGCGTTCGCCGTCGGGGTCGCGGTTGGAACCAAAGGTCAAACCCCATATGCGGCGGTAGAAGCCGTTCAGGTGGTTGCGTCCGCTCGCGCCCGTCGGGAGGCCGCCGGGGTTGCCGGTTCCGTACCGGTTCGTGCCAAGGAACAGCGCGTGCTGCACACCGGTGCGTGCCGCATCGAGATCGTCTTCGGGATCCGTCGCGAACACGAGCAGATCCAGGTTGGCGTGCCAAGCGGTGTTGGTGCTGCTGGAAGGCGTCGCGAACGTCGGCTCGATGTTTTGCCAGCTGTTGCGGGCGGAAAGATCGCGGACGACCGCGACGAACCGTCCGTCCGGCGACATCTTCAGGAAGTCGAGTTCCTCGCCCATCCGGCCCGGCGTCAGAAGATCGCCGCCCAGAACGTCGGGGTCCGCCTCGGAACGATCGATCAGTTCGGCGCCGTCACCGAGATCGAGACCGACTTCGTCGTCGGGATCGAGGTTCATCACGTAGAGGCGCTTGGCGCTGTTGCCCTTGTTGACATAACCGGACCGCGGGCGGCCGGGGAGGTCATCGAGCGCGCGCACCATGCGGTTGCTACCGGCCACAAAAGCGACAGTGTCGGGACCGGTCGTGCCGGGCTCGGGTTCGTCGCCGCTGAACGCGAACTGCACCGCGAAGCTGGAGGTCGCGACCGCGCCGCGCATGTAGTCCTGATCGGGAACATAGAACCCGGTGTCCGGATCCGACTCCTCGACCTCGATACTCGACAGGTGGCCATCGACGAGGCTGACGCCGAACACGTGATCGAACTGCGTCTCGTTCAGGAAGAGCAGCCCGCCGTCCACGAAACAGAGCGAGTCCGGAAGCAGATGATGCTGATCGTTCGACAGCGTCGTCTCACCAGCGTCCTCGCCTCCGATGTTGAGGATGACGGACGAATTGGGCAACGGATCACCGTCCGCGTCGCGACCGGTCAAGCCGACCGCGAAGTCCTGCTCGAGGATCGCATCGGGAATCGGCTCCTTGTCCGTGCGCCACAAGAGGATCTTCTGGCTGTCGCCTCCCGGCATTGCGGTCGCGCCCCACAGCCCGTCCGCCGACATGGCGACGGAGATCGCGGTCCGGCCCATCGAGTGCCGGTGCCAGCTGTTGCCGGTTGTGTTCTGGAATCCCTCGATGTAGGTGCCCAGGCCCACGCTCAGGGCCGCGCGGTCGGGACGCGAGTCGTTGACGCCGTTTCGATCCTTGCGCCAGTAGCCGAGCGAGAGGCGGCCACCGCCGTCCGTACCGTTGTTGTCCACGACGACCTCCGCACCGAACTGCGTGCCGTGGCCGGGGCTGCGATCCAGGATCGCGGGCACCCAGAAGTCACCGGAGATCGGGTCGACCATCAGGATGCCGCGTTGGCCGTCGTCTCTGAACTCCTGGTACCGGTGCGCCCCCTGGCCGACGGTCGAACCCTCGTTGAACTGAACGACCTCCGTCTCGCCCCATAGGAACACGCGCCGCTGGCTTTGTAGCTGCACCCACGTGAACTCCTGTTGTAGATGGGCCCAGGCGCGGTCGGCGTTCGGGTTCCAGTTGAGTTCGCTGTTGGACTCGGCCGGCCAGAATCCACTGATCGACGGCCGGGATTTGTCGAGGTGCTCATCGTCTCCACCGTGCGCGAGCATGACAGGGAGGATGTCCCATGCGGGCGGCAGCGACGTGTAGAGCTCGGGGGGACTTCCGGTGCGTCCCCGGAAGAGTCCGCCCGCCATCGCCAGCGGTACGTTGCGCGGATCGCCCATCTGGGTGGACGGGCTCGCAAGCCCGGACGGCTCGCCACCCGCCGCCTCCGTCGCGGAAACGCCGCGAATGTACCTGACGTCGTCGGGAGACACGCTCAGCAGGAGATCCGATCGGGCGCGCTGCCGGTTGGCGTCGCCGTGGTTCGAAACCGATCCGTCGAAATCGTCCTCCTGACTGATGGTGAGGCGATGAAAGCCGCGGTCCATCGTGGAACCCGAGATGTTTCCGTTCGTGATGCTCTCGATGTCGCCATCGAGCGTCAGGAAGTTCGGAAGGCCGAGCGCCGGATCCGAAGGCGGCGGTGAGCCGTGGCTCGTGTCCTTTCGAAAACTCGATCCCCACGAGTAGTTGCGTGCCGGGTCGGAGGGATAGATTCCGACAAAGGTCACCGGATCGGGGACCAGGTTTGGGACACCACCGACTCCGTCGAGGGCATCGCCGGGGTACCCGACGCCGTCCACGCCCGGGGCGAGGCAGGTGTTGGTGAGCGACGGCGCGGTCGGCGCCGCGAAACGAACCTGGTAGGTGCGATGAAGCCCGCGTTTGCCCGTGATCGGATGCAGGCCTTGCGACTCGCCCTGGTTGCTCGTCGTGTCGAACAGCCCATCCTGGCCGTCCTGGGTTGGATTCATGACCGCCGCCGAAACGCGAACGCTCAACTCGACGACTTCCAGGCCCTGCGCGCTGACGCGCGGCACGCCGAGGAACTGGCCAAGCGTCGCGTCGAACCCGAGACCCACCGTCGTCCGGTCCACATCGCCCTGGCCGTTCGGAGTGATCTCGAAGTCCGCCACCCCGTCGACGTGCTCGAGTTCAAACTGAAGCGGAGGAACGCCGCCGCTGGCCGCGACGAACTCGTTGTAGTCAATACCCGCTTGGCCATCGGGCAGGAAGATCGTACCGATACGGATGTCGGGGATCTTCACATGGACGATGTAGGCGCGCCTGTCGATCTGGTCGTCGAACCGGCTGCTCGTACCATCGGTATCGATCGCCTCGACGATGATGTGATAGCGCAGCGTGGTCACGCTCGTCGGAGGAAGTTGGAACACATTGGCGTATTGACCGATTCCGAACGGATACTTTCTCCGCGGCGCCGAACCGACATCGCTCGGCTGCGTCGTTACATACGCCGGCGAGAAGTAGTCCGAGAACTGAACGAGGCGGCCGGGAATCAGCAGGTTGTCCCCGCCGGAGAGTCCGAGTGTGTCGGCGAAGTCACGGCGCGAGCTCAAGGGGGCGCCGCCATCGGACACGGACGCCTGGAACCACTCGGCGTCGAGCGGACTGATCGTGCCGACCGGCCCACGCGGTGACTGGAATCCGCCGACCTGGACGTTGCGGTCGCCGGCCGTCGCGACGAACCAGCCGCCATCGGCGGTATTGGGATCGAACTTGTTCCCGTTGAGGCCAGACTCGTCGGTGTCCTGGCTCGCATCCGCGACCGAGTCATCGAACACGGAGAGCTCGAGCTCGCGCGGCAAGTAGATGTTGAGTTCGTTTTGACCGGAACCGCCGGCCACCAGGAACGCAAAACTGAAAAACGCCTGCGCGTTCTGCGGGTTGACGAAGTCGATGGACTCCGGAAACGCGAGGACCTTCGGGTCCGTCGTGCCCTCGGCCGCGGTGGGCGTCAGGATCGCCACCGAACCGTCGCCGATCCGCAGGTCGAATTCCTGAACCGCCGCGAGCGCGGGATCCGAGGACGTGGACACGGCGCGAACGAAGAAGTTGAAGTCGCCGGCTTCGCGTGGGAAGCCCACGACCATCGCGCGGCCCGTTGCGACGCCGCTTGCGTCCGTTTCGGGCAGCAATCGAAGCCCGTCGGGCAAGACGCCGTTCTCGACCTCGAACCGGTCGGGCAACGGAGCGTCGCCCGTCGCCACGAAGCTCAGAACCTGCTCGTAGAGCTGTCCCGTGCCTCCCGCCGGCAGCGCGTCCGTCTCGAAGAAGATGGCGGCCGTCTCGGTGTTCGTCGCCGGCCCATTGCCGGTGCAACCGGAGAGCATCACCCCCATGACGCCAACGGCCAGAAACCATGCCCGATTGTGTGTACGCATCAACGTGGTCCTCCGTCCGCACGGTGACGACGCCGTCTCGGGCGACGCCGCCACCGGACGCGGAACGCAACGCGTACCGCCCCCACGGACACATCCCAGTCACTCTCTTGCCACGGTGCACATACACCACGGCCAACTCTCGGTTCGGGTGTTTGCGTCTTCGTTTCCTGAGCGACGCTGTGGTGCGCGACGCTCTCAAAGCCCAAGAGCGAGACTAGCTCAATCCGTTTCGACAGACGTAAAAACGAACGTGCTACGCGTAAAAAGCTCGCCGCACGTTTAGCGACGCAACTGTGCGTTTCGGATCAACGCGCGAGCGTGAACCTCGGCGCCGGCCTCGGCCCCATGCGTCGTCCGTCGCCGCTCGGTCCCCCGACCACTCCCTCTCGTCGCCTTCACTCCGACGCAACACACACGACGAAGTGGAACGAGGTCAAAGACGCGAGGCACAACGCATGAGGCCGAGGCCTACGGAGGTCAATACGCGGCGAGGCGTTCGATGGCGTCCACGACACGCGCTGCGTTCAACTGCATCGCGGATTCAAGTCCTTTGTGGAACGGAGTCGGAACGTAGTCTTGCCCGACACGCTCGACCGGCGCGTCGAGTTGCTCGAAACAACTCCGCGCGACAAACGCCGCGATCTCGCCGCCGAAACCACCGAACACCTTGTCCTCGTGCACGACGGCAACACGACCGGTACGCGCGACGGTGGCGCGGATGCCATCTTCGTCCAGCGGATTGAGCGACCGCAGGTCGAAGACATCGACCGAGATGCCACGCTCCGCGACCTGTTCCGCGGCCTTGAGTGCGTCATGCACACCCGTGCCGTAGGTGATCACGGAGACATCGCTTCCGCTGCGCCGGGTTCGGCCCTTGCCGAACGGCACCACGAAATCCTCGGCCACCGGACCACGCGTCGCCGGCTGGTTGTAGAGGTACTTCGGCTCAAGGTAGATGGTCACTCCACCGCTGCGCATCGCCGTGCGCAACAGACCGGCCGCGTCGTCCGCGAACGCCGGGGTCACGACGCGAAGACCCGGAAGCGTGGCGAACACACTCTCGAGGTTCTGGCTGTGGTACAGCCCGCCGCCGATGTTGCCGCCGGACGCCAAACGAACGACGACGTTGGCCGAGCACTGGCCGTTGCTCCGGTAATACAGGTGGCTCAGCTCGACGATCTGGTCGAACCCGGGCCAGATGTAATCCGCAAACTCCGCACCCTCGATGACGACACGGATGTCGTCGCGAAAACGCGAAAAACCGTACGCGGTGCCGACGATGTAGTTCTCGGCGATCGGCGCGTTGAACACGCGCTCGGGGCCGAACTCCGCCTGCATCCCGTCGGACACTTTGAAGATGCCCTCTTTCTTGCCGCTCGCGATGTCCTGCCCCCACAGGTAGGTGTCGGGATTGCGGCGGAATTCCGTGCGCAACGCCTGGTTGATGCCTTGGCGCATCGTGCACGTCTCCCCCTCGTCGGTCCGGGGAAGACCCTCGGGGTTCTCCGCGGCGGGATACGCGTCGGGCAGCAGATGATCCAGCACCGTCGCGTGATCCGGCCCCGGCGCGGCAACGCCGCGCTCCACCGCGTCGTCGAATGCGGTCTTTGCTTCCGCCTCGAGTTCGACCAACCGGGACTCGGTGAGGTGTCCCTGCTCGAGCAACCAGGTCCGAAACAGCGGCAGGGGATCGTGGCTCTTGGCTTTCTCGAGTTCGGCGGGCGAACGGTACAGGGTGTGATCGTCGCTGTTGCTGTGCGGGCCAATGCGAGCGCACGCTGCGTGAACGATGGCGCAGCCGCTGCCTGTCTTGACAAAATCGACCGCGCGCTCCATCGCCGCGAAACAACCGGCCACCGAGCGGCCGTCGCACTTCTCGATCCGGAGGTTCCCGAGCCCGCGGAAGTTGTCCGCGGCGATTTCGTTCGCGCTCTGTTCGTGCTTGGGCACGGCGATGCCGTAGCCGTTGTCCTGGATCACGAACACGACCGGGAGCTTCTCGCGCGAAGCGCCGTTGATCGCCTCGTACACATACCCCTCGCTGCACGAGGACTCGCCGAAGCTCGCGAACACGACCGAGTCGGCGCCATAGCGCTTCACGGCACGCGCCAATCCGGCCGCGTGCTGCGCGTGGTTCGAGACGCAGCTCGACACGTTTTCGATCTGCAACTCGGGCT
>JAZFYD010000125.1:0-59968 GCA_036443405.1 Planctomycetota bacterium
TCAACGCGGCCGAGCGCTCGGTGATCGCGACGACGTCGCGAACGGGGTCGTAGAATCCGCCGACCCGCGCGGCCGCAGCGTACTCTTCCGCGAAGTCGAACCCCGCCGGAAGAATCTCCAGCTTCTGCCAGAGCTTCGAAAACGCACTCCACTCTGCCGGGCTTGCTTGCGCGGCGTACGCCGCGCGCAGCGCGTTTTGGAAATACGGGGTCGGGCGCACCAAGACGCGGACGGGCCCGACGGTTCCGCCGAGCAACTTTTCCAGGCCTGGTGCGATCCGCGCGCAAATCTCACGCAACTCACGCTCGCGTTCGGTTTCAGGCTCCTCGACCGCCTCACGCTCCGGTGTAGCCTCGTCGGATTCGCACGAGCAACCTGTCGCACACGCGAAGAGAATCGGCAGAATGAGCCGCGACATGGCGCGCCATTGTCTCATCCGCTGCGTCGCCGCGGCATTCCCGCTGGTGGTCGCGTGCGCGTCAAAACCGACCGAGCCCGCGCTGACCACGTCGCCGGTCGAGCCGGACGACCCGGTGATCCTCCGAGTCACGCGGGCGCTCGAACAAGGCGGCGTAGACGCGGCGCGGACAGCCCTGGAGAACGACCGGTGGCTCGCCAAGGACCGCGGACGCGCCGCGCTGCTTTATTACGACTGCCTGCTCGCCAAGAACGAGTTCGCGCTGGGCATCGACTCGCTGCGCGCCTACCTCGAGAAAACCGGACGCCTCAAGACCCGCGCGGACGAGATCGCTTCGCGGCTGCTCGCGCACCACTCCGGCGGCGGACGGCTGGCGCCGAAGGGCGACGACGAAGCCTGCCACTTCGGGCTCTATGCGCTCGTCGGGCTCCGCGAACCCGACACCGCACGGCCGATGCTCGAAGCCGCGGCGAAACACGCCGAGAAACCGGAGCGCCTTCTTGCGCAATGGGCGCTCTCGGACATCGACCGGATCGGCGGGAACGACGGGCCATGAGAGCCTGGCTCGAGTACGCCGCATACCGGACCGTCGCGGCCGTGATCTCCGCGCTCCCGCGCCGCGGGATGATCTGGTGTGCGCGGCGAATGGGGATGGGGTACTACTTAGTGGACCGCCGCGGCCGGCACATCGCGAAGGAGAACCTCGAGCGCGTGTTCCCCGACATGACGGCTGAAGAGCGGCGGTCGCTGATGCGGCGCTCCTATCGGCTGCAAGCGACGGCGTTGGCCGAGGCACTCTGGGCGCGCAAGCTGGATCCGAAACAAGCGGCCGAATACCTGGATGGGCCCCAGAACTTCCTTCGGGCCATCGAGCGAGCTCGCGCGAACAACAGCGGCGCGCTCTTCGCGACCGCGCACTACGGCTCGTGGGAAATGGCCAACATTGCGACCGGTGCGCTCGGCTCCCCCAAAACAACGATCATCGCGCGCGAGCTCCCCAACGCGCGCATCGACCGCCACATGAAAGCGATGCGCGAGCGCACGGGCAACGAGATCGTCCACCGAAAAAACGCACTCGCGAGCTGCCTCCGGGCTCTGAAGCGCGGCGAATTCGTCGCGTCGGTCATCGACATGACGGTCCTGCCGAACCGGGGCGGCCAGTTCGTGGACTTCCTCGGGACGCCTGCGCTTACCTCGCCGGCACTTCCCCTCTTGGCCGTCCGGACGGGGATGCCGCTCTACTTCTCGGTGTGTGAGCCGATCGGCCATGGCATGCGGTATCAGCTGAAGACCGAAGAGATCCAGGTGGAACGAACCGGCGATCGCGATGCCGATGTCGCGCGCGCCACACTCGAGCTGAACCGGGCACTCGAACGGGCCATCCGTCGAAATCCCGAACCGTGGATCTGGAACTACAAGCGCTGGAGGTGGCGCCCCGCCGAAATGAACGGCGCGTTCCCCAAATACTCCTCCTGGATCCACGACCACTGGTAGCGGGCGCCGGGCTAGCTCATCGGCAGCGCGACAATCTTCGCGCGATCGAGCTGGGTCCCCGGTTCCGAATGCTCGAGGTGCAAGTACCCGAGAGCGACGTCGCCGGAAAGCGATGTGACCTCGCCGACCTCTTCGCTGTCCAGCGAAAGCATCGCGCCCACCGAAAACGGTCCCTCGAGCTGCAGGCCGACCAGACGCTTCTTGACCTTGTTGTAGGTCTTCAAGCGCGCGACGACCTCTTGGCCGACGTAGCAGCCCTTCGCCATCGAGATCGAATCCTCGAGCGCGGCCTCCCACGGATTGCGCGACTCGTTGATCTCGTTCGGGAACGCCGGCATGCCGGAGCGGATGCGAAGCTCATCGATCTCGGCGACGTCCAACGCCTTCGCGTCCTTTGCGAGCAGACGGCGAAGGGCCACCGCATCCGGCGCCAGCACCGCGTAACCATCCGTCCACAACGGCTCGATGCGCGCGATCAGCACTTCGACCTCGGCAAGCCGGCGCGTCTCGTGCCGCGACTCCTCGAGTTCGACACCCAACACCTCCGCCGCGTCGGGGCCACACACGACGAGTTCCAGCGCCATGTAATTCCGGACCGTCACGTCCTCGGTGATCGTGTACTGCTGGATGTGGCCGCTCAAGCGCTGCGGGTTGGCCGTCAGGATCAGGATGTCCTCGCCGCGGTCGATCACGACGGACCAGTCGATCAGGAGGCCTTTGCGGTTGCAGAAACAGGTGGCGCGCGACTCGCCCTCTTTCAACGAGGCGACGTCGTTGGTGCACAGCCGGTGGAGCAGGTCTTTCCGGTCGCGGCCGGTGACGATGAGCCGGCCGCGGGAGGTCCGGTCGAAAAACGCTGCTTGTTTCACGGAGGCGCGATTATACGGATCGCCCTGCCCGGCGATAGAACGGGACGCCGCCCTCCACCCGCGGTGTGAGATAAAGATGCGCGTCGGCCTCCGTACAAAGTCGGTTGAGGTTTGTCTCCGCGCGCACGCGCGCCTCCTCCAGGTCGCCGCTGACGTCGATCGGACCGTCGCTGAACATCGCCACGTGCGAGAACGGCAGCGGGATGATCATCTTGAACCAGATGCGCGAAAACACGAGCTGGGGCCGGGCCCAGCCTCGCACCACGTAGAGCGGAACGCCGGATCGCTGCGAGAGAAACACGGGGCCGTTCTGCA
This sequence comes from Planctomycetota bacterium, assembly GCA_036443405.1. Classification (GTDB taxonomy): domain Bacteria; phylum Planctomycetota; class PLA2; order PLA2; family PLA2; genus JAZFYD01. Next base: position 3,097 of record JAZFYD010000125.1, read on the forward strand.
TCCGATATGCCGGCGGCTGCGGTCCGTCCCCGATCACGATCGCGCTCTTGCCTGCCTTCAAGGCGCGAGTGAGCCCGATCAGCGCGGCGCGCGCGCCTTTTTTGCCCGCGGAGCCGCGAACGAACTCGATGCCCCAGGGCTCGAGCACACTCTTCGTCAATTCGCCGTCGAAGGATCGGCTGGCGAGCATCACGAACTTGTGGCGTCGTTCGGCGGCTGTGTAGTTGGCCAGGTAGTGCATCAGCGCGAACACGTCCTGGTGCCACGCCGACAGGATGATCTGCTTGCCTTCCTGCAGTGCCTGGTCCAACGGACCGCGGATGTGCCACTTGCAGTGCCGGCGCACGTGTCGCAACGTCTGATGGAATGCAAACGCGGTGACCGTTCTCGCGGTTCGAGCGATCACACGCTCGGCGATGCTGTGAGACAAGCCGGGAGTATACTCCGCGCGTGCGCTTGAAAGTGGTGCTCGCGGGCGTGGGCTGCCTGCTCTTTTTGTGGCTCTTGGACGCGGTGATCGTCACCGACGCCGAAGACGTCGAGGAAAAAACGGCGCGGCTGATCGAGCTCGCGAACGAGGGCGGGCCCGAAACGGTCGACGAGATCATGGGCGCGCTCGCGGACGACTTCGACGCGGGCGGCGTCACTCGCGACCAGATTCAACGCTACCTAGACAAGTACATCGCCGAGCCCCCCAGCCTCGTTCGCAGCGGCGGGATCACCGCGGTGTGGAAAAAGGACCGCGAGCGGTATCGGGTCCAGCTGCGCATCAGCATGGTGAGGCGCGGAAAGAACTTCAGCTTCCTGGCGACACTGTTCTGGGCCGAGCGCGACGGCGAGTGGAAACTCGTGCGCGTGCTCAAGGGCTGGCCACGATGAGGTCACGCACCTCGAGCACCCCGGCGCTCGCGCGCGCGATCTCCACCGCACGATGCCGGACCGCAGTCCGATCGACGTTGCCCTGCAGCGTGACCACGCGACCGGAGCACGTGACGGAGATCCCCGCGTAGGGAGCGGTCACCGGGTCCTGCCCAAGCGCCAGCCTCACGCGCGTGGCAACGTTCTCGTCCTCGATCTCGCGCTCGAGCGCGGCGCTGTCCTCGGGATCGCGGTATCCGCGGGTGCACGCCACGAGACACAGACCGCAGATCAGCGCCAGCCGCGTGACCGAACTCACTTGGGCAGGTCCTCACGAAACATGCGCTCAAACGGCCGCGTTACATGGTGAACCGGCAGGATCGTCGCCTTCGGTTCTGCGAGGGTGCCGGTCACGGACACCGCGGTCAGGCTGTGCGTGACCTCCAGATCCACGTGCCCGTCGAACGTGATGATGCCTTGGCCTTCCAGATCGAAACTCGACCCGTGAGCCGTCGCCCGTTCCACGTAGAGCCGCCCGCCGCCAAACGACACCACCACCTCTCCGGAACGAAAGACGGACGGTCGCGAGACCGGCAACTTCAACAGCAGCACGACCTCCATGCTGACCGGCGACACGAAGTTGCCATCCTCGAGCTTGAAGCGGCCTTTGCCCTCGAGGTGCCGCGCCGAAAGCGTGCGTCCGCGAAACACGACCTCGCCCTCCACCCTCCCGTCCAACTCCTCGGCGTAGGCGAATCCGTAGCAGCGACCGAGCGCCTCGAGCTCGATACTGCGCGCGGTCAGCTTGCCGTTGATCGCGCTTTCGGCGCCGGGGCCGATGTCCAGGAACCCTTCGAGCAGACCGTCGAACGCATGGAGCTTGAGCCGGTCCACGAGCAGATGTCCGGCCCGCGGGACCAGATCCGCACTTAGCTTCTCGAACGGAACGGTGCGCAGCATGCCATTGCGCATCGTCAATCGGTACTCGCGGTCGCCGTGACGGTGTAGCTCCGCCGACTCCGCGGACAGGCGATCGGACTCCGCGCCGGATTGCTCGCGGACGCGCACGACCGGGTCGGTGAAAAAGATTGCGGGCATCCACGGCGGATCGAGGTTCGCCTCCGCGCGCGCGGAAACCTGCTGCTCCTTCGACTCCTCCTTGAAGAGGTCAAAGCCCTCACCCTCTTTGAGCACCGCTTCGAGCTTGTAGAGATGCACGCGGCGCACCGGGCGGTCGCCGAAAAGTCCGAACGGGTTGACCGAGACCGTCGCGCGCGTCGCCGAGAGTTCGTGGTTCGGCGCCCGCACCGAAACGCCGAACGCCTGCGCCTCCATCCATGGCCAGATCACCGCCACGGGCACCCTAGCTGTGCCGACCATGTTTTCGTCGAGCCACAAAAGCGCCTGCCGCCGAACCACGAAATGGCAAAGCGCACCCCACAAGACGAGGCACACACAAAGGACGCGAACCCAGCGGCGTTTCCAAACGGGCCGTCTCACCGCGCGCGCCATAGTCCAGATCTTCGGCGTTCCGGCAGGAAGGGCAAGAGTGCCGCTGCCAAGCCCTCAACTTGTTGCTATTCGAGCAGGCCTTTCGCGACGGTTACCGCCTCCTCCGGCGTTCGCACCTGCGTCACCGACGGAAGCCCCTTGCACACGAGCATCGCGGTGCCTCCGCTTTCCGGAAACGCCAGCACCGGCCGCCCGATCTTGCGCGCGAGCGCGACCTCGCTCAGCGCACCCGTCGCACCGCCGACACAGATCACGACATCGCCGGCCGCCGCAACCAACGCGTTACGCGCGTGCCCCATCCCGCTCGGAATCACGACATCGAGAAAATTGTTCCCCTCGTCGGCGTCGTAGCCGGGCAGGATCCCGATGATCGGCGGCTGCCCGGGCTGCTCGCGCGCATGAAACGCCCCGCGGCTCACAGCCTCCATGACGCCCCCAAGGCCGCCGGAGACGATGCCCAGACGCGCCTTCGCCAGCGCGGCTCCGAGTTTCTCGGAGAGCTCCAACACGGGCCCGGGCGTGTGTTTACCAGTGCCGACGACGGCGACCATTCGCGTACGCATGATTTTGCTCCGATCCGCGCGCGGGAGCGCTTTTGGAAGGTGATAGCTTAATCGCATGGCCGCACACCGCAGGACGCGAGTCTTCGTCTCCGCTTGTTTGCTTGGGCGCGCCTGCCGTTACGACGGGAGCGACCAACATCGCCCCGACCTGGAAGGGATGCTGTTGGATTCGGATGTCGAGGCGGTCCCGTTCTGCCCCGAGGAGGCCGGCGGCCTCGGCACGCCGCGGCCCGCAGCGCAAATCGACGGCGGCAGCGGCGAAGACGTGCTCGACGGCCGGGCCCGGGTGATCGACGAGCACGGCAAGGACGTCACCGGCGCGTATCTGGATGGCGCCGAGCAGGCGGTCGCAAGCGCGCAGCACTCCGGCTGCGAGGTCGCGTATCTAAAAGAGCGCTCTCCTTCGTGCGGAAGCGCCCTCGTACACACCAAAAAAGGGCTGGTCGCGGGAAGCGGCGTGACCGCGGCGATGCTCAAGCGCGCGGGAATCCCGACGATTAGCGTTGACTAAAGGCCGGAAAGAGCGGAAATCACCTCGTGCGCAAACTCACCATCGTCATCAAGCCGTTCAAAGTGGACGCCGTCGTGCGCGCACTCGACAGCCAAAACGCGAGCGCAATCCACCTCATCGAGGCGCGCGGCTACGGCCGGCAGAAAGGACACCTGGACCTGTACCGCGACGAACCCGAACGCGTGGTCTTCCTGCCGAAGGTGCGCTTGGAGTGCGCAGTCGAAGACGACGCCGTCGAAGGCGCGATCGATGCCGTCATCGGCGCGGCGCGCACCGGCCGCATCGGCGACGGCAAGATCCTCGTAGAGGAACTGGCGTGAAGATCTACGCGCGCCTGATCGAGGAGCTCAACCACGGTCCCGTCGCGATGGCCACGGTCGTGCGCACCGAGGGGTCGAGCCCCGGTCAGCCGGCCATGAAAATGCTGGTCGGTGAAAACGGCCGCGTCGCCGGGACCATCGGCGGCGGTCACGTCGAAGCGACGGTCGAGGCGGCGGCGCGCGAAACCCTCGCGACGAGCCGGCCGCGCACGCTTCAGTTCACCCTCGACGACGACCTCGCCGAGGAGGGCGGCCTCCTTTGCGGCGGCACGGTGCACATCCTGGTCGAGCGCATCACCGGACCCGCGGATTGGGCGTCGGGCGCGGTCGCCCTCGTGCGCGGCGGCCGCCGAGGCGTTCTGATCGCAAAGATCGGCGAGACGATCGAGCGCGAACTGCTCGAGGGCGACGCCGCCAAGGAATGGCTCGAGAGCGACGAGCCGCGGTTGGTCGACGCCACGTTCATCGAACCGCTTGTCAGACCGCGCTGCATCGTGCTGGGCGCCGGCCACATCGGGCGCGCCGTGGCGGAGCTGGCGGTGCGCATGGGATTTACCGTCGTCACCGTGGACGACCGGGAAGCGCAGGCGGCCGCGGTCGGTGCCGGCGAGACGCTCCACGCGCCGCTGGTCGAGGGTTTCGGGTCCCTCGAGCCGGGTCGCGGCGATTACGTGATCTCCGTCACCCGTGGCGCCGGCCTCGACCTCGACTGCTGCCGCGCCGCACTTTCGGCCGACACCCGATTCGTCGGGATGCTTGGGTCGCGACGGAAGGCGGAAAAGGTCCGCCAAGCGCTCTCCGAAGAGGGGATCGAGGCGGGAAGGCTCCACGCCCCTATTGGGTTGGACCTAGGAGCGAAAACCTCAGAGGAGATCGCCCTTTCGATCGTGGCCCAAATGATCAAGGTAAGGAGAACGGGGCGTGGAGACCGTTGATCCTGCCAACCCCTCCTCCTTACCCAGCAGGGGCGGCACACGACTCATCGACATTCGGCGCTGGGGCGCTTAAGGAGCGGCTTTTGCGCTGGCTGGCCGTCACTTTCACCGCTGCGGCGCTGCTGTTTCTCGGCGACCAGCCCGCGGGCAAGCTCCCCGACCCCGGCTTTTCCTTCCCGGGTCTGGACAAGCTCGCTCATGCCCTCGGATACGGGGTGCTCGGCGCCGTCACGGCCTGGGCGGCCCGCAGCGCGAGCTGGACCCGGGCGTTGCTCGTTGGAGTCGCGGCCGGCCTGCTGGTCGGGGCTCTGGACGAGTGGAACCAACAGTTTTCGCCCGGGCGGTCGGCCGATGCCTGGGATCTCCTGGCCGACGTCGTCGGCTCGGCCGCCGGCGCGCTCGTCTTCCGATGGCGGCGTCCGCGCTCGTGAATTGAGTTGCAACCGGTTCCCGGCTTACAATGGCCGTTTGCCGCCCCCATGCGGGAGCCGTCCAGCCTGCCGGCAGGAGAATCAAGATGAACCGATCGATCCTCGCAACCTTCGTAGCTCTGCTCGTCGTGGCGGGCGCCGCACCGGCGGACGTCGTGATCACGAAAAAGGGCAAGATCTATGGCCTGGCGTCCAGGGTCAACAAGGTCCCCGTGACGATCAAGAACTTCAAGAAGTTCCTCCCGAAGAGCAACGGCGACATCACGGCGTACGGCTATCGCGGCTTGACCTTTACCAAGGGTAAGAAGAACACTCTGATCCGCTACGCCGACATCGCGGCCCAAGGGTTCAAGGACGAAGACGCCGACTACACGGACGGCGAGAGAAACCTCGACATCGGCGATTTCGGGCAGGCCCTCGCGGCGTTTCAGGACTGCGTGAAAAGAGCGGACGTCCGGGAGATCTTCAAGGTCGAATCCACCTACTCGTCCATCATCTGCCTGGCGTCCCAGGGAAACTGGCGCGCCGCGGTTCCGATGCTGTCCGGCTGGAAGTTCCCCGACTCGCGATGGACGCCCGATGTCCACCGGATCCTGGGCGAATACCACATCTCCAAGAAGAAATACGCGGCGGCCCGGAAGGCGTTCGCAGCCACCAGGGCACTGCCCGAGATCAGCGCGGTGTACAAGCTGAAGGCAAGACTCGGCGGCGTGAAGGTCGATCTCGCCGAGAAGAAGTACAACGACGCCAAGACCAACCTCATCGTGATCGAGGGGCAGGCCAAGCGCGAGAAGAACGCGGACGAGGTGCTGGTGCTCATTGCCGTGCTCAACGCGAAGCTGGCGATGAACGTGGATGGCGGAAACCTCGAAAAAGCCAAGAAGGGCCTCGAGGACGCGGCCAAGCTCAAGGTCGCGAACAAAGCGGCGCTCTATGAGGAACTCGGCAACGTGCTCTTCAAGATGGGCGACTCGGACGCAGCGCGCTTTCCGTACCTGCGCGTCATCACCATGTATCCGGGCGAGTCCGGGCACGTCTCGAACTCGCTTCAGAACGCGGGCCAGTGTTTCTTGAACCTCTACGAGGGCGCGAAGGCCGACGACGAGAAGAAGGCCAACCAGTACCTCTGTGAGGGCATGAAGCTGCTCAAGCAGGCCGGCGGATCGCGGTACCGAAACCGCGCGGCTCGCAAGTCGTACATGCAGTACAAAGCCGCGTTCGACGCTTTGGACAAGAACAAAGGCAAGTAGCCAAACGCCGGCGTCGTGGGAGACTTTCTGCGCGAGCTCTTCTTCCGCGCGCAGGCGCTGGTGGCCATCCCGATCGTGCGCGTGTTGTTGCGCATGAAGGTGCACGGCCCGCACATACAGCCCGGGCCGAATGGTCTGATCGTCGCCCCCAACCACCTCTCGTGGATCGACCCGCTGATCATTCAGATCGCGGTCTACCCGCACCGCATCACCTTCTTGATGACCGAACTGTTTTTCGACAGGCCGGTGATCGGACTCTACTTTCGCGCGATCGGCGCGCGGCCCATCCGCGAAGACGGACCGAGCGTGGGTGCGCTGCGGGCGTCGATGCAGGCGCTACGCGACGGCGACGTGCTGTGTGTGTTTCCAGAAGGCAGCATCACGCCCGACGGGAAACCGCAAAAGGGCCAGCGCGGCGCGGCGCGGCTAGCGCGCAAAACAGGCGCAACCGTGATCCCGGCGGGCATTCGCGGGACGCTTCAGGTCATCTCGCGTGTGCACCGCCGTCCGCGCCTCCACCCCGTCGCGGTGGAACTCGGCGAACCGATGCTCTTTGACAAGACGCCGGACCGTGCCGGGGAGGTCGAGTTCACCGAGGACCTGATGGCGCGCATCGGCGAGCTCAGCTGAGCGCAAGAAACGCTAGCCCACGCTGGGCGGGCCGAGCCGACTCATCTCCTTCGGGCGCGCGCGCAGCTTGCGCACGCCGCCGATCACGACGAGCACCCCCGCTATGACCAGCAGGTTGAGTTCCAGGTGGCGAAAGAAGAAGTCGACGAGAAACGGCAGGTTGGGCGTGACGCTTTGGCGCCACGCTTCTTCAAACGCGAACACGCCCTCGCCCGTCGCCTTTTCGAACGCGTCCGAGAACGACTCGCCCTCCCGGACCAACCCGAGTAGCTCCCGCAACCGCTCGGCCCCATGGCGCTCCAACAAGTACTCCACCGCGCTCTTCCCGATTTCGTAGCTCGCGCCCGCGGTGCCGGCGTCCGCCAAAAACCCCTGGCTCGCAGCCGCGAGGCTCGGAAGGCGCCCGGCAGCCGCCATGCTCTCGATGGAACTCGTCGTTTGGAGATACGCGGTGCCGGCCCAGTGCACGCAAAGCCCCTCCTCGAACCATCGCGGCAAGCTGCCGCGCGCGAAATGGTTCACGCAGTGGTGCACGATCTCGTGGCGCAGAACTGTTCTCAGATCCGAGCCGCGGTTGCGATTCAGCTTGTCGAGGCGAAACGCCAGCAGGTCGTCGCCGCGTGTGACCGCAACAGCCCAGGCCGGCGCTCCCGGACCGGCCGCCGCGGCCATCGCGCGGTATCCGTCCACCAGATGCACCACCGGCCTCCCGGCAGGCATCACGCCGAGCCACGCCGCGGCCAAGGCGCGCTCCTTGGGAAACTCCGACAAAACGCGTTCGGCGATGGACCGGGCGTCCGCCGGGAAAAACACGCGGCACGCATCCGATTCCAGGATGTCGCCGCGTGCCGAGCCCGCGATCAGGAGGAGGGCCGCCGCCGAAGCGAACGGGCCAAGAGATAAGCGCCGCAAGAAAAGACCGCCAAGATTCCCAGGATGTCCAAGATCAAGACCTGAATGGCCCAGATCACGGCAAACGCCATCAGCACCAGACCCAACCAAGCCTGAAGCCGTTTTCGCGGCGAACCGCGTCGGAGAACGTGCAAGATGCTAGACACGAAAGAAGCCCCTACGGCATCAGCCGCCGGGCCGGGAACAAGCTCCAACGGCGTCAGCCGTTGGGCCAACATCAACGCAACGGCGTCAGGCCGGTGGGCCAGAATCAACGCAACGGCGCAGAGCCGGTGGGCTAGAAGCACCGCCGCGGCGTCAATTCTGTCGGCCCCGCGGCGCAGCGCCTCTTCAAGCAGCGTATTCTATTGGGGCTCGCATGCTGAGGCTATCTGTCCAGGACTCCAAACGGCGCCAAGAGGTCGTGATCGGCCGGAGCGAGATCCTCATCGGGTCGCGCGCGGATGCGGACATCTGCCTGGAGGCCAAGGGCACCGCACCGACGCACTGCCTGATCCGCCTCGAGGGCGGCTCGATCACGCTGGTGGACCTCGCGTCCGCCGCGGGCACGAAGGTCAACGGCAAGAGTGTGCGCGAACAGGTGCTCCGGCGGGGCGACGTCATCCAGATCGGCGCGGCCCGCATTCGGATCGAGGCGCTGGCGCTCACGCCCGAGCAGCTGAAGTTCGCGGCCAAACCGCACCTCGCGGAGCCGAAAACCGCCGCGACGAGCACCAAGATAAGGGTGCCGGCACCGCTGGGTTCCAAGAACGCACAACCGGATTTCGGCCAAGAGATCCGGGAGATGGTCGCGAAAGCGCCCTGGTACATGATCTCGCTGGGCGTGCACGCGATCCTGATCTTCATCCTGCACCTGATTCCGTTCGAGGTGCGGATCCTCGAGCCGATGATCCGGCTGACAGCACAGGAGGATCAGATCGCGCCCGAACCCGAGGCGCCGTTGGAGCTCCCGGAGCCGGGCGACGACGAACTCGCGCCGCCCACGCCGCCGGTGCCGCTGGAGCCCGAGGAGTCCTCCGAGCCGGCCAAGGAGGTCGACTGGTCCAAAGAGGAACCGCTGCCCGTCGTGATCGGCCTGAACAGGCCCGAGATGACCAAGAAGCTCGACAAGCCGATGCGCTTCGAGCCGATCATCAAGGGTGCGGGCGAGACGATTCACGGCCAGGACCCCGGCAAGGCGAACTCCAACGCGGCGCGGTCGGTCGGCAACCGGCTCGGCCAGGGAGAGAGCGGACTGCTCGACGGCCTCGCCAAGGGGCGGATCCTTGTCGTGCGCGGTGATCACGACTCCATCGAGCGCGTCCTCGACGAACACAACCGTCCCTACGTGCTCATCGACCGACAAAGCCTCATCAAGCGCAAGCTGCACCCTCGGCAGATCCTGTTCGTGAACTGCGCGGACCGCCCCATCTTCAAGGCCAACGAGAAGCTCATCGCGAAAACCATCCGTAAGTTCGTGGGCGAAGGCGGCTGGGTGATGACGAGCGACTGGGCGATCGACCCCTACATCCTCGGTTCGTTCCCCAACACCTTGAAGCTCCATACGAGCAACAAGTTCAAGCGGCAAAAAGACATCACCGTTCGCGCGCGGGCGGGGCGCAATGCCGATCACCCGATCATCCGGCGCGTGTTCGAGCGCCGCGTGAAGACGCAGTGGTGGATCGAGGAGTCGAGTTTCTTCTTCACGCGGAGGGACCCCAAGGTGGAGGTCCTGATCGAGAGCGACGAGCTGGCAAAGGATTGGGGCACGCGCGAGATCGCGGTCGCGTTCCGGTACCGAAAAGGCTACGTGGTCCATGTGCTCGGGCACTTCTGGCAGGAGGACGGCAACCGCCAGGGCCTGATCTCGATGCACCAGCTGATCCTCAACTTCATCATCGAGAAGTTGCGCAGCGAGAAGTCCTGACGGTGCAGTGATGCTGGCTCAACGGCTGACGCCGTTGAAGCGATGCTGGCTCAACGGCTGACGTCGTTCCGTATCTCTGGCTCAACGACTGACGTCGTTCCGTATCTCTGGCTCAACGACTGACGTCGTTGAAGCTCTGCCTCCCAGGCAGCGAGCAGCGGATCCGAACGCTCGGTATCCCGGCTAGGATGCTCCACCCGTGACGGCCTCCGTTTTCTGGCGAATGCTTCGCCCCGTGACCTTGCCCGCGCCGGTCGCTGGCGTGATCGGCGGCGCGTTGGCCGCGACCTTTCATGCGGACGCGCCGATACACGTGTGGCGCATCGCCGCGGCCGTCGCAAGCGCGCTCACGCTGACGGGCGCGAGCAACATCGTCAACCAGATCGCCGACATCGAAACGGACCGCATCAACCGGCCGGAGCGGCCGCTGCCCGCCGGCGAGGTCTCGATGAGGCAGGCGTGGCTCTCGTTCGTTGCCCTCGGATCCGCCGCGGTCGTCCTGGGCGCGATGGTCAACCCCGCATACTTTGCCTGCATCGTGTTCACCCTGCCGGTCACGGTGTCGTACTCCATGCCGCCGCTGCGGTTCAAGCGCCTGCCGCTGATCGCGAACATGGTGATCGCGACGCCGCGCGGGCTGTTGCTCGTGGTCGCGGGCTGGGCGGCCGGCGGGGGTTTTCTCGAACGCGATGCGTGGGTGCTCGGCGCGCTTGCGTGGCTCTACCTCGTCGGGGCCGCGACGACGAAGGACTTCGCCGACGTCAAGGGGGATCGCGCGACCGGCTGCCGCACGCTGCCGATCCTCTGGGGGGCCAAGCGCGCAGCGTGGTTCGTGGCGCCGTTCTTGGTGGTGCCGTTTCTCGGTTACCCGGCCGCGGCATCCCTCGGCTGGCTTGATGGAAACCGGACGGGGTGGTTTGTCCTTGGTGGCGCGCTTGCCGCACTCGGATTGATCGCGGCCGCACTCCTGATCCGCAACCCGAATGGGCCGGACAGCGGGCGGCCGCACCCGGCGTGGGGGCTGATGTACCTACAGCTGACGTTCGCCCACGTCGGCGCGGCGGCGGTGTACGCCGCCGCGTAGTCCGTGAACTAACCGACCGACAGGCCGCGAGCGGTGCCGGACGCGCTGAGCGTCTTCGGCTTGTCGCCGACCCTCTCGCCGAAGATGGAGCCGACGCAGGCACCCGAGTTGTCGTAGACGTGGACGTCCATGAACCAGCCGGAAGCCGTCGAACGACAGCTGCCTTCGATGCGCAGCGGACTTCCCGGGTCCACGTCGGCGACATGCACGCCATTGACGGTGACTTCGCCCGAGTCATCGGAGCGAACGCTGAAGTTCACGTCGTCGATCGGATCGCCGCCGCCCATGACTTCGCCGCCATGAGGGCCGGCATCGAAGTCCGCGGCAAAGTCGAAGGACGACCCCGCAGGAACCTCTACGTCATTCGTATTGGCCGTCGCTCCGCCGACGAACATCGCCAGCACGACCGCGGCCGCCCCACTCAGTTTGAATACGCGCATTCCCTTGCTCCCGTTTGTTTTGACCGCAGGAATGAAATCACCGGTCAAGCGGTGCGCAAACGGGAAGACAATCTCGGCGTCTCGAAGCGTTACGCCTTCGAGCACGGTGCCGCGCAGGCTGGATTGCGCCCGGGCTGGGCGCGGCTAAACGGCGCCGATTCTTTGGGCGCCTGTTTCGAAACGAGTCACTCCACGCCAACGCCCTTGGCGATCTCGCGCAGCTTGGGGCCCGGGAGGTAGGTGACCGCACGGGTTTTCCCCCGCTTCTCCAGAAGCTGGAGGCTGACCAGTGACTCCAAGTCGCGGGCGGTGGTCGACTTGCTGATACGGAAGAGTCGTTGGTATTCGCCGAAGCTGATGCGGCCGCGCGTGAGGCAGCGGGTGACCGCGGTTTGCTGGCGACGGTTGATGTCGATGTCGCGATTCGTGAGATCGACGAGGATGCGGTCGGCACGCGCGGGATCGAGGCCGGGCATGACCGTGCTCGTGCGCGCGTCGAACGCGATGTCGTCCGGGCCGACGCTGTCGCCGGCAGCATTGACGACGCCGCGCAGAATCACGTTGCGCAATTCGCGAACGTTTCCCGGCCAATTGTACGACTCGAGCCGCGCGATGGCCTCGTTGGACAGCGTAAGATCGGGCCGCCCCTCGCGCCTCGACGCCTCCTCCATGAACGCATAGGCGAGCGGTTCGACATCTTCGAGCCGACCGCGAAGTGGCGGCAGGCGCAGGACAAAACCAGATATGCGGTAATAGAGGTCGTCGCGGAACTGGCCGTTCCGCATGCGCTCCTCGAGATCCGCGTTGGTCGCGGCGATGACACGCACGTCGACGGTGCGCACCTTGGACTCGCCGATGCGTTTCACCTCACCCGACTCGAGCGCGCGGAGGAGCTTCACCTGCATCGCGGGCGACATTTCGCCGACCTCGTCGAGCAACAGCGTGCCGCCGTCGGCCTCTTCGAACAGGCCGGCGCGGTCGCGATCGGCGCCGGTGAACGAACCGCGGACGTGACCGAACATTTCGGCCTCGAGCAGGCCTTCGGGAAACGCCGCGCAGTTCACGGCAAGAAACGGTCGCGCCTGTCGTGTGCTTGCGTAGTGCATCGCGCGGGCGAGGATCTCCTTGCCCGTGCCGTTGTCGCCGGTCAAGAGGACCGGAATCTCCGACGCCGCGACGCGTTTGGCCTCCCTCACCAGGCTCTGCATGGTGACGCTGCGCGCCACGATGCGATCGAATCCCCACCCGCGGGCCTTGCGGTGGGCCGAGATCTCCGTCTCGGCGCGACTGAGCTCGCGGCGCTGCTTCGAGATGCGTGATTTGAGATCGCGGTTGAGCGACTCGATCTCATGCGTCTGGCCTTCGAGCATGTGGATCAACTCGGCCTTGTCGATCGCAGCGACGGCCTGGTCTGCGAACAGCTCGAGTAGCCGCTCCTCGCGCTCCGTGAAGTTGCCGGCGCGGAAGCGGTTGTCGAGATAGAGCGCCCCGACGGTCTTGCCCTTCGACCGGAACGGGACCGCGATCACGGACCGGAGGTGCAGCCGGCGAACAGAGAAGAACTCGTCGAACCGCGAGTCAGCCTCGGCGTCCTCGGTGAGAACGATGCGGCCGGTGCGGATCACCTCCTGGACGATGCGCGACGACATCTTCTGCTCGGGCTCGGAGATGCGTTCGCGGTCGAGGTTGCGCGCGAGGTGCACCTGCTCCTGGCCCTCGAGCAGCAACACGACAAACCCGCGCTCGGCGCCGGTGAGCTCGATCGCCCGGTCGAGGATGAGCCCGAGCAGACGATCTCGATCGAACTCGCAATTCATCTCGCGGACGATGTGGAGGATCTTCACGAGCTTGTCCGCGTCGGGGTCGTTGGTCGCGATGCCGGCGCCCCGGGGCAACTCGGCGAGGCTCAGGTCGATTTTTCTCAGCATGGCTTCGTTCCCAAACAAGGTCCAAACTTCACGGGCCGCGGAGAGAAGTTCCGCCGCCGCTGCGCCAGTCGGCTTTCGCAAATGCCGCTGCATCGTGACCTCTTGCAACATGGAGGCCGACGCGGCGTACAGGTCCGCCTGAAGCGGCACGTTGTGGGTGCGGTTCGCGGCCGCCACGCTCTGCTCGAGCAGGCGGCCGGACGCCGCGGCGTCGCCGCGCTGCAACGCGGCCCCGGACCGGAGCATCAACGCACGCGCGCCGACCGTCGTGCGCCACGTGAACTGCTCGTGCGCGCGCGAAACGAAACGCTCCGCCAGGTTCCACGCACCATGCCGGGCCGCGCACTCCGCCAGGCCGACGCGAATCCGCGGCAGCGACTTTTTCGCGCGCGCTTCCCACAGGTGCCGCAGCGCGGAACGCCAAGCCGCCTCGGCGTTCTCGGTGTCCCCCGCAACGAGCGCGCACTCCGCTACACCGATCGCGCCGTCGACGGAGTCGTACGTGCCCCGTCCGGCGCCGATCTGAGACTTGTAGAGTTCCGTCGCATCGAGCGGGCGCCCCGCGAGCAGCTTCACGCGCGCGCGAACCTCGTTGTCGACCGAGCCGGACAGCGACGCCTGGCGCTCGTCGATCGGAAGCGACGCCGCGCGAGAGAGGCGCGCCTCGGCTTCGGCCGGCCGGCCAAGCTCCACAAGCGACGCCGCCTCGCTCAACAGACAGTCGCGAACCAGCACGACGCTCGCTGCTTCCTCGAACGCCGCACGCGCGCGGCTGCAAAGACGCAGCGCGCTGCGCGAGCGGCCGAGGTCGTTCATCAGGCGGCCCATCTCGTTCCAGGCCCGCGCGGCCGCCACCGTCCGGCCGGCGTCCACCGCAAAGCGCTCGGCATCCCTCATCTCCAGAAGCGCCTGGCGGGCACGCCCGTTTCGGAAATGGTCGAGCGCCAGGTTCAGGTGCGCGGCGTGGCGCGCGACAAAGTCCACCGAACCGGCAGGGACCTTGGCCACCAAACCGTCGAGGCGCGCGGCGGAACGTCGCCTCCCTTGGCGCCGACAGATCTGTGCGCGCACCTGCGCGATGCGGCCGTTCAGGCCGAGGACGTCGCCAGCTGCCGCCTCGGCGCGGTTGGACGCGATGTGCGCCTCGTCATGCCGGCGGAGCGCGCCAAGGAACGCCGCCATCGCGTTCAGCACACGCGCGGCTTCCTCGCCCGTACCGCCGCGGTCGAACCGGCCCAACAGCGCGAGCCCCTCCTCGACGCGGTTCGTGTTGCGCAGCGCGGAGCAGATCTTCAACGCGAAATCGATGTCGAGCTCGTCGAAACACTCCTCCACCATGCGCGTCCCGAGCGTGACGAGCTTTTCCGTCGATCCGAGCGCGAGCCACGCGCCCGCAAGGACTTCGGCCACGCGGATGTCCGGAGGGTCGCCGAGGAGATGCTGCAGCAAGCCACTCGCCTCGCCGAGACGTCGCTGCGAGATCAACGCGCGCGCAGCCGGCACCCCCAGTTCGCGCGCGCGACCGAGCGCGCCGGAGTCCGCGAACAGGCGCGCGGCAAACGCGGGCTCCGCCTCGGCGATCGTCTCCGCCAAATCCGTGCGGGCCTCCTCCCGTACCGCGCCGCGGAGCGAGTCGGCCGCCTTGCGCGCCAGTTCGTCGGGGAAACGAACCCTGCCGCGATCGAGCACCAGCAGTTCGGCCGCGAGCAGTTCCGCGATCGCCGGCGAGCCCAGCTGCTCCGCCACCCCAAGCCGAAGCGGGGCCTCCAGCAGCGCGATCTTGCGCAACACGTGCCGGGGGCCGGGCGCGAGCACGCCGCTGCGGATGCGCGCGGCCTCGGCGACACCGTGCGGAAGTTCGATCGCTTTCAGGCGCTCCGGCTTCAACACGGGCTCGCCGTTCTCGACATCGAGCACGCGTTTGGCGGCGAGCACGTGGATCAACTCGCCGAACTGGCGCGCGTTGCCGCTGCTCGCGCGCAGGAGCGCCTGCACGACCGACGCCGCGGGCCGGCCGCCACCCAACATCACGGACAGAGCTTGCCTGATGTCGGCATGGCCGAGCGGCGCGAGGTTGCGCAACTCCAGCGGGACGGACCGGCCGCATGTCTTGAGGAGACGCACCCCGGGAGTATCGCCGTCGTTGCTCCCGCCGAGTACCAGGAGGAGACGCGAGCGCGACGACTGGCCTTCCAGCGTGCCGATCCACTGCCGCAGCGTGTCGCACGCCTCCTCCGACATCTTGTGCACGTCGTCCAGCACCAGCACCGGCGACTCGTTCACCTGCAACCCCTGCAGGAAAGCGCCGACGCGAAACACCGCCGCGGCCGCGTCTTCCGAAGGAGATGGCGGCCTGCCGTGGACGCGATGATGCGTGGCGAGGTCGGTGACAAGCGAGTGCAGGTCGTGGCCGCTGCAGACCACGCAACCGGCAACCGCTGCATGGTTCCGGAGCGTCGTGAGCAGACGGGAAACGCCGCAGCCCGCTTCGCCGGAAACGACCACGATGGGATCCAAGAGCGTGTTGTCCTGAAGCTCGCCGACACGCTGCAGGAGCGCGGCCAGCGCATCGGCGCGCCCGACAAGCGGCGCCTGCACGTCGACGCTGGCAGCCGTTTCCGTCGGGACCTCGTACTCGACGTCGGCGCCGTAGAGATGCGCGAGCGCCTCGAGCGCCGCGGTCGCGGACGAGTACCGCGCGGCGGGCGTGGGGGCGAGCAGCCTGGATACGAACTCCTCGAATCTCGGCGGTACGGGCCCGCGGGATGCAACACGCATAACGCGCCTCACGTTTTCCGGCGCGAGCGATGACGCGGCTTGTCGCAGGAGCTCGCGGCGCGATGCCGGCTGTTGGCCGGTCGCCACTTCGAACAACAACATGCCGACAGCGAAGAGATCCGCGCGCGCATCCGCGCGGGCACCGGCCAGGATCTCCGGCGCGATGTACGGAACCGTGCCCGTCGCCTCACCCGGCGCAACGGCACCCGACATCACCGATAGGCCGAAGTCCACCAGCACCGGTGTGAGCTGCTCGCCCATCTGGCGCATCACGACGTTCTCCGGCTTGATGTCGCGGTGCAGGATGCCTCGCGCGTGCACATGCGCGAGGGCGTCCAGCAGCCGGGCGGCGAGTCGCAGGTATCCCGCCGCGTCGAGGCGCGCTTCGTTCACGAACACCCGGCAGTTCTCGCCGGGCACGTAGTCCATCGTGAAGTACGGCTCGCCCGTCGGCAGCTTTCCGAACTCGCGAACCCGGACGATGGAGTCGTGCCGGATATCCGAGAGCAGTACGAACTCCCGGCGAAACAACGGCTCGAGGCCGGGGTCCTCGTAGCGCGGGCGCAGGACCTTTAGGACGCTGGTTTCCCCGCCCGTCTCACTGACCAGGAACAGCTCGCCCGCGCCACCGGACGCAATCTTGCGCATGACCTCGAAGCGTTCCGGCAGGGCTCGCGTGGAATCCACGCGGTCAGATTACTCCCATTTACGCTCAGATTACAATCAGATTAGCCGCCGCCGTGGATGATTATTGTGATTGGTCGCATGCCGGCGAGGCACCCCGAACAGGGGACTCCCCAGGGAGAAGCCTCAGTAATCAAGGCTTGAGGGGGGTGCGACCCATCCCACCGAGGGAGGGCGCGCTCGAGGAGGCTACGAAAGCCCCCTGGTCGGATCGTTCAGGGTTCAGACGGGCGCGGCGCGCTGGCTACGGAAACGTGCCGCGCAGGCGCCGGCGAGCGTTGATCATCTTCCGGCCGCTCTTGGTCTTCATACGGGCGCGGAAACCGTAGCGCCGGACGCGCTTGAGGCTGCTGTTGCGAATGTGCCGCTTCATGGGAGCCCCATGTTCTACCCCCCGCTCGCGGCAAGGTCAATTCGAGGAACCGGGCTCGAACTCAACCAGCCGCATGTCGCGCTGCGGGCGGCCATCGAGCTCCGATCGGATGCGCACCCAGCCTTTGGCCATGGCGAACCAATAGATGTCCCGACGCCGGCCAACATCGGTGTGCCGATCGATCGCAACGACCAGGGTCGGGATCTTCTCACCCAGGACCTCCAACTCGTCAAAGCCGAAAAACTCGCCGCGGGCGCCCGGCATGGTCCAACGCGATCCAATCACCCCCTCGAATTTCAGTGGGCGCTCGACGAGACTGCGCAGGTGGTGAATCTCCAGGTACCCGTCCTTTACCGCCACCGTCAGGTCGCCCTGTTTTCGGCCGCGGAGCTCGAATTCGTCGCCGTCTTGCGCCAACGCGAGCAGCATCGGTTCTGCCTCGGGGTCGAGGTCGTCCCGAAACGTCCACCGGCGTCCGTCCCGCAGCTCGAAACGCCAGCCCGCTACCTGCCCGCCGGGGTAGCCCTCAAACCCCCACGGATCGATGGGTCGCAACGACGGAACGCAGCCAGCCAACAGCACCAGCGAGAGGGCGGCCCGGTTGCGCATCACCGATCCCCAAGATATGCTGGGTAAATCGGATTACACCACATGTTCTTGAGGTTTTTCGACCGACTCCGCCGACCCATCGCCCGCCACGGATGGGTCGATAAGCTCACCCCCGAGCAGCGGGCGGCGCTGACCGACAACCTCCAGGCGCTGCTCCAGAGCAAGACCGTCATCGAGCGGGACGCGGGTAAGCGCGTTTACCGACCGGTATCTCACTCGGCTTCGCCCGGCGATTCCGCGTCGGGTTCGCCTGCTTCTGGCCCGAACCGTTCGCCCGGCGCCACCCGGTAGCCGTTCTTGAACGATTCACCGCTCATCGGGCGCTTCCCGGCGGGCAAGACGCGGCGCAAGTCCACGGCCCCCGTGCCCGCAGCCACCCGCAGCGCGTCCTCGAACACACCCAGGATCTGGCCCGGCGAGCCTTCCGCATCGACGTGCGTCGCCGCCAAGACCCGCACGGACATCGGCGGATCTCGAAGCAGCGACGTGCGGACGCCGGGCTTGGGACTCATCGCGCGCACGCTCCGGCAGATCTGCTCCGCGGAACGACTCCAGTCCACTTCGCGGTCCGCGCTGGTGAACCGCTTGATGTAGGTCGCGGCAGATTCGTCCTGCGCGCGCTCGGCAGGAGGATTGCCGTCCGCGAAAGCGCCGACCACCTCCGCCGCGAGCTCGCCGCCGAGCACGGCCAACCGCGCCGTCAGCGACCCGCGGTCATCGTCCTCCCGAATCGGCTCGTGGCGTTCGGCCAGCACCGGGCCCGCGTCGAGACGGCGCACGACCTTTTGTATCGACACCCCCGTCACTTCGTCTCCCGCGAGAATCGCAGCTGCGACGGGCGCGGCCCCGCGATGCCGCGGCAACAACGACGTGTGCACGTTCACGGCGCCGAGCTCCGGGATGTCCAAAAACTCCTGCGAGAGAATTTGGCCGTACTCGGCGACGACGTACAGACGCGCCTGTGCGGATCGCAAACGGTCGAGGGACTCGGGCGCGTTCACGTTCTCCGGCGCAAACACCTCGATACCGTGGGACTCCGCGTAGACCTGAACCTGAGTCGGCTCCGCGGATCCTCGGCGGCGACGAGCCCGCGGCGGCTGGGTGATCACAAGTTCGGGCTCGAAGCCGGCGCGCCGAAGAGCCTTCAAAACGGCCTCGGCTACCGCACCCGAACCGAGAAAGATCGTTTTCACGAAACCACCAACACTGAAAACGTAATGAACTCCGGTCGGCGAAGCCCCGTCAACTAAATCGCGGCCCCGCACGCTCGGTCGAGGCGCCGTCATTCAAACGCAACCGCAAGTCGATCACGTTGTCGCCGGCCTCCAGCCCCAAACGGCCCTCCCGCAGCATCTCGAGCAGGCTGAGGAAGACCGAAACAATGTAGACGCGGTCGCGGCGCTCCGCGAACAGGTCCGCGAACGAAAGCGTCCCGCCCGCTCTCCGCAGCCGCTCCACGACGGTCTCCGCGACCTCGCGAACCGGCAACTCCTCGCCGAACACCTCGTGGTCCATTCCACTGAGCGTCTCGCGCATGAGCCGCTCAAACGCCAAGACGAGGTCCTCGACTCCGATCTCCTCGAGCAACTTGCCGGCATCCATGGGCTCCGGCGGGGTGCCGGGAACGCCGCTTTCGAAGCGGCTCAACCGGGCGGCCTGTGCGTCTTCGAGTTGCCGTGATGCGTCCTTGAACTGCTTGTACTCGAGCAGTTGGCGCACCAGGTCGGTGCGCGGGTCGAGGTCGTCGTCGCCGTCGTCCTCGGCCGCGTCACCCGGCAGCAACATGCGGCTCTTGATGAGCATCAGCGTCGCCGCCATCAAGAGGAAGTCGCCCGCGCGGTCCACGTCCACGGCCTTGACCACCTCGAGGTGCTCCATGTACTGCTCGGTGATTTCCGCGATCGGGATGTCGTGGATGTCCACCTCACGCTCGCGAATCAGGTGGAGCAGCAGATCGAGGGGCCCGTTGTAGGCGGAGAGATCGACTCGGTACGCGGGCCCGTCGGACATGCGCCAAGTATAAGGCGGCGCGCTCCCGCTCTGCGGTTTCGCGATGCGGGTTTCGGATCGTCCGGGCGTTCCATGGCCCGTTGGTGATCCGCGCTTGTTGGGCGATCCGTGCCTGCTCGGAGATACTGGGGGCATGACGCCGCGTGGCTTTCAGATCGGCCGGGTCCTCGGGACCGACATCTACATGTCCCCGACGTTCCTGTTGCTGATCGCGTTCTACTTCTTCACCGGCGGCCGTGAACGCGCATCCATCGTGGCGATCTTCTCGATCGCCGTGATCCTCTCGCTGCTGATCCACGAGTTCGGCCACGCGATCGCGGTCCGGCGACTGCTTAAGACCGAACCCGTGATTCTCCTGTGGGGCCTCGGGGGGCTCTGCATGTTTCGTGACGAGCTCGGGCGGCACACGCCCAGCCGCGACCTCGTGATCTCGCTTGCCGGCCCAGCGTTCTCCGCGATCCTGGGCGCGATCTTCATCCCGCTCGCGCTTGTGGCCGGCGCCGAGCACCAACTCGCCGGCGACTGCGGAGTTCCCATGCACGTTCGCTTCTTCACCGCGATGGCATGGATCAACGGGGTCTGGCTGCTGGTCAACCTGGCGCCGATTCTTCCGCTGGACGGCGGGCAGGCGCTGCGCGCGATCCTCGCGATGAACATGCCGCGGCACCGGGCCGACGTCTGGGCCGCAAGGGTGTCGGTCCTGTTCGCCGGGATGGGCCTCGCGCTCGGCCTGCACTTCGGCTGGCTCTTCCTCTCCCTGATAGCCGCCTTCACGATCATCCAGAATCTCGCCCGGGCCCGGGGCCAGCTATGATGTCGCCGCGCCGATGGCCCGGCTGTCGGCTCCACGTTCCGTGACGAGATGGCCCGAGGGGGCGTCATGAGCGGTGACATCGAATACGGCCAACAGATCATCCGGCTCGAAGCCGAAGCGCTGAGCAGCCTTGCCGGCCTTCTCGATCAATCGTTCGAGCGGGCCGTCGAGATGGTGCTCGCCTGCGACGGACAGGTCGTGCTCACCGGCATGGGCAAATCGGGGATCGTCGCCCAGAAAATCAGCGCCACGTTCGCGTCCACCGGAACCCGTTCGATCTTCCTGCACCCCGCCGAGGCGATGCACGGCGATCTCGGCCGCGTCGCCGCCTCCGACCTCGTCATCGCACTCTCGCGCTCCGGCGAGGCGGAGGAGATCCGCCGGCTGATCCCCTGGGTGAAGCGCATCGGTTCGCCCGTGATCGCCGTGACGGCCGCGCCGGACTCGACGCTGGCCCAACACTCCGACTGCCTGCTCTATGTCGGACAGGCTCCCGAGGCCTGCCCCATCGGCCTCGCGCCGACGACGTCGACGACCGCGCAGCTCGCGCTCGGGGACGCGCTCTCCATGACCGTCGCCAAGCGCCGCAACTTCACGCGCGAGGAATACGCCGAGTTCCATCCCGGCGGATCGCTCGGCCGATCGCTGTTGCGCGTCTCGGAGATCATGTCCGGCGCCGACGAGTGGCCGCCGACCCCGTCGGGAACACCGACCCGCGCGGCACTCGAGGACTCGGGCGGGCGCGGGAGGCGCCCGGGCGCGCTGCCCGTCGTCGATTCCGACAACGTCCTGTGTGGGCTCCTGACCGACGGCGACGTGCGACGCCACATCCTCGAGGACCCCGGATTTCTCGACCGCCCCATCGACGACGTGATGACCCCCGCGCCGACTACCGTCACCGCCGACCAGTTGGCCGCCGAGGCCTGGCGCACGATGGAGGAGCGCAACTACGACGAGCTACCGGTCGTCGACGCGGACGGCCGTTACGTCGGACTGCTCGACGTTCAGGACCTCCTCGCCGCCGGCATCGCAGGGACGTCCAAGCAAATGCCGTGAGAGTTCTCCTACTTTTCCTCGCGCTGTTCGTCCCGGCCTTCGCGCTGCTCGCGGTCGCCGGCGAGAAGAACCTGCGCAGGGATCTGCCGTCGAGCGAGCCGACGATGAAGCGCACGCCGCTGATCGACGCCAAGGATCTGACCGGCGCGGACGGGGAGCCGCCGCCGTTGCGCGGCATCGTGTGGAAACTCGACGAGATGTTGATGCGTACCGTCGAAAGCGGCTACGTGAAGGTCGCGGTCGAGCTGGGCGAGCTGGCGCGGGACAAGCGCGGCCCGCACTTCAAACGGCTCCGCGCGCGCTATTACAACCAGCCGGACCCGGACAAAGATCCCGTGCTGATCTATCTCGTCGAGAGCCCGCGTCTCGACGGGGATCCCGGTGCGCTGCCCGGAACTTCGGGCGAGCGCATCTTGACGATGCCGCATGGCGTGAGCGTGAGCGACGGACAAAACCGGCCGCTGTTCAAGTCCGGCGACGTTGTCCAGTTCAGGTTGCGCGAACGCACCGTGGACGCCAAGGGCGCCGCGGAGATCTGGTACCCCGAGCGTGGCGTGAAGATCCGCGGCGTCGGCGTGACAGCGGCGTTCCCCGAGGACGGCGATGAGTCCGGGGCCGTCGAAAAGAACGTCGTTGCGACCGCGCCGTGGAAGAACGGCACGCTGACACTGCGCACGCCGG
This sequence comes from Planctomycetota bacterium, assembly GCA_036443405.1. GTDB lineage: Bacteria > Planctomycetota > PLA2 > PLA2 > PLA2 > JAZFYD01. The sequence continues at coordinate 25,382 of JAZFYD010000125.1, forward strand.
GGCCGCTGGCCGCGAAACGTGAAGGAGAAGAGATCCAGATCGACGCGAGCAACGGCGGGACGATCGAGACCGGCGAGGGCAAGCACACGTTCACGTCGGCCACGGTGACGCTCAAGGAGCGCGAACCGGCCACGAGCGACGCCGACGACGAGGAGCTCATCGAACCCGAACGATTCGAACTAGTCGGCCCGTGGGAGTACCGGCCGAACGACCCCGCAACCCTACAGGGCCTGGAGTTCCTCCAAGCGGGTGACGGCTATTGGTCGGGCGACTGGTTCGAAGCCGGCGGAACCGTGAAGACCGTGCGGCGCGGGCCCTTCGAGCTCTTCGGAGACGGCGAACGCCGGATTCGCCTCGAAGCCGGAGGCGCCAGTGGTCGCACGAGCGTGAACCGCGACGGCGGCAAACGCGAGTTTGCGAGCCTGCACCTGTTCGACGGCGTGGCAGCCTTCGATCTCGCCGATGGCGCGGTCGGCCGATTCGAAGCGCGCACGGCAACGGTCCGGCCCGACTCCCTGAGAGCCGCCGGCGACGTGAAGCTGCGCTCCGACCGGCTCAACGTCGACGGCGACAAATTGGCCGCGACCTGGGACGAAGAGAAGAACCTCTCCGCGCGCCTGACGGGCAAGAAGAAGGTGTGGATTCCTGTGCGCGAGCAGGCGGGCGGTCGCGAAGGCACGGCCGTGTTCACCAACACCGGTCCGCTCACGCTCACCGTGCGCGGGGATCGACGCAAGGTCGTCGCGACGGACGCGGTTCTCGCTCGCTTTCTTGCCGCCGGCGACGACGCCGCGACGGATCCCCCGACCCTTAAGTGCGGGTCGATGGAACTGACCGACAAGGAGGCCGGCAACGGCGAACCCGGCGAGAGCCGGATAGTCGCGTTGGACGGGTTCGTGCTGACCGAACCCTCGCGCGGGTTCACCGCCTCCGGCGAAACGCTTCAGTTCGATCGCTACAACCGGCGCGGACGAACTCGCGGCGCCCCCGGATCCAAGGCCGCCGTCCGGGTGAACGACGACGAGGGGCGCACGCAGGCGGTGGACGCGGACGAGATCGCGTTCGACATCACCGTGCGGACATTCGCCACGTCGGGCCGGACGGTCGCGCTACTCGAGCTCGACAAGGGGCGCTGGCGCATCGAGTGCGACAAGTCCGACGGTCAGTGGAGCGAGGATAAAAAACCCGTCGCGTTGCAACTCGTGGGCGGCGTGTTTGCCGTCGGACCCGAGAACGAAGAGCTTCGTGGCGACCGCGTCGTTTACGACGGCATCGCGCAGACGATGACCGTGTGCGGATCGCCTGCGGTTCTTCGGCGCGGCGACGCCCTCACGATCTCCTACGACGAGATCGAGGTCCAACTCAAGGACGGTCGATTCGCGCGCGGAATGGGCCGCGGTAAAGGGACCGTCGACGTGCGCAATACGAACGCGCAAGACGCCGCCGGGATCGAGACAAGCAAGGTCGCGCGCTGGCTCGCGAAGCTCGACGGCGACACCGTCTTTGAAAACAACCGCGTCGTGATCCCGAACGGCGGTGAATTCACCGGCGTGAACGTGTCGGGCCAGCCCGTTCTGACCGGTCGAGCCGGGCGGATCGAGATTGACATCGTCGAAGGTAAGTCTGCGGCCGGACCCGAGTGGGAACCGCAGCGCCTTCACGCCACAAACGGCGTGCACCTCGAAGGCACGACCGACAAGGGCCCGGTAAAGGTCACGGCGGACGAGCTTTCCTACGATTGGAAGACCCGCCGCGTGATCCTTCTCGGCAACGTGCGCATTGACGGCGAGGGCTACGGCGCCGTCGGCGTCCTGCAGCGCGCGGAAGTGTTGCTCACCGACGACGGGGTTAAGATCCAGAGGATCAAGGAGCTGTCAGCGCGCAAGAAAAGATAGCTCCTCTCCTGCGAACCAAACATCCCATGCCCCTCAATCTCGGCGCCGGCGAACTCCTGGTCCTCTTCATGGTCGCGCTGCTCGTCTTTGGCGGTCGGCTGCCCGAGGTCGCGCGCAAAGCAGGCAAGGTCTTCTCGGATTTTCGCCGCGGCATCAGCGACGAGATGCGCAAGGTGGAAGCCAGCACGGATATCGAAGAGACACCGCCGGCGAACTTCCCGCCGCCGCCCGACGGCGACGACTGCAAGGGGCTCTAGGCGCGCGGCCGGCCCGAGGCGCTACTCAATGTCGTCGAGAATGCCGAGGCCGTCCGCGCCCTCGGCAGCGTCCGTGGATTCTTCGCCACCGGAGACGAGTTCGACATCGACCGCATCGGGCTCGACGATGTCCGAGAGGATGGACTCGTTCGCCGTGTCGAAGAGGTTGGTCCAGCCCTTGTCCGCGGCCACGCCGCTCATCGCTTCCTCTTCGGTTTGGACCGGCGCGTACTCGCGCAACGCTCGGCTGATGTTCGACGCGAGCGCGATGAAGAAGTACATCCCCTTGTCGGCGTGCTCCATCAGCTTCTCGACAACCGCCTCGCTGGGAACCTCCTGGACGGCGAACGAGATGCGTCCGCCAAAGTTCTCCATCGGTACGACGCGTGCGGCGTTCAGGAATTCGGCGTCGAATCCCTCGACCAGTTCCTTGTGCAGGTTGTAACTGCTCAGCTCGAGAAACGGTACGTGCTGGTGTTCGACGATCGCGCGCGCCAGTTCGAACTCCGAGACGTCCTCAGATTCGAGCAGCACGCTCGACAGAAGGCGGTTCGAAACCTGTTGCTCGTGAAGGGCCGCGATCACGGCCTCTTTCGTGATGAGCCCCTCGTCCATGAGGAAGTCGCCCAGCCGCTTCTTCTTCACCCGCGTGTAGTGCATGACTGCAGACTGCATCGGCTTTTCCCGGGCCGGGAGTGAAGCGCGCCCAAACCCGGCCCCATGGCCGCTTATGGCGGGGTGCGCGCGGCGCGTCGGGCGCGCGAGAGTCCGTTACACGTCCAGGTCGCGGACGTCCAGGGCGTGGGTCTCGATGAAGTTCCGCCTGTCTTCGACGTTCGTGCCCATCAAAATGGTGAACATCTCGTCGGCTTTGACCGCGTCCTCGAGGCAGATACGCAGCAATGTGCGGGTGCCGGGCTCCATCGTCGTTTCCCAAAGCTGGGACGGGTTCATTTCGCCAAGGCCCTTGTAGCGCTGGAGATCGACGCCCTCCTGCCCTAGCTTGCGCAGCATCTCAGCGGCGGCGCGAAGACAACCCACCGGCGTCGCGGTCGAGCTTCGGTGCACGACAACCGCGCGGTCGTCCGCTTCGAACATCAGCGCGGGGTCAACACCCAACTCCATGAGCCTACGGCTGCTGCGCGACATCTCGCGCGCCGCCGGGAACTCGTCGACGACGAGGTCCGCCCTCGCGGTCGCGTCCTCGTCATCGCCTTCGACCGCCACGACAGGCTCGTGCCCGAGCGCATCGGCGAGCTCCTTTTCATAGGCCGTGACCTTCTCGCGGTCCTCCTCCGCCCACCAACGCTCCTCGCTCCCGTGGCGGGTGCGGATCGAAGGCAACGCGCCGGTCTCGGCGTCGCGCATGCCGAAGAGAACGCGCGGATCGAAGCCGCGGCGGTTCAGCGTTTGGCAGGACTCGCCCAAGCTCTCGATCAGGAGCAGCGCCTCGCTAAGCGACTCACCCTCGATCCGCGCCCCGCCGGCCAACTCCAGGACGGCGTTCTCCGCACCGCGAACCAGGAGTCGCCGCGCCAAATCGCTTTCATCGAAGATGTACTCGCGCCAGTTGCCCTTCTTGAGCAGGTAGAGCGGCGGCATCGCCACGTAGATCCGGCCGGCTTCGATGAGCGGCAGCATGTGACGGAAAAAGAAAGTCAGGAGGAGCGTTCGGATGTGCGACCCGTCGACATCCGCATCCGTCATGATGATGATCTTGCCGTAGCGGAGCTTCTCGATGTCGAACTCGTCGGAGCCGATACCGGTGCCGAGCGCCGTGATGATGATGCGGATCTCCTCGTGCGCGAGCATCTTGTCGATCCGCGCGCGTTCCACGTTGAGGATCTTGCCTCGCAGCGGGAGGATCGCCTGGAACGCCCGGTCGCGGCCCTGCTTCGCCGAGCCGCCCGCCGAGTCGCCCTCCACCAGGTAAATCTCCGTCTCGCCACGGTTGCGGCTCGTGCAGTCGGCAAGCTTCCCGGGCAGCCCGCCGCCGCTCAGAGCGCTCTTGCGGCGAACGAGATCGCGTGCGTGACGCGCGGCCTCCCGCGCCCGCAGCGCGTTGACGGCCTTATCGATCAGCAACCTGGCGAACTTCGGGTTTTCCTCGAGGTAGGTCCCGAGCTTCTGGCCGAGCACCTGCTCCACGACCGACTGGACCTCCGAGTTGCCCAGCTTCATCTTGGTCTGGCCTTCGAACTGCGGCTCGGGGACTTTGACGCTCACAACCGCGGTCAGGCCCTCGCGCATGTCTTCGCCGGACGGCACCTGGTCCTTTTTCAGCAGGCTCTCGCGCTTGGCGTAGAGGTTGAACCCGCGCGTGAGCACCGTCTTGAACCCGCTGAGGTGCGTACCGCCTTCGCGAGTGTTGATGTTGTTGCAGTAGGTGTAGATGCGCTCGTCGAACGACGAGGTGAACTGCATCGCGACTTCGACCTCGATATCGTCCATCGCACCCTTAAAGTGCAGGACGTCGGCGTGGACCGCCTCGCGACCACGGTTGAGCTCGGAGACGAACTCGGACAGGCCGCCCTCGTAGCGGAACATCTCCTCTTTCGGCTCGCCGCGCTCGTCGCGCAGGGTCACCGAAAGACCCCGGTTCAAGAACGCCAGCTCCCGCAAGCGCTTGGACAGCGTCTCGTAGTGGTAGGTGACGCCCTTGAAGACCTCTTCGTCGTAACGGAACTGCACGCGCGTGCCGCGGCGCTCCGTCTTGCCCTGGATCGTCAACTCGGTCACCGGCGCGCCGCGCTCGAAGGACTGCCGGTAAATGTTGCCGCCCCTGTAGACCTCAACGCTGAGTTCCTGGGCCAGTGCGTTGACCACGGAGACGCCCACGCCGTGCAGGCCGCCGGAGACCTTGTAGGAACCCCGATCGAATTTGCCGCCGCTGTGAAGGTGCGTGAGGATTACAGTGACGGCCGGGATACCAACGTCTTTTTGCACGTCGACGGGGATGCCGCGGCCGTCATCGAGGACCGACACGGAATCGTCCTCGTGAATCGTGACCACGACCTCCGTGCAGAACCCCGCCAGCGCTTCATCCACCGCGTTATCCACGACCTCGTAGACGAGGTGATGAAGGCCGCCCAGCCCGGTGTCGCCGATGTACATCGCAGGCCGTTTCTGGACATGCTCCAAGCCCTCCAGAACCTGGATTTGCTCGGCACCGTAGTCGTCGGGGTTGGGCGTGGCTTCGCTCATCGGATTGGCTCGTGTTGGCTAGTCGGGAGGGACTCGGGAGATGGGCCTAAGCGGTTGTCCTGAAATGACTTACGCTGAGGGTGCAGACGCCCCGGAGACACCTCCGGGAAGCCCCCAATTCTAACCGACTCCGGGCCGTTCTCCCATCTTCGGAAGGGCCCTGGGACAGACCACCGGCGGCACCCCTATCGCGGCCCAATGAGCCTTCAGGAAGGACGAGGCAAGCCGCGGCGCTAGGCTGGTTTTCCGATCACGAATCGGAGAGTTCGCACACCTGCCTCGGGGAACCGGCGGTTCAACTCCTCGAGCAGTTCCGCCGTCCGGAAAGTCGCTAGGTGGTGCTTGAGGGCCGCCGACTGGAGCTCGATGCGCAGTACTCCACCCTCGAGCGACGTGACCCGGCTGCGGGACGCCGTTTTTTCGCCGGCCACCGCAATCCAGGCCGCCTGAATACGCGCCAGCCCACGTCTGTTCTTGGGTCTCAGCCCGCGCATGATCTGGGGCAGCAAATCACCGATCGGACGGGGCTCCTGGTACGGGCGGCCGCCAGGACCGCGCCGAGGCTGGGTGCGCCACCCCCCGGAACCGCTCCCAGGACCGCCGGCCGCATGCGTCATGGGTCCAGCATTCCACCGATCAGTCGACGATGACCGGCATCAGGACGTAGACGAATCCGCTTCCATCCCTCAGCGTGGCCGCGGCATGCTTGTTGGTCATCCCGAAGGTGACCGTTTCGCCATCGATGACCTTCAGCGCGTCCAGCAGATACGCGGGGTTGAAGCCGATCTTCTCCTCGGGGCCGTCGTACTCCACGGACAACTGAACCTTGGCGCAGCCGTCACCACCCGATGCGACCAAGCTCATCTCGCCCGGTGCGAGGGATACAACGACCGACTGCGATTCAACGGACGTGAACTGGCTCGCCTGGCGCACGCGGGCGGCGAGCATGCCCACCGGAGCCTGCGCGCGCAAAGGCGTTTCCTTGGGCACGATCTCGTTGTGGTCCGGGAAGGTCCCTTCGAGTGTCCGGGCTGTCGCGACCGAAGTTCCACTGCGAACCGAGACGAAGCGTTTCGCCACGGCTACCTCGACGGGCCCCTCGGCAGCCGCTGCGACCTTTTCGAAGTGCAGCATTCCCTTGACACCAATGATCGCCGAAATCTCCGTCGTGCCCCCGTCAAGGGGCCTGGCGACCGTCGCAAGACGACGACCGTCCGTCGCCACGGCACGAAGCGTCTCGTCCGCCACTATCAAACGAACGCCGTTCAGCACGAACCGCGCGGCCTCCTTGCCTGCTGCGAAGCAGGTCTTGCGCGAAAGCGTCTTCAAGTCCTCGGGCGCCATGGTCCCGGTAATCTCGGGCGGGAACTCGGGGATCTCCGGGTACTGCGCCGGATCCTCGCCCTCGAGCTCGAACCGGCCGCCATCAGTTTCGATGACCATCTTCTGCCGGTCGACCGCCACCGAAATGGTGTCGTCGCCGATCTCACGCAGAACGCCCGAAAAGAGCGAAGCCGGTACGACCGCCTTTCCTTCGGTTTGAACCTCCGCGTCCACCCGTGATCGCATCGCGACCTCGAGATCGGTACCCGACAACTCCACGTATCCGGGGCCGGCGATGAGGCGAACGCATTCGAAAACCTTCTTGGTGCTCTTGGAAGCAACCGCTTGTCCGACAAGCGACGCTACTTCGGCGAGAACCGATCGGTTACAGGTGAACTGCATGCCCTTACCACTTCTTTCTTTATCTATATAAGAAGTCTTCATCGTATGCCGGCCATGCCTTCGTGGAGAAGTGCCAGCCTCCGCGAGCTAAGCCGCGTCGAGAAAGAGAGTTGCGAGTGCAACTGCGTTTCCACAGTGGCGTGTGTGGTTGCGCGGAACAGGGGAAAAACGGCAGGGTTATTCACCGGTTGCATCGCAGGTCGCTGAGGGTGTTGCCCAATCTCCACGAAAGGGCCGACTTCATACCCAGGTTATCCACCGGTACCGACGAGTGGACTTCCACGGGAATCTGACGCGCGTTCACGTTTTCAGCTCCGCGGAGAAACGGTCCAACGTGTTGGCGAGCTCCCCGTCCTCTTCCGCTGCGCGTCGAATCTTGTCGTGCGCGTACATGACGGTCGTGTGGTCGCGGCCGCCGAAGTACCCGCCGATTTCCTCGAGGCTGTGTGAGGTCAGGCGCCTCGCGAGGAACATGCAGACCTGGCGCGGAAACGCGATGGACTTTGTTCGGCGTTTGCTCTGCAGATCGCTGATCCGAACGCCGTAGTGGTCCGAGACGTGGCGAATAATGCTATCGACCGTGACCCGCACCGATCTGCGCGGCACGAGGTCACGAACGGCCTCGCGGGCCATGCCCATGTCGACGGGCCGCTCGTAGATCTGGGACATACCGGCAACCTTGTTCACGACACCCTCGAGTTCGCGGATGTTTGTGGAGACACTTTCGCCCAGGAAGCGGACGACCTCTTCCGGAAAGTGCACGCCGTGCACATCGACCTTGCGCTGGATGATCCCGACCCGGGTTTCGTACACCGGGGGGTCGATCCGCGAGACGATGCCCCACTTGAACCGGCTCACGAGCCGTTCTTCCAGAGTCGGGATTTCCGCGGGGTTCGAGTCCGACGACAGGATGATCTGCTTGTTCGCGTTGTAAAGCGTGTTGAACGTGTGGAAGAACTCCTCCTGGGTGCGGTCGCGGTTGGCCAGGAAGTGGATGTCATCGATCAGCAGCACGTCAACGTGCCGGTACCGGTACCGGAAGCTGTCCAACTCACCGTTCGCGACGGCGGCCACGAAGTGGTTCGTGAACGTTTCGCAACTCAGGTAGAGGATGCGCATGTCGGGCCGGCGCGACATGAGGCGGTGGCAGATGCCTTGCAATAGGTGTGTCTTGCCCAGCCCCACGAATCCGTGCAGGAACAGTGGGTTGTACGAGCGGCCGGGGCTGTCCGCGACGGCGAGGGAGGCCGCGAGTGCGAAGTTGTTGCTGGGGCCCGGGACGAAGTTGTCGAACGTGTAGTTCGGGTTGAGAACGACGTCGCTCTCGGGCGGGTGGGTCGCGTGATGAGTACCCGTTGCCACCGGGTCCGCACGTCCGGGGATTTTCCCGGCGCCGGGCCGCTCCCCGCCGGCGTTGACGCCACTACCGCCCGCGACGTTGTCGATGAGGATCTCGATCTCGGGATCTCCACCGGAAACCTCGCGCACAGCGCCGCGCAGAATGCCGCGGTACTTCTTCAGGATCCATTCGCGCAGAAAGTTGTTCGGCACGGAGAATTCGACGCGCTCGGGCTCCATGGAGACGAGCCGCATGCCGCGGAACCACGTGTCGAACTGCTGCCGGGGAACCGACCGTCGGAGTATCGCCGCGATGTTGTCCCAAACATCACGCGTGGGGACGCCCGACATGCATTCCTCCCTTAATCGTTATCCAGCGCAACCTGTAACCCAGCGCCCGAATGTCCAGTGTCCCGAGTGACACGAAGTCACGAGTGACACCGAAGGGGGAAACGAGGAAGCGGCCCTCTCTCGCTCGCCGTATCCGCCCACGCTTCGCACACCCCGTCCAGCCTTCTGCGCCGGCAACCGGCTGGCGTGGCGTGCCCGCAAGGAGCGATGCAAGATGCACCACCCTCACCACGAAGAGCGAATCCTAGGGAATGGTTTAGCGTGCGTCAACCGGACGCGGCGATGCACAGTTAAACGGAAAGTGCGCGAAGGTTCTTGACTACGCGGGCAAGCGTGTTCACGAACGAGATAACGTCTTTCTCGCACGTTTGCGCATGCATCGAGATGCGCAGGCTCTGCTCCGTGTGTTCTTCCGAGAGACCCATCGCGCGCAAAACGTGCGAGGGTTCGGCCGCGCCGGACGAACATGCGCTCCCGGTTGCGACCGCGAACCCCTCGAGATCGACACCGAGCAGCGCGGCTTCGCCTTCGACGCCGGGGATCGTGACGTTGAGGGTGTTCGGCACGCGATCTCCCGGATCTTCCGGGGAGTTGACGATGACCTGGGGAACTTCCGCTCGAATTCGAGCTTCAAGTGTCGCGCCGAGTTCGCGCCATCGCGCCAAACGCGCCTCCATCTCCTGGCGCGCAATCCGCGCGGCCTCGCCGAAACCCACGACGGCGCCTACGTTTTCGGTCCCTGACCTCAGGCCGCGCTCGTGTTCGCCGCCGTGATAGAGCGGCCCGATCTTCACCTCGCGCGACACCCACAGCGCGCCGACCCCCTTGGGGCCGTGAAATTTGTGCGCGCTCATCGAAAGCATGTGCACGCCGAGATCCCGCGCGCTGACCGGGATCTTGCCGCAAGCCTGGACCGCGTCCGTGTGCATCAACGCCCCTGCGGCCGCCGCGCGCGCGGCGATCGGCGCCACGGGCTGAATCGCGCCCGTTTCGTTATTCGCGCGCATGATCGAAACAATGCCGGTGTCCTCGGGGATTTCGAGGTCGGCGTCGACGCGACCGCCGCGATCGACCGGCGCGACGACGATGTCCGTCGCGGGCCGCAACGCCAGGAGTGTCCTCAGGACCGAAGGGTGCTCGACAGCCGAGCACAGCGCGCGATTTTTCCCGCTTGCGCGCAGCCCGCCCAAAAGGGCCATGCCGTTCGACTCGGTTCCGCCGGACGTGAAGACAATTTCCTGATCGACGACTCCGATGAGCGCGGCCACGTCCGCCCGCGCCCGATCGATCGCGTCACGCGCCGCGCGCCCTTCCGCGTGCGGGGACGAAGCGTTGCCGCAGTCGAGGTACGGCTCCATCGCGGCCCTGACGCGCGGGTCGAGCGGGGTGGTGGCGTTGGCGTCCAGGTAAACGCGTTTCACAACCAGCGATTATCCCGCAAATCTGCAGGCCGGGCGAGCGTGTACCGGCGACTCGGGCGAGATCCCTATACTGGCCGCCACACGCCCCCATGTCCGTCCGCGTTCTGCTCATCGATAACTACGACAGCTTCACCTACAACCTGGTCCAGGCGCTCGGATTGCTGGGTGCGACCGTCGATGTCGTGCGCAACGACCACGAAGAATCGGCCGCCGCTCTTGCTCGCGGCGCCGACGCGGTGGTCGTTTCGCCCGGACCCTGCACGCCGAACGAGGCCGGCATTTCCGTCGACGTGTGCCGCGTCTGCAAAGTGCCGCTGCTCGGCGTGTGTCTCGGGCACCAGAGCCTCGCGGTGGCGTTCGGCGGCGAGGTCGTGCGTGCCGAACGCGTCGTGCACGGCAAGACCTCCTTGGTGGAGCACGACGCCACCGGCATCTTCGCGGGCCTGCCGTCCCCGTTCCCTGCCGCGCGGTACCACTCGTTGATCGCGACGAACCTGCCGGAGTGTTTCGAGGCGACGGCGCGGACCGCTCGCGGCGAACTGATGGCGTTTCGCCACAAGCACCGCCCGCTCTACGGCGTGCAGTTCCATCCAGAGTCCTACCTCACACCCGATGGCCCCGATGTGTTGCGGAACTTCCTCGCGCTTGCGTAAGGCGGCGCGCCGGCGCAGGGCGCGGCCGGTTCATTTTCCCGTTGGTTAGAATCGCGAGTCATGAAGTGGCGTGATTTGATCGAGAGCCGGCCGTCGGCTCTTTGTGTCGGCCTGGACCCGGTGCCCGGCCGGCTACCCGACGACATGGACCCGCTCTCGTTTTGCCGCGAGGTGTTTGCGCTCACGCGCGAGTTCGCGGCGTGCTTCAAGCCCAACATCGGGTTCTTCGAGCGGTACGGACCCGAAGGTGTCGCGATGTTCGCCGACCTTGTTCGCGAGATCCGGGAGCAGGGGTTCGCCGTAATCTCCGACGTGAAACGAAGTGACATGGGCGGAACGGCGCAGGCTTACGCCGACGCGTTTTTCGGCGGCCCCTTCGACTCGGACGCGATCACCGTCAATCCGTTCCTGGGGCTCGACGCGCTCGAGCCGTATCGCCAAAAAGCGAAGGAGTGCGACGCCGGCGTGATCGTCCTGCTGCGCACCTCGAACCCCGGTGCGCCGGTGTTTCAGGACGCGGCCGAGGCAACGTTGGTGGAGGCGATCGCCGCCGAGCCGGCGTTCGGCGCGGTGGTTGGCGCGACGCATCCCGCCGACGGTGCTCGGCTGCGCGCGGCGTTACCCGAGACGTTTTTCCTGGTGCCGGGGTTCGGCGCGCAGGGCGGAGACGAAGGGCTTGCGGGATTTTTCGATGATCGCGGCCGCGGCGCGGTCGTCAGCTCGTCGCGCGGGATTCTGTACGCGGGCGAAGGCCAAAGCGATTGGCGCAGCGCCGTGGCTGCGGCTGCGGAAAAGGCACACACGACAATCGAAAGGGTGCGCAACAAATGAGCTGGTACGAGACGGCATTTCGCGGCGAGTATCTCGATCTCTACTACCACCGCGACGACGAGGCCGCGAAGGGCGAGGCGGCCTTCGCCGCGGAGGCGCTCGGGCTGAAAGAGGGCGCGCGTGTTCTCGACCTCGCCTGCGGCGCGGGCCGTCACGTACGGGCGCTGCAGGAACTCGGCCACGACGTCGTCGGGTCGGACCTGTCTCCGGAACTCCTGGCGCGTGCGGAGCAGGTGCGGGGTGTGCGCGCCGACATGCGCACGCTGCCTTTCGGGGATGCGTTCGACGCGGTCACGTGTTTCTTCACGTCGTTCGGCTACTTCGACGAGGAAGGAAACCGCAGCACGCTTGCGGCGGTGCACGCCGCGCTCAAACCTGGCGGCGCGTTTTTCCTGGACTTCATGAACGCAACGGCCGTCCGGGCGACGCTCAAGCCGGAAGGCACGATCGAGCGCGACGGCAAGACGTTTCACCTGCGCCGCCGCATCGAAGACGGGCGCGTGTTGAAAGAGGTGCGTTTCGAAGGCGACGCGGGTGCAAAGAGTTACACCGAGTCCGTCCGCCTCTACCTGCACCAGGACCTCGTGCGCCTCTTGGTCGCGGCGGGCTTCGACATCCTTGCGGCGTACGGCGACTTCGACGGCTCGGACTTCACGACCGACAGCCCGCGCTGCATTCTCGTTTCGCGAAAGGCCTGATGGCGCTCGACGTCGCGACGATTCCGTATTCGCGTCTCGATCCCGGGAACGGACTGGCGCGTCGTTATCTGACCGAGCCGGACCGCGTGCTTCCGCTTTTTGCGCACGACTATCGGGACCCGCGCGCGCTGCGGGCGTTTGCCGACGAGTGCCTTTCCGCGAAGTCACGCTTGGCCGGTGCGCTCGAGAAGTACAACGCCGATGTCGGTGGCGACGCGGATGCGGCGCGGCGTGTCGAGGGCGGCGGGCTCTGCGTGATCAGCGGGCAGCAGGCCGGGCTCCTGTACGGCCCCGCATACACGACATACAAGCTGCTCACCGTGATCAACCTCGCGCGCGTGCTCACGGCGGAGTTGCGCGAGCCGGTGACGCCGGTGTTTTGGGTGGAGAGCGAGGATCACGACTGGGCGGAGGTCAACCGGTTCTTTCTCGGCGAGCGCCGTTTCGCGTTGCAGGCCGATGTTCCCGCGGGCACACCGGTCTCCGACATCGAAGCCGACCCGGCGTCGCTGCTCGCGGAACTGCGCGAGGCGCTGGGCGACGGGGATGCGTGGTCGCTTGTCGAGCCCGAGGCGAACGTGGCCCGTTGGCACGTGCGCAATCTCGCGCGGCTCGTCGCGGGACGTGGCGTCGTGTTCGTCGAGCCGAGGATGTTGCGCGAACCGATGCGCGACCTTGCGGAAGACATCGCGAAAAAGAGCGAAGCGATCGACGAGGCGCTGCGGCGTGACACCGGATTCGAGCCGGCGCTTTCGGCGCCCGGCGGGGCGTACCTGTTCTCGGGCGAGGGCGGCGTGCGGCGCCGGCTGGCGCGCGGCGACTCGGTTCCCGACGCATGGTCCACCGATGTCGTCTCGCGGGTGCTCGTTCAGAACGCGGCGTTTCGTCCGCTGGCGGCGGTGTGCGGTCCGGGCGAGATTCGTTATTGGGCGCAGCTCAAGCCGGTGCACGAGTTGTTCGGCGTGCCGATGCCCGCGGTGGTGCCGCGCGATGCAGCGACGCTGATCGAACCGTCGGCGTCCCGCGACGCGGCGAAACTCGGGCTCGCGCTCGACGACGTCGTGTCCGGCGAGACGACCCGGCCGGAGAGCGCCGCGGCCGCGGATCCGTTGTCGGAGCGGCTGCGCGGACTGGCCGACGAAGCGAAGAAACTCTTCGGCGCGGTGGACGACGGTTCGCTCGACCTCCCCGGCGATGCACAAAAACCTTTCCGCCGCACGGTCGGCCGCCTCGAGGAGGATCTCGCGAAGCTCGCGGGCCGAATCGATGCGGCGCGCGCGGAGCAAAAAGGCGTGGGCAAGAAGCGCTACGACAAGCTTCTTGCCGCACTGCGCCCGCGCGGCCGGCTCCAGGAGCGGTCGCAGTCGATCTTCCCGGCGCTCCTACGCCACGGGCCCGGACTCGTCGACGAACTTCTGCGATCTTTCGACCCTTACGAGTTCGGCCACTATCTTGTGATGCTGTGAATGCCACGGAGATCCTTGCGGTCGGGGCGCACCCCGACGACATCGAGCTTTCTTGCGGCGGGCTTCTGCTGCAGATGGCCGAGCGCGGGTATCGCTTTTCGATGATCGATCTCACCGCGGGCGAAAAGGGCTCCCGGGGAACACGGGAACTGCGCGCGCAAGAGGCGAAGGCCGCAGCCGAACTCATGGGCGCGTCGGCGCGGGAATGCCTGGGGCTGCCCGACACGAAGCTCGCGGCGACCGAAGGCGCCGTGAAGCTCATGGTCGAGTGCTTGCGCAAGTACCGCCCCAAGCTCGTCGTTTCGATGAGCCGCGACGACGCCCATCCGGATCACGCCGCCGCCGCTCACATCGTGGATCGCGCCGTGTTTTTCTCCGGGCTCAAGAACTTCGAGGCCGATGGTGCGCCCCATCGCGTGCGGCGGGTGATCCGCTACTCCCGCCAGCCGGAGTTCCGCCCGAGCTTCGTCGTGGACATCTCCGACGCCGTCGAAAAAAAGCTCGCGGCGGTCCGGTGTTACGGATCCCAGTTCACCCGCATCCAAGAGGGATACAGGACACCGATCAGCGCGCCGGACTTCGAGGAGGACCTGCGCGCCTTCTGGCGTTTTCACGGCATGAGCATCGGAGCGATCTACGCCGAGCCCTATCAGATGGACGGTCCGCCCGCGGTTCCCGATCCCATTGCGGCGCTGTGCGAACAAAGGCGGGACTTTTGATCGTGCGACTATCTGCACGCGCGGCATGACGCCATGAAAATCGCAATCGCCTGTTACCCGACGTACGGCGGCTCCGGTGTCGTCGCGACCGAACTCGGCCTCGCGCTCGCCGAACGCGACCACGAGATCCACTTCCTCTCGTATCAACCGCCCCAACGCTTGGGCGAGGGTGTCTACAGGCCCGGCGTTCACTACCACGAGGTCCAGGTCACGGCGTACCCGCTGTTTCGATACCCGCCGTACGATCTCGCGCTCGCCTCGAAGCTCGTCGAGGTCGTCGAGGCCTACGACGTCGACATCATTCATGCGCACTACGCGATTCCGCACGCGGTCTCGGCGGTGCTCGCGCGCGATATGCTCGGCAACGGTGTGAAGGTGCTGACAACCTTGCACGGCACCGACGTCACGCTCGTCGGCCAGGACCCGAGCTACCTGCCCGCGACGCGCTACGGCCTCCAGCGATCCGACATGGTGACGGCGGTTTCCGCGCACCTGAGGTCCGAGACCCACAGGCTGCTCTGCGAAGACTGCGACATTCGCGTGATCCACAACTTCGTCAACACCGACCGCTACAGGCCGCGGCCGTGCGACAAGACACGCGCGCTTTACGCCGAGGAGGACGAGCGCATCCTCTTGCACGTCAGCAACTTCCGTCCGGTGAAGCGTGTCGAGGATGTCGTGCGCATCTTCGCGCGTGTCGCCGAGCGCGTACCCGCCAAGCTCGTGATGGTCGGCGATGGGCCCGAGCGGCCGCGCGCGGAGGCGCTTGCCGCGGAACTGGGCCTTTCCGATCGCGTCGCATTCCTCGGACAGCAAGGTGCGATCGAGGAGCTCATGAACTGCGCCGACCTCTTCGTGCTGCCGTCGGAATCGGAGAGCTTCGGGTTGGCAGCGCTGGAGGCGATGGCGTGCGGGGTGCCGCCGGTGGCGAGCCGGCTGGGCGGGCTGCCCGAGGTTGTCGAGGACGGCGTGTCCGGCTTGCTCGAGCCGCGGGACCAACTGGACCGTTTGGCGGACCGTGCGACGGAACTCCTCCTCGACCGCGACGCATACCGTTCGATGGCCGAAGCCGCGCGGGTTCGGGCTGTGGAGTGTTTCGGCCGATCCTTAGGTATTGCCGCCTATGAATCCGCCTACCGGGAACTCCTCGTCTCATAAGTCTCAAAACGGACGCTTTCCCTCCTCAACCCATTTGCCTCGGCCGCCGAAAAAGGAACGCGGCCACAAGGCCCCCCTGCGGTTTGATTGCAGACCGTGGGCGCAACTGGAGGAAGGCATCATCGAGGACAGGACGGCGCTCAACGCGTACCTGAAAGAGATCAACAGGGTATCGCTGCTGACGGCCGAGGGAGAGCGAGAGCTCGCCATTCGGATTCAGGAGAATGCCGATCTCGAGGCACGCGAGCAGATGATCAAGGCCAATTTGCGCCTTGTCGTCTCCATCGCAAAGAACTATTCGGGCCGCGGCCTGACCCTGATGGACCTCATCGAAGAGGGGAACGTCGGGCTCATGCGGGCGGTCGAGAAGTTCGATCCCGCGGAGGAGACGCGATTCTCGACGTACGCGACCTGGTGGATCAAGCAATCCATCCGCCGCGCGCTGGTGAACACGGTCAAGACGGTCCGCATTCCGTCCTACCTCGTCGAGGTGATCAGGCGGATGCGTTACAAGCGCGCCGAGCTCGAGCAGACGCTCGGCCGCACGCCGACGGTCGAAGAGCTCGCGAAGGGGCTCGACATACCGCAGGACAACATGCGTATCCTAAAACGTGCGATCGCCGCGGCGCAGACCGGCAGCGGCACGGTGAGTCTCGACGCGATGCCGACGGCGCAGGAGACAATCGTCGACGATCAGATGGAAACGCCCGACGCGGCGTTTTTCCATCGCTACAACCTCGACCACCTCGGCTCGCTGCTCGATTCCGTCAGCGATCGCGAGGCGATGATCCTGCGGCTGAGGTTCGGGCTGAACCCCGAACAAAAAGAGCCGCTGACTCTCAAGGAGATCGGCAAGCGCATCGGGCTGACCCGCGAGCGCGTGCGCCAGATCGAAGCCGAAGCGCTGCGCCGGCTGCACCGCGCGATCCAGGTCATCTGAGTTCGCGGCCCGATAAGCCATCCCGTTCGGCGCGTCGCGGACGCTGCGCGCCGTGAGGGTGATCCGCGCCGGCGCTATCGCGTCAGGTCTTTCGCGCGACTGAGCGCGAGGAAGCGGCTCTGCGGGTCGAAGGTGAAACCCACCCACTCCTCCGGCGGATCCTTGAGGATGGCGCGCGCGGCGCGTCCGGCGGCCGCGCGGATCTTGTCGCCGGTAAGGCCGCGCACGTCGAGGTCTCCACCGAGCGCTTTTTGAAGCGCCGCGAGTGCGCCTTTGGCTTTTTGCGTTTGCGCGAGCGCAACGGCGGCGCGTGCGTTGTCCGCGTGGCGGATCACCGCGAGATGCACGAGCGCGTCGAGCGCTTTTTGGTTTACGTGCTTGCCGTTTGAAACCCGTGCGTTGAGCGCGCGCTGCGTCATTTGCAAAAGCTCGAACACCGCGTATTCGCCGGCGACGTACTGCTGAAACTTCTCGTCGCTCAGGTTGCCTTTCTCGTCGCCCCAGTCCCGCATCGCGATCGGGTTCGCCGCGGCCTTGAACGAGAGCGCGCGGCCGTCCCCCACGCTGACGAGCGATCCCAGCGTGGGCGCCCCACGCGCGTCGCCGGCGAGGTTGATGGCGCCGGTTGGTCCGCGCCGAAAGAGCACGGCGACCTCGACGTCCCAAAGCGACAAGATCTCGCGGGAGTAGGCGCCCGCGTCGCGACCGTCGTCCCGGTAAACCTGTGGCGTGGTCGTCAGGTGCACCGTGCCGCGCTCGAAATCGGAAAACGGCTCGGCGGGCATGAAGCGCGGCGAGACCTTCACGGCATGCAGGACGACGTTGCCGCGTTTCGCGAGAATGCGGAAGGTCCCCGTCGGCTTGCCTTTCCACGCGAGCGGTTCGCCGTCCAACGACGCGCCGCCCGGCGCGATGCCGAGCCTGCGCCGCCCCTTCAGTTTTTGAATCACGATGGGTTTGCCGCGGGGGGACGTCAACGGCTCCTGCGTCGCAAAAAACGAAACTTCGAGCGAGCCGCCTTTCAATTCGAACTCGATCTCGATCCCCTCGATGCCGTCGTCGGGTAGGCCGCGCGAGACGATCCAGCCTTTTTTGGGGAGCCGGAGTGACCCCCCCTTCGGCGTCGTCGGCGTGCCGACGTACCAACGTTCCGCGCGCAGCGGTGCGTCGAACGTCTCGAACCCGGGCGCGGCGACGGTGAGGGCGAGCAGAAGCGCAACCACGAATCGAGTATAGCGCGGTGTGGCATCCGGTTTGTTCGCCCAAACGCAGGGGCCGCACCCGGATTCTCCCCGCACGCTCTACACTCGTTCTCCGCGTGTCCGATTCGATCTACGTCCACATCCCCTTTTGCGAAACGAAGTGTCCGTACTGCGACTTCAACTCGTTCGCCGTCGAGGGCCGCGACGTGGACGGATACATCGACGCGCTTGTCCGCGAGTTCGAATCGCGCGGCGTCCCGAGCGACCCCCCCACTGTATTTGTCGGCGGCGGCACGCCGACGGTGATCGAGCCGGACCAGATCGATCGCTACCTCACCGCGCTGACACGGCACTTTGCGAAAAACCCGGCGCGCGAGTTCACGGTGGAGGCAAACCCCGGTTCGTTGACACCCGCGAAGGTCGCGGTGTTGAAGCGACACGGCGTTAACCGCATGAGCATTGGCGCGCAGGCGTTTCAGGAAAAACACCTACGGCGGCTCGGACGTGTACACGAGGTGCGTGACACAGAGGACGCGTGGCGCATGGCGCACGAAGGCGGCATCGAAAACGTCAACCTCGATTTCATCTTCGCAGTTCCCGGCATGGTGTTCGGCGAGTGGGTCGACACGCTCGCGCGCGCGGTCGACCTCGGGGCAGAACATCTGTCGTGCTACGCGCTGATCTTCGAACCCGGGACCGAGTTTTTTGCGCGGCGTTCGGCGGGCCGCATGACGGCGACTCCGGAGCGGCTGGAGCTCGCGATGTTCCGGTACACCGAGCGCGCGCTGCGGTTGGCCGGACTCGATCGCTACGAAGTGTCGAACTACGCGCGGCCCGGACTCGAGTGCCAACACAACCTCAGGTACTGGCGCAACGAGAGTTATGCCGGATTCGGCGCCGGTGCGTTCAGCTACCAGGACGGCGAACGATTCGGGAATGAACGAAACCTTGCGCGCTACGCGGACCGCGTACGCGCGACCGGCGACGCGGTGAACACGCGCGAACGGCTGCAGGCAAATGACGCCGCAGCCGAGACGATCGTGCTCGGTTTGCGCACAGCTAAGGGAGTGTCGCTCCCCGAGGTGGCCGAACGATTCGATGTCGACCTACAGGGGTTGTTCGGCGAAACCATCGCAAACCTCCAACGCGGCGGCTTCTTGATGGGTCAACCCGAGGGGCCGGCGGCCGACTTGCGTCTGACGCGACGCGGGTGGCGTGTCGCGGACGCCGTGATGGGCGAATTTCTGGGCTCGCCCCGCGACCTCCAGTAGCGCGGCTACTTGCCGAGGCGCAGGCGCTCGCCGAGGATGCGCGGGAGCTTGTTCTCCTCGATCGCGGCGATCGCCCCCTCGACGTCATACGGAACGCGTTTCACCCAGATCTTCTGGGCGTCCGTGTCGTAGACCGCATAGGCCGCGTCGGGGTTCTCGTCCCGCGGCTGCCCGACGGAGCCGACGTTGACGAGGACCTTGTCGCAACCGGCGACATCGATCTCGGACTCCATCGTCCAGGTGACCGCCCCGTCTTTGAGCTGAAAGCTGATCGGGATGTGGCTGTGGCCCACGAACCCGCACGTGTTGACCATCTCCTGCAGGCTGAGGTGCGCGTCGTACTGGGTCTGGATGTAGTCGAACGCGCCAGCATCGTAAATCGTTGCGTGCGAAAGGGTTACGTGCGTGTCGACGTTCACGAGGAGCGGCAGCCGCTCGAGGTACTCGAGATCCTCCTGGCTGAGCTGCGCGCGCGTCCACAACACGGCGGACTTCGCGTAGGTGTTGAAGAACTCGAGGGTGAGTTTTTCGCAGACCGCGAAGTCGTGGTTCCCGGCGACGACGTGGGCGCAGAGCTCGCGGGTCCGCTCGACGCACTCCTTGGGGTGCGCCCCATATCCGACGAGATCCCCCGTGCAGATATAGGTATCAATCTGCTCGGATTGGTAAGCCTCCAAGACCGCTTCGAGCGCGTGGAGGTTGGCGTGGATGTCCCCGAAAATTCCGTAGCGCACTATTCTCAGCCGGAGCCCCTAATGGGCGTTCGAAAGGAGAGGAAAATATAAGCCAGGAGCAGGAAGATGGAACAAAAAACAGCGGCGTAGCTGGCTAAAGGCAGCCAGGGTGGATGCGCTGCGGGGTCCAGGGCGAAGAGCGTGAAGTCCGGGCCAAAGAAACGTTGGCCCTGTGCCGGAGCGACGCTAGCCCACAAAAAGAGCCCGAGCATCAACAGCGGCGCGACGACGGCTGTCGAAACCGCGGATGCGGCGATCGCAGCGGCGTCCAGCACGGCGAGCAACAGGACGCAGCGGAGCCACGCGGCGAAGAGCGCCTGGTCGAAGATGGGCGGCCCCTCGAATGGGAACACCAGGGATAGGGCGACGAGCCCGATCGCGACCAGCGCGGTCATCGCGGCGGTCGCCGCGAACAGGCCCGCAAACCGCCCGGCGACGTACTGTTGGAGATCGACCGGTTTGGACAGGATCCAGCCGAAGGTCCCGCGTTCCATGTCGCGCCGAATAAGCGCGGTGCCGACTAGGCCGGCTAGGACCAGGCCGGACAGGAAGATCGCGGAGACGGCGATGCCCTGAACCTCGGTGGCTTCGGCGCCGAACGAAAACCCTAGGAACAGGCGGGAAACGAGTGCCAGGACCGAGATCCCGGCGGCAGAGACAAACACCAGCGGGCGGCGCCAGCACTCGCGGAACGTGGCGCGGGAAATCTCCAAGGTGATCGTCATCGGATCGAGAACCCCGAGAACTCGCCGGTACTGGGGGAGTCCGTGAAGTCCACGCTGTCGATAAACGCGCCCATCTTCTCCTGGAGCAGCTCGACGCCGTTTTCGACTTCGTCGGGTTCGCCTTCGAGAACAAGCTCGACCGTCCCGTCGCCCAGATTGCGCACAAAACCCGCTAGCGGGAGGTCCTGCATGGTGCGAGACGTCGTCCAGCGGAACCCCACACCCTGGACGCGACCGCGGAAATAGAGGCTTCGGCGAATCGGGGTCATTTGGAGTGACGCGCGGGCAGTCCTGTCGGCTGGGTGGTTTCCACGTGGAAAGTCATTGGGGGGCCGCCGGGAGCGAGCAACTTTCCACGTGGAAAGATCTAGCTGAGCCCGCGGCGGTCGCTGCATGTATATATTGTAGGCCTATCGCGTTTGATCCCCCAGTCGTGGGTTTCGTTGCTGAGACGCCTCGGTAGGCGGCCGGCGCCAAGGGCAGCTTGGAAAAGACTGGGGGAAAACGCAAGGAGGACTAGATGGCGGAGCGCAAGCTCGGACGTGGTTTGGACAGCCTGCTGGGCGTTCCGCGCGCAAAAGGTGGCGAAGAGGTCACGCCGATTCCGGTGACGGAACTTCGGCGCAGCCCGTTCCAACCGCGGCAGGAGTTCGACGAGGGGAAGCTCCAGGAACTGGCCGCGTCGATCAAAGAGAGCGGCGTGCTCCAGCCCATCCTCGTCCGCCCGTCCGGGACCGGTTACGAGATCGTGGCGGGGGAGCGCAGGTTCCGCGCGGCCGAAAAGGCCGGGCTCAAGGAGATCCCCGCGCTGATCCGCCCCTACAGCGATGAAGACGTACTGGTCCTGAGCCTCGTCGAGAACGTCCAGCGTGCGGATCTCAACCCGATCGACAAAGCGCAGGCGTACCAGCGATTGGTCAAGCACCTGGGCGCCACCCAGGCCGACATCGCGCAGAAGTTGGGGCTGAACAGCGCGACGGTTTCCAACATGCTTCGGCTGCTGGAACTGCCGAGCGAAGTGAAGGACCTCGTCCGCAACGGCGCCCTGACGATGGGGCACGCGCGGGCGCTGCTCGCGCTTCCCGACGAGGTCGAACAACTGAAGATGGCGGAGCGCGTGATCCGCGAAGGGCTGTCCGTCCGCGCGGTCGAGGAGTTTGCACGCCGCGACGAAGGTGCGCGGGCAGCGACGCCCAAGCGGCGCAAGAACCCGCGGAAGACCCCTCAGGTGGCGGCGCTCGAGGCCGATCTACGCGCCCACTTGGGAACGAAGGTCAGCATCCAGGACCGCCGCGGCAAAGGCCGCATCACGATCGAGTACTACTCGCCCGATGACTTCGAGAGGGTGGTCCAGCTGATCCGCGGCGACGGCGAGCAGGGCTACAGCTTGCCCTAACCCTTGTCCTTGCGGTCGCCGTACTTGCTCGGCGCGGGGTCGTCCTTTTCGCGGAACTCCGCGCTAAGTTCGCGCGGGAACGGGAATTGGAGCCCGTGCGCGGGCGTGTCCTCGGGGCCGATGTCCGAAACGTCGAGCAGGGTCCGTCCGCAGAACACGGCGTTCTTGACCGCGTCGTCGGCATTTTCGGGATCCTCGGCCAGCGGCTTCACCGGGCTGTTGCCAAGGTCGCCGATCTTCAGTTCGCCCGCATCGAGCGGGAACTTGTGCTCGTCCGCGCTTGCGACTCCGTTCCGGAACACGACGACCTTGTGAATGATCACCGGGTCCACGAGCAGCGAGCGCGTGCCGACGCTGCGGAACTCGCTCTTGTCACGGTAGGTCTCGTGATCGCCGGCCTCGTCGCGCTGGGTGATCTTCTGGACGATGCTCATGCCCTCGACGACAACAGCGAAAGGCGTGTGAATGCGATCCAACCCCTGGTCGCGGGTCGTTGCGATGCGGAAGATGATCCCGTTGTCCCAGTCCGCCGACGGAGACCGCTCGGAGCAAACGATGCCCTCGTCGTGCTGAATCTTGGAGCGCGATTCTTCGGCCGGGATTTGGTTGCCCGAGGAGCCCTGGCCCCAGCGAAGGATGTGGTCCTTCTTGAGCGGGTCGTTGTAGAAAAACGTGTAGGGGTCGCCGGCGCGCACGCCGCGGGGATCGGACTTCCCGCCGTACACGTAGTCGAATGCAGTTTCGTTGTAAGACCCGAGCAGCGCGAGTGTTAGGAAGTTCTCCGTATGCTTGGGCGCCAGATCCGCGAAGAACTGGAGGTGAACGTCACCGAGGCTGGTGCGCAACACGGCCACGACATTGCCGGCGGGCTTCGGCTGTTCGTAGTTGGCGCCCGCCGACCACTCGATGTCGCGCTCGATGCGCTGCAACAGGTCCTTAACCGGCGAAAGTAGTTTTTGGCCGCCAGATCTTCCAGTGGCGCTGACGAACCAGGACTCCTTGTTGATCAGGCTCTCATCGAAAGACTGGGTCCTCAACTCGTTCAGGTAGCCGGCAGCCTTTTGCAGGTGAGGCTTGCGCTGCGCGTCGCGGACTTTCTCCGTCGTGAAGGCTTCGCGGTAGTGTCCGATCGCGAGCAGCCAAAGCGCGTGCGGTTCAGTGCCCGTGCCGCGGACCGACGCGAGACGTTTCTCGAGTCGGGCGAGCTCCCTTGCCGCGGACAGATCCTGCTCGAGCAAGTCGCGCGCGCGCTCGTAGTCCGTCCACACGAGCGAGAAGTTGCTGGTGGTGTCCTGTCCCGTTGTGTTGACCCAGAACATCACGCCGAGAGCGACGAGCAGAGCGAGCACTCCGATGGCCGCGTAGTAGCGCCGCCGCCCCTGCATTTTCTCGACCGCGGTCGCAAAGGAGCGCTGGAGCGCATCGTGGGAATCGGGTTGCCTCTCGGGCGTTGTCTCGGACATGTTTCTGGATCGCTTAGGTTTCGACCGCATGCATTTGCGCGGTCTGGGTTGGACTTGTTATTTGCGGTAGTTAACGCGGAGCGTTAGCACGACCGACTCACGGGCGGGCACGCGGTCCACATTGACCGTGCAGGTGTCGCCGCCTTTCACCAACGTCAAGCGCGTGGAGCCTTCGACTTCACGCTGCTCGTTCGTCAGTTTCCAGCTGTACGGCGGACGTTGCATGGTTTCCTTGAAAAAGCGGATCGCCTCGGTGTCAGCGCCCGGATAATCGAAGACGAACCGGCCGCAACGGAAACCCGACGACTGGAACGCGAACGACTCACCGGCCCCCGAGCGGAACACGGCGGATTCCGGTGCCGGCACGTCGTCGAACGTGTCGCCCGTCAGTCGCCGGCTGGTCGGTTCCGGCGGTTGCGTTGCGCACGCGGTGATCAGCGTGATCAACGCGACGCATGCCAATGCGGCCTTCATCGCAACTCCTTCGGGATCGGGATGAACCGCTGGAGTTCCTCAAGCTGCGACGATTCCTTGATGAGGTTTCGTGCGATCACCAGGCGTTGGATCTGATTGGTTCCTTCGTAGATCTGCGTGATCTTCGCGTCGCGCATGTACTTCTCGACGGGATAGTCGCGCATATATCCGTAACCGCCGAACACCTGCACGGCGTCCGTGGTGACCTGCATTGCGACATCGGTCGCGTAGAGCTTGCACATCGCCGCGTACTTCGTGAGTTGCGGCGAACCGGCGTCTACGGCCTTGGCGGCCGAGTACACGAGCGCCCGCGCGGCTTCGACCTTGGTCGCCATGTCCGCGAGAAGCTGTTGGACCATTTGGAAGGACGAGATGGGCTTGCCGAACTGTATGCGCTCGGTTGCATAGAGAGTCGCGAAGTCGAGTGCGCCCTGGGCGCATCCGAGCGCCTGCGCCGCAACGCCGGGCCGCGCACGGTCGAGCGTCATCATGGCGTGTTTGAAACCGAGCCCCGGTTTGCCGCCGAGGAGTTGCTCGGTACCGACGCGGCAGTCCTTGAGGTCGAGCTCGCCGACCGGGACGCAGCGGATGCCCATCTTGTCTTCGATGTATCCGATCTTGTACCCGTCGAACCCCTTTTCCAAAAGGAACGCGGACACGCGACGGCTCTTGCTGTTCGGGTCGGTCACGGCGAACACCGTGTTGAGATCCGCACACGGGCCGTTGGTGTTCCATTTCTTGCTGCCGTTCAAGACCCAGTCGTCGCCGTCGGCCACCGCGGCGCAGGTCAGCCCCCCGGCGTCGGAGCCGGCCCCCTTCTCGCTGAGGCCGAACGCGCAGAGCTTTTTGCCCGACGCGATGTCCGGCAGGTACCTCTGCTTTTGGTCGTCCGTACCGGTAAGCATCAACGGGAACGAGCCCAGCGCGTTCACGGCGAAGAGTACGCCCGTTCCGCCGCAGCACCGGGCGAGTTCTTCCACGACCAGGCAAAGGTCAAGAACGCCGCCGCCGGCCCCGCCATATTCCTTGGGAATCCAGACCCTCATCAGGCCCGCATCGGCAATGGCCTCCTTGACGTCCCAGGGGTATTCCTGCAGGCGGTCATATCGCCATGCCGTCGGGAGGACGTGCTTACGCGCGACTTCCCGGGCCAGGTTGCGCCATTCGAGGTTTTGCTTGCTTAAGAGATGGTCCAAGGCGTTGCTCCCCCCCGCGCAGTTTTGGCGGCAATGGAGATGAAGAGGGGCATTCTAGGCCCGCCTCAAAGGGCGCGCAACGAGATCAGGCGCCTCTGCTGGCCAATCCGGCCTATGTGGAGGCTTTCTCGGAGACGAGGCGACGCCGGTCGTAGCCCTCCTCCTCGCTGTGCCAGTGGGTTACGTGCCCCTCTCCGAGAATCCAGCAGTAGTAGGCGAACTGGTCCTCGTGCATCAACGCGGCGGGAAAGTCGACCACGCCTTTCTGGTAATCGCGCAGCCGGCAGCCGATCGCCTCGAGCTCGTCGATGAGGCGCTGCATTTCGTATAGCTGTCGCGCGATGACCTGGTCCTGCCGGTCCACGGTTGCGTCCGCGATCTCGGCGCCGGCCGCGCGCTGGGCGTTCAAGGAACTCAGCGCGTTGATCTCGCTTTTCACGGCGCGATAGCGGCTGACCGCGTCGCGCGTGATCGATCGGACCAGGGGCAGCGCCCGGTTGGCCTCGTCGAGGGTGAAAAGCTTGTCCATGACGTCTGGTTTGACAACAACCGGCGTGCCAACTCCTGGGACCCGGCTCACCCATATAGACGTACTTTGGCCTGGCGGCGGCGGACGGATCCTGAAAAAACTGGGTCAGGCTGGTGCGCAGAGCCCGTAACCTCTTGATGGGCAGCGGGTTAGGGCGGATCAGCGCCGTGTGGGGCGTAGGCGGCGAGGCGCCTATCCCGGGCGGAGTTGCCCCTGTGGCGGCGCGGTAACGCGCGCGACGCCGGGCCGGGTCTGCACGATGCGATGGCGCGATGCCGCACGATCTCTGCGCAGTGACCCCTAACGGCACGCTCGACTGGCCCATTTGGGGGTCACGCGGTGGAGTGGGCCGTGGCGACCCTCCCCAAGGTGGCCGAGGGTCCAACGGGCTGCCGGCTGTAATCCCATGGCGGCGTGTGGCGAGGCTCTGGCCCAGGGTTGCGCACGCACCTATAATCCCGAGCTTGGCTAAGGCTGGCGGAATCAGCCCAACAGAGTTGTGACTTCTTTAGAACGAACGGGCACTATCCCGGTACCGGGTGGCGAAGGTCGCGTGCAGGACAAGATCAAGCGAATTCAGGAGTATGTCTGGACCCGTCATATTGACGGTTCGGACCACTATGACCACTCCATCGACGAGGACCAGGCCATCGCGACGCTCGAGGAGTTCTACTCCACGATCGGCAATCGAAACAGCCCGGATCAGCTCTACCTCGGCATCCTGCTTTTCGAACGTGCATATGAGCACCCGGAAGAGCAGGTCGAACTCCTCGGACGTGCGAAACGCATCCTTCAGTTCTACCGAAAGGTGACTGGCGAGGATGACTGGGATCCGGTCGAAGACCGCCTCTCGGACATCGCGACGGCGCTCGGCGAAGAAGAGGTCGAGGTCGTCGAGCCCGAACCGGTGGAAGAGCCGGTCGTTGAAGAGCCCGCGCCGCCCCCCGCGCCGAAACCCGTACCCGTTGTCAGAGTCGCATCCATCGAAGAGGAAGCGGCCATGCACAGCGATGCGGTTGTCGACGCGAGTGAGCCCGAGCCGGCTCCTGTCGAGACCGCGTTGATGGAAATGAAGGCTCCGGTCAAGCGCAAGGAGATGCCCAAGCGCGAAGCGCCGGCGCCCGAGGTGCAGGAAGAGGCGGAGCCCGACGGCGAGGCCGCGAAGCGCGAGGCCGAGGAGGCGGTGATCGCGAGCCTCGAGGTCGTCGACGGGATGCAGCTGGTTCCCGCCGGGACGTTTCTCTTTGGCGACAACGAGGAAGAGGTTTACCTCGACTCGTACTACGTGGACAAGGAGCCGGTCACGAACGAGGCGTACATGCGCTTTGTGCGCGAAACCGGATATCGAAACCCGCGCTACCACGACGACGCGCGGCTGAATGCGCCGGATCAGCCGGTGGTTGGCATTTCCTATCGCGATGCCGTTCAGTACGCACGTTGGGCCGGCAAGGCTCTGCCGACGGAACAGCAGTGGGAGAAGGCCGCACGCGGCACCGACGGGCGTCCGTACCCGTGGGGGAACGACCCGCCGGGAGCTTCAGACGCGACGTTCGGCCTCGACCCCCGCGAAGGTGCTCCCTCGCGCGTGGGCAAAAGCCTGCGCAACGTTTCGCCGTTTGGCGTTCACGACACCTGCGGCAACGTTTGGGAGTGGACCGGGTCGCCGTTCGCGAAGGCGAGCGCGTACTTGGCCGTGCGCGGCGGCAGCTACCACGACACCATCGACTTGCTTCAGCTGGCGTTTCGCCAGGAGGCGCACCCCAAGGACAAGTGCGAAGCTGTCGGGTTCCGGTGCGTGAAGAACATCCACTGATCGGTGGCACACCGTGTCCTACGTATTTGTTGACCGCATCGACGAGTGCGAGCCCGGCGCTCGCGCGGTGGCCCAAAAGGCCCTCGCGATCAACGAGGAGTTGTTTCGCGACCACTTCCCCGGCATGCCGGTGCTTCCCGGCACGATGATTCTCGAAGGATTCGTGCAGTTGGCGCGCCATTGCATGGCGGCTGTCGAGGGCGGCCACGACCAGTGGATTCTCAAAGAGGCTGCGAGCCTGCGCTTCAACCGTTTCGCGGTGCCCGGCGAGACGCTCACTCTTGAGATCGAGCACGAGTCCGACAAGGACGGCGTGGTTTGGTTCAAGGGGCGTGCCAAGGTGGGGGAGCAGGGTGTTTGCCGTGCACGCTTCGGCGTGGCGCCGCGTAACGCGACGATTGACTGACGAGCCCCACGATTGTTTGACGAGCCGTGGTGCCCCTCGTAAGAAGATAGGTCCAGACAAAGCCGCGGGTTCGCTCGCGGGAAGACCAGGAGACGCTCAAATGGACGACCAAGAGATCCTTCAGAAGGTACAGAGTTGCGTCGCTGCCGCGCTCGGCCGTGACGAAGAAGAGGTCACGCCGGAGAAGGTCTTGGCGCGCGATCTCGAGGCCGAGTCCATCGACTATCTCGACATCACGTTCCAGCTCGAGAAAACCTTCGGCATCACGATCCAACGCGACGAACTTTTCCCGCAGAAGATCTTCCAGGACGAGACCCTGACCAAGGACGGCGTCGTCACGCCGGCCGGCATCGCGTTCCTGAAAGAGAAGCTCCCCTATGCGGAACTCGGCGAGTTCGAACAGGATCCGCAGGTCGCCAAGGTCTCGAACATCTTCACCGTCGACCTTCTGATCAACTACGTCAAGTCCAAGCTCGCGGCTTGAAGCGCGGCGCTGGGATTCGCTAGCAATGCGCTACATCCTGGTCGATCGCTTCTTGGAGATTGAGAAGGGGGTCCGCGCGCGGGCCGTCAAGTGCGTCACCCTCGGCGAGCCGTTTCTGAACGACCTGCCCGCGTATCCCAACGCGCTCGTCCTCGAAGCGCTGATCCAGGCCGGCGGCATCTTGACGCGAGCCAGCAGCGACTTCGCGCGGCCGACGGTGCTCGGCAAGGTCGACACCGCGTCGTTCGCGCGCGAGGCGATGCCCGGCGACACCATCCAACTCGAAGTCGAGATTCTGCTCGCCCGCGACGAGGGCAACCTCTGCGAAGGCATCGCCAGCGTGAACGGCGAGGAGATTGCGCGCGCGCGCTATCTGATCATCTACGTACCTGCGGACAAGCTGCCCCCTCCCGATGCCGGGGTCGCTGAGCGTAGGATGCGGCTCATGAAGGCCCTCGGGGTCGTATCGGAGGAAGCATGAGCAGACGTGTAGTCATCACCGGTATGGGCGTCGTCGCTCCGAACGGCGAGGACCTCGATTCGTTTTGGTCCGCGTGCAAAGAGGGTCGCTCCGGCATCGCCGAGATCCAGGCGTTCGACTGCGGCAGCTTTTCCGTCAGCGCCGCCGGCGAGGTGCCGAAGTACAACGCGCGGCCCTACCTCCCGAGCCCGAAACAGCTCAAGATCATGGGCAACAACATCCGGTTTGCGGTCGGCGCGTCGCACATGGCGATGGAGCATGGCGGGTTGTTGGGCGCCGACTACGACCCGGAGCGATTCGGCGTCACCGTCGGCTCCGGGCTCGTGCCCACCGATGTCGAGGAGCTGGGAGACGCGATCGCGCACAGCCTCGATGACGACGGCAAGTTCGACGTCAGCCGCTTCGGAGTCGAGGGGCAACGCCGCCTGTATCCGCTGTGGCTACTCAAGCACCTGCCGAACATGGTCGCCGCGCACGTCTCGATCATCCACAACGCGCAGGGCCCGAACAACACCATCGTGACCGCGTGCTCCGCTTCCACGCAAGCCATCGGCGAAGCGTACCGCGTCGTCGAGCGCGGCCAGGCGGATCTGATGCTGACCGGCGGCGCGGACTCGCGGATCGACCCGCTTTCGATCGTGGCGTACTCGCTCCTCGGTGCTCTGTCGCAGGGAGATCGCGCGGCGGAGAAACTGAGCCGGCCGTTCGATCGAGATCGCGACGGGTTTGTGCTCGGCGAGGGTGCCGCGATGTTCACGATCGAGTCGGAGGAGCACGCCAAGGCGCGCGGCGCGGAGATCCTCGCGGAGATCGTCGGCTACGGGTCGTCGTTCGATGCGAGCGGAGTCACGGCGCCGCACGCGGAAGGCCGCGGCGCGGCGCAGGCGATCGCGCGCGCGCTCGACGACGCGAAGATGTCGCCCGAGGACATCGACTACATCTCGGCACACGGGACGTCCACCGTGCTCAACGACAGGATGGAAACGCTCGCGACGAAGACTATCTTCGGCGATCACGCGAAAAAGGTCCCCATGTCATCGATCAAGTCGATGGTCGGGCACCTCATCGCCGCGGCCGGCGCGCTCGAGGCCGCGGTGTCGGTGATGGCGATCCGCGAGAACGTCGTGCCGCCGACGATCAACCTGGAAGAACCGGACCCCGACTGCGATCTCGACTACGTGCCGAACACGGCGCGCGAGCATGAAGTGCGCGCTGTGTTGTCGAACAGCTTCGGCTTCGGTGGTCAGAACGCGTCGCTGATTTTGAAGGAGTACGCGGGGTGAGCACGCGTCGCGTCGTTGTTACCGGGCTCGGCATGATCACCTCGCTCGGCCGGGGTGTGGAGCGCAACTGGACCGGCATGCTCGAAGGCGAATCCGGCGTGCGACGGATCCGGCGGTTCGATTCGACGGGCATGGAGGTGCGTATCGCGAGCGAGGTTTACCCGCTACCGCACGTCCCGCAGGACGACGACACCGACCAGGTCGGCCTGCACGCGCGCTTCGCGTACATCGCCGGCGTCGATGCGTGGGCCGATAGCGGGTTGGCGGATGGTGGTGCGGACCCCGATCGCGTGGGGGTCTTTCTCGGCTCGGGCAAAGGGGTTGCGGATCTTCCGATGCTGACTCCCGCGCTGAAGGCTGCGCACCAGCCCGGCGACTTCGACTACGGCGTGTACATGAAGACCCTCGCCGAAACGTATGCGCTCGAGCGCCGTGAACTCGAGTGCTACTACCAGTCCGGAACGTACGTCGCGGCAGCGGTCGACGCGCGCGGACCGAACTGGGTTTGCATCACGGCGTGCGCGGCGGGCAACCACGCGCTCGGCGAGGCGTTCGAAGCCATCGTGCACGGCGACGCGGACGTGATCCTCGCCGGCGGCGCGCACAGCCAGATCGATCACATGAGCCTGGCGGGGTACGGCACCCTCGGCGCGCTGTCGGACCGGAACGACGAGCCGCATCGGGCGTCGCGCCCGTTCGATCGCAAGCGCAACGGGTTTGTCCTCGGCGAAGGCGGTGGCGTGTTGATCCTCGAGGAACTCGAACACGCCAAGGCACGCGGCGCCGACATTCGCGCGGAGCTCGTCGGGTACGGAAACACCGCCGACGCGCACCGTGCGACAGACCCGCACCCCGAGGGCATCTGCGCGGAACGCGCGATGCGCCAGGCACTTTCCCGCGCGCGCATCGACCGCTCGGATGTCGGCTACATCAACGCGCACGGCACGTCGACCGCGCAGAACGACTCGATGGAGACCGCGGCGATGAAGCGCATCTTCGGCCCAAAAGGCGAAGCGCCGCCGGTGTCGTCTGTCAAGTCGATGCTCGGCCATCTGATCGCCGCCGCTGGCGCGGTGGAGGCGATCGCCTGCGTGCGCGCTTTGCAAGAGGGCGTTGTGCCGCCGACGATCAACTACGAGAACGAGGACCCGGTGTGCGATCTCGACTACGTGCCGAACACCGCGCGCGACCTGAAGGATCTGAGCTACGTGATGAACAACTCGTTCGGCTTCGGCGGCCAGAACATCACGACGATCTTCAAGAAGTTCGAGTAGCCGCTGTCGCGCTTCGCGCCATGGCGCGGTATCCGACGGACTAGGTCGTCGGGTCCGGCGTCTTTTTCTTAAACGGTGCATCCAGCAGCGACCTGAGTTGGCGTGCGTCCAACGTCTCGCGATCCCGTAGCACGCGTGCCACCGCGACCAGCCGGCGTTTACGCTCCGTGAGCAGCACGCGCACGCGCTCTTCCTGCGTCGTAACGATCCGGCGCACCTCGAGATCGATCTCGCGAGCCGTCTCGTCGCTCAACGTCCCTTTCACGCCGGGCTCCTGCTTCAGGAAGCGCACCGTCGCTCCCGCGCTGACGTTGACAGGGCCCAGCCGCTCGCTCATCCCGAATTCCACGACCATGCGCCGCGCGAGGTCGGTCGCGCGCTGCAGGTCGTTCGCCGCGGCGGTGCTCAGGTCGTCGTAGACGACGCGCTCCGCGACCCGGCCGCCCATGAGCACGGCGATGCGGTCCAGCAGCTCGGCGCGCGTCGCCATCTGCCGGTCCTCGCGCGGAAGCTGCAGGGTCACACCGCCGACGTTGGCGCCGCGCGGGATCACGCTTACGCGATGCACCGGGTCGGCGTGCGGCAATTCCGACGCGACAATTGCGTGGCCGCACTCGTGCACCGCGACCACGCCTTTTTCGCGCGGGCTGATGAGCCGGGTGCGCCGTTCGAGGCCGGCGAGCACGCGATCGATGGAGTCTTCGATGTGGGCCATGCCGACGTGGCTCCGGTTGCGCCGCGCTGCGAGCAGCGCCGCTTCGTTGACCAGCGTCGCGAGGTCCGCGCCCGTGAATCCCGGAGTGCGCCGCGCGACGATCGCGAGGTCGACCTTCTTGCCGAGCCGGATGTTGCGCGTGTGCAGTCGAAGGATCTCGAGGCGGCCGCGCACGTCGGGACGATCCACCGTGACGTGCCGGTCGAAACGCCCGGCACGTAGGAGCGCATGGTCGAGGACTTCCGGCCGGTTCGTCGCCGCGAGGATGATGACGCTCTCGTTCGCCGTGAACCCGTCCATCTCGACCAGCAGCTGGTTGAGTGTCTGTTCGCGCTCCTCGCTCGACCCGCTCGACGTGTTCGAGCGCGCCTTGCCGAGTGCGTCGAGTTCGTCGATGAACACGATGCACGGCGCGATGGCCTTCGCCTTGCGAAACAGATCGCGCACCCGCGCCGCGCCGATGCCGGCAAACATCTCCACGAAGTCCGCGCCGCTGATGGACAGAAACGGAACCGACGCTTCGCCCGCGACCGCGCGTGCGAGCAGTGTCTTGCCTGTGCCCGGCAGGCCGACAAGCAGCACGCCTTTGGGAATGCGGCCGCCGAGTCCCTCGAAGCGCTCCGGCGCGCGCAGGTAGTCGACGATCTCGCGGACCTCTTCGACGGCTTCGTCCACTCCGGCGACATCCGAAAAGGTGACCATCGTGTCGCGCTCGGTCAGCACCTTCGCGCCGTGTTTCGAAAACGGCATCGCGGAGACCGCGGCGTTGCCTCGCGTGCGCGCGGCGACCAGCACGACGATCACGAGAACGAGCAGGGCGCCTGCCAACAATAGCGGCAGCCAATTCGCGCTGCCTTCGAGGCCCGCTCCGGTATACGGCGTCTTGCCCTGAACGAGCGCGACCACGTCCACGCCCGGCGGCGCAAACGTCTCGAAGTTCCAGTCGCCGTTTTCAGAAACCGCGCGCCCGCGCACGCGATGCTCGCCGATCACCAGCGTGCCGGTCAGCTCGTTGCGCTCCGCGAGACCCACGAACTCGCTGAAGGGAATGTGCTTCGGGCCATCGCGCAGCACATAGGCCAGGGCGCTCGCGACGACCAGCCCGAAGACGAGGTACCACCAACGGGAGGGTCGTTTCGGGGCGCGGTCGCTTGAGTCCATCGCTTCGGCCCCTTTGATTATCCCCTACGTAACCGTCCTCCGTCGGGGCGACATGACCACTTCTAAGGTCAAATCCGTTCACGTGCGCGTGCTTGGGTCGCGGTCGGCCAGCCGAAAAAACGAGGCTACGCGCACCGTGGAC
The DNA here is from genome assembly GCA_036443405.1 of Planctomycetota bacterium. Lineage (GTDB taxonomy): Bacteria > Planctomycetota > PLA2 > PLA2 > PLA2 > JAZFYD01. The sequence goes on from JAZFYD010000125.1 coordinate 58,787, forward strand.
CGATCTGGCATGGTTGGTACGGTGGGTGCGAGGGCACCGGCCCTAAAGGAGATCCAGCATGCGTCAGGTTGTGGGTGTCACGGTCGTTTCCGTCTTTCTCTTCGCGCTTCTAGCCGGTTGCTCGTCGACCTACAAGACCAAGCGCGTCGATCCGGCGGACGACGATGAAATCATGGGGACCGGTATCGAATCCGCCGACGTAGTCGCCTTGGGCAACCTGGCGGAGGATCTATTGGCGCTGCCCCAGTTGACGGGTCCCGACATCGACGGGGTCCCGACGGTCGCGATCCATCCGATCGAGAACAACACGGATGTCGACTTCGATCCCGAGTTGATGGTGCGCACGATTCGCCAAAAGGCGATCGAGTTGGCCAAAGGCCGTGTGGCCTTCGTCACGCGGGACGAACTCGAACTCGCTTTGATCGAGAAGGAGCGCACCAAAAAGCGTGAAGGCGAGTACACGTCATCGAAGCAGGAAGTGAAAACCGGCGCCGACTTCGTTCTCTCCGGGACCGCCGCCGGCATCTCCAAAGTCGGCAGGGGCCTCGAGTCCCGCGCTCTGTTCCTGGACTTCAATCTCACGGACGCCGAGAACGGCACGATCCTGTGGGAGAAGCGTTACCAGACGAAGAAGATCGGGAAACAGGGCGTTCTCTACCGTTGATTCGAACCGCTGGTTTGGTTCTTTGGCTGGCCGTTGGCGCGGTCGGCTGTCAGGCGACGTCCTATAGCCCGGATGTCTCGGGCTTCTATCACGGCAACCCGCAGGCGACCTATGACGCGCTTGCTGCCGAGGGGAAGCGCGGCATCGCGGAAAAGGACGAAGCGCTGTGGCGCAGCGAGCTCGCCTCGGCCGCGATGGGCGCGGGCAACGAGAGCAGCGCGCTGAAATCGCTGCAGGCCGCCGGGCGCCTGATGGGCACCCTCGACTCCACGCCACACCAGCGCGCGCGCGCGATCTTCTCGGCCGAGGCGACCAAGATCTATCGCGGCGATCCCTACGAACGGTGCATGAACGCGCTCTACCAGGGGATCCTGTATTACCGCGCCGGCGACAAGGGGCGCGCCAACGCGGCGTTTCGACGCGGTCTCCTGGCCGACGGATGGTCGGCGGAAGGCGAGCACCAAAAGGACTTCGCCGCGCTGTCGTTCCTCTCCGGCTGGGCGAGCTACCAGCGCGGC
>JAZFYD010000126.1:0-11326 GCA_036443405.1 Planctomycetota bacterium
GCGCCGTAGCTGAACCTCACGAAGTAGGTGCCCCCCGCCACGACCTCCGCCACCCGCGAGCCGGGCTGGCTGCCCTTGATCGAGATGGAGATCGACAGGTCGCCGTGATCGTTGCGCCGCACGCTCCCCTCGCCGGACAGTTCGGGACGCTCATACACGAGCGACACGGAAAACGGGAGCGACGCCATCCCCTCCGCATCGGGGACCTCTTTGTAACTCTTGCGTTTTTCGAATACGACGAGTTCGCCGTCCACGCGAATCGTCCCGGCCGTGTAGCGCGGCATCGGGATGGGGATCGCCAACACTCCGTCCGGAATCACAGTGTCTTTGGCAGCGCCCGGCCTCGAGTGATCGCGCGTCGGCGTTCCGTGAGTCGCCTGCTCGAAATTCGGAATGCCACCGCTGGTTTTCATCCGGTAGTGGATTCCGAGCGGGTAGCCCCGTTCCGACTTCGGCGAGTTGGGCCACGAGACCCAGACATACGGCACCGCGTTCTTGAACAGTTTGGACCCGGCCAGTCGTTCGGGCTTCAGGTTCTTCGAACTCGGCGCCTCCCAGACGTACTCGGACCGTTGGAGCGGCGTGGAATTTTTCAGGTCCCGGGTGACGCGCACCATGACCTTCGCCGCGGTGACCTCGCGTTCGGGCTCGGGCTCCGGTTCTTCCTCCTCCTCGACGTCGTCGCCGACGCGCACGTCGAGAACGATCTGATCCAAGAGGATGCCGCGTTCCGTTGCCTTGGTCGCGATGCCCGGGAGGTGGCGCACGGTGGACGGGAGCGCCTTGGACAGATCCGCCATCGTTTCGGAGAACGCCGACACGAGTGGCACGGTCTCGTCCTCGCCGATGCGTCCCGCCGCGATCTTGAGCGCTTCGCGGTTGCGCTTCAGGATCGGAATGCCGTCGACCTCGCCGGACGCGGCAGCGGCCAACGCCTCCTCTTTGGTCAACTCCTGCAGTTGCGTGTGATGCGGCCCCGGGTAGATGCGCGGGTCGCACTGGATGCGCGCGCTCAGGTAGCTCTCGACAATCGGTTTCTTGTTTTCGTCCTCGCCCTTGTGGATGCGGTAGACCGTCGCCTTGACGCGCGGTGCGTTGCGGCGGACCGCGGCGATGCGCATCGCGGTCAGCCACTCCTCCCGGTCCTCCGCCGTCGGCAGCTCGTCCAGCCCCTCGACGAACCGCCCCGCGGCCTCGGCCTCGTAGGCGTCCAGGCGCTTTTGCAGCCGGATCTCGTTCTGCTTCGCGCGCCGCTCCTCCATGCCCCGAAACGCCTCCCACAACCGCTTGCTGCGCAGGTAATCCGCGGTGACGCGATCCTTGAGCGCCTGCACCGGCAGGTCTTCAACGGTGTCCCCCTCGGACAGCACGTCGATGCGGACGAGTTCCGCGACCATACGTTTGCCGTACGCGTGGATCCAATCGTCCACGAAGGTGTCTGGGTTGGGCGTCGAGAGATTGCCGCGCTCGTCTTTCAGCCGCACAGCGCGCTCTTTCAACGCGGGGTAGAGGCTGTCGCGCCGCAGTTTCAAAAGCAGCTCGGGCACACCCTGGCGCCGCTCGCGCTGGCTCAGCCCCTTCGAATCCGCGCTCGCTCCCGTCGCGTGGCTCAGATAACGCAGCGCGCGCTCGTACCGGTCCTTTTGGAAGAGGAGCTCATCGAGCTCGGACGCCTTTTTCAGCATCGCCTCGGCGTCGAAGGAGTCTTCGATCTCCTTCATCAGCTTCTCGATGCGCGGGTTGTCGGTCTTCGGATCGTGGTTCGCGCGAAAATCGATCATGCCCATCGGCGAGTAACTGACGATCGGCGGCATGCCGGCGAGCAGCGACGCGTGCACGCGCTTTTGCACCTTCTGCGCGCCCCACTCGGAGAAGTACCCGCCTGCCCAGGAACCGTCGCGGAACGCTTCAAACGCCTGCTTCTTCGCGGTCAGGTTGCGCACCTTCGGTTCCAACTCCTCCATGAGCGGCCCGTCCTTCGCCGCGATCGCCCGGTCGAGCCGGGTGCGGAACACCTTGAGCAGGTGCGCGTCGTTTTCGGTGAACTGCGGCGGCGGGTTGTCATACACGCGCGTCGCGGGACCGACGAAGCCGCGGTAACACGCGTCCACGAGGTTGTTCTCCGCGTGCTGTACGTACTCCGAGTCGTAGATCGCATATCCCGAGTCGCCGATGCTGTAGATGAGGAGTCCGACGCCGAAGATGGGGAACTGGATGGCGCCCGCCATCAGCACGAGCCCCTGCACCCCGCCCTTGGTGGCGGCGTAGAGTTGCCCGCCGATCGGGACGGCCATGATGATCTCGTCGACGGTGACGGCCCGCACCGCTTCCATGTCGCCCTTGGACGTCACGTACACACGCACGATGCGGGCGAGCGCGTCGATGCTCCCGGGATCCCACACCATGTGGCGGGCAAACCGCGCGGGACTCCACGTGAGTTTCTTGCCGCGCAGGAACCCGTTGACGACCTTGGCCTCCGCCACGTTGTTGAAACCGAGTTGCGTGAGCACGCGCGCCTGCACGCGTTTGTTGAGATCCGGAAGGCTCTTTTTCAACTCCGCGGCGTACGCGCGGCGGCCGGCCTTGCTCAGGTCGAAGTCCGGCTTGAGCTTCTTCAGGTACCAATCGCGCACCTCCGGTTCGACGATCAACGCCGCGAACCCCGGTGCGCGGCCGGCCACCCACAGCGTCGCGAGCTCGCGGAAGCTCACGCCGTCGAGTTGGTTGAAGACGCGGTGCATCAGCTTGCCGCTCTTCCACATGCCGAGGTCGTAGACCGCGTAAAGCAGCGTCAGCCGCGCCTCCGTGCGCACGTTTTGGCGGATCTTGGCGCGCGCTTTCTTCAACGCCGCGGCGCGCTTTTTCGGGTCCTTCGGCAGCGTCGCCTCCGGGATGCCCTTCATGAGGTGCTCGTAGCCCTCGATGAAGAGCGGGTCCTTGAAACGGCCGTCGCGCGCGATGCGGAACGCCTCGACGGAGCTCTTGTAGACCGACTCCATGCAAAACTCGCTGGCGAGTTGGCGGTGTTTTCGTTTCGCCGCGTTGATCTGCGACTTGGTGGGTTCGCCCTTGATCTTGTCGCCGAAGATGTCGCGCGCGAGGGAGTCGAACACCGCGGCGTCGCGGCCCGCCGGCGTCGGCGGCGCGCCCCGCGGGAAGACCTTCGGCACGTCGCCCTTGTGCAGGAGGCGCAGTTTCGCGGAGATGTCGAGAGCCAGGCGGTGCTGCTGCCGCTTGGTGGCATCGGGGAACATCGAGTCGATGATCCCCTTGTTGTGTTTCTCCCGCGCGTCGGCGTCCAACGTCATGTACTCGCGTTTGTTGCGCCAGTTCTTCTCCTTCATCTTCAGGATGAAGCCGCAGTCGTCCCACACGCGCAGGTGGTACTTCGTCTCGAACTTCGCCTTGCGCATGTACTTGACGAGCTCGAGGTAGTTGGCAACCGCGGCCCCGAACGCGTGCGCCGGGCGCAGCTCCGGTGTGATGCCGAACATGTGGCGCTGCGCTTCGGCGGCGTCAAATGGGAGCTTCTCCACCCCGCCCTTACCGTCGGGCGAATAGACCTGGAAGGAGCGTTTGTTCAAGTTGAGGATCGCCTGCAGTGCGCGTGCCTGCATCTGCTGCACCACGGCGCCCGCGTAGGTGTAGGCGCCGGGTGTGCGGCGCAGCGCCGTCGTCGTCTGCACGAACTTGGTTTCGAAGTTCAGCCAGATGTCGCGCGGGTCGGGGAAGCGGTTGCGGCCGTCGATGGACGCGATGTCGAGCGCGTTCAAGTTCAACGTCGGGTGCGTCTTGTTCCAGAGTTCGTTGAACAACCGGATGAACTCGGCGTCGGCGCCCAGATCGCGCACCCACTGCCCCTGCGGGCCCCGCTTGAACAGATAGAACGTCTGGTCGAGGTCGCTCTTCATGCCGCTGTCGGGATTGCCCGAATCCGACCGCGCGACGCGCCACTGTCCTTTCTTGGACTTGAGGATCGCTTCGATCTTCTGTTCGATCCAGAGCTCGCGCTTGCGAGCCATCTGCTGGCTGTGGCTCTCGTGGATCTTGAGGACCTTCAGGCCCTTCGGATCCTTCAGGTTCTCCGGCTCGAGCCCTTTGTCCACCAGCAGCGCGATCGTCTTGAACGCCTTGCCGTCGCCGCCGGCGGCCTCGTACATGTTGCGCATGACGCTGTCCGGAATCTTTGCGTCCGGACCGCCGCCCCACTCGTTGTAGACCCGCAGCGCTTTCTCGGCGCTTCCGCCCTTCTTGACCGTGACGATCTCGGGGCTCGGCTTGCGCAGCAGCCGGCGCGCGCGGATGTACGCGCTGCGCTGCTCGAGGAGTTCGTTCCCGGACTCCTCGTCAGCCGGTTCCTGTGCGCGCGACACCGGCAGCGGCGACAGACACAGACACGCACCGAGCCACACCCAAATCAGCCACGGGACGCTTCGACGCTTCGTGTTCATCGCGTTTCGACAGTGGCCACTGAGTATAATCCGCCAGCGTGGCCAGGACCTTCATCAAGTTGCGTTGCAAAGAGGCCACCGGCATGGAGGGCCGCGTTCTCAAACTCGTCGGCCGAAACTTCCTGCTGGGGCGCGGAAGTGACTGCGCGATTCGCATCGAGTCGGACATCTGCTCGCGAGAACACGCGCGCGTTCGGTTTCAAAACGGCGGTTGGCTCGTGCAGGACATCGAGAGCAGCAACGGCACCCTCCTGAATGACCAACCGATTCTGATGGCGCCGCTGCAAAAGGGCGATCACATTCAGCTGGGCGAAATGGGGCCGCGGCTGAAAGTGATCGATCTCGGTTTGATGGACGTCGAGGAGCCCGACGAGGATCTCGAAAAAACGCGGCTTGTCCGGCCGCCGAAACTCGAGCTTGTGCAAACGGATCCAAAGCCGGCGCCGGCGCCCGCGCCCAAGGCGGTTCCAAAATCCAGTGCCGAGAAACCCGCGGCGCCGCGCAAGAAACAACCGGCGCCCGCCCCGCAACAACGAGCGACTCCGCCGCCCGCGGTCGCGCCGGCTCCGGTCGTCGAGACGCCCGCAGCGCGTGCCGGATTCCCCTGGCTGGCCGCGTTCGGAATGGCGTTCGGTGCGGCCACGGGACTCGCGGTCTGGGGCGAGCGGTTCCCGTATGACAGGGTCGCGGCGCCGGTTCTGTTCGGCGTCCGAAAACTGATCGAATGGCAACCCGTGTGGACGCTCCCGCGACTCGGCTGGGTCGTGCTCGTGGGTGCCGCGCTTTATGGAACGCTTGTCGGGCTCGCGTTGCGTCGCCCCATCCGCCGATTCCCGTTGCTCCTCTCGCTGGCCCTGGCGCACGTTGCGATCGTGTTTTGGGTGGAACGATGAACTGGCCCGGCGCAACGTTCTTTCTGCTCGCAGCCGGAGCGGCGGGTGTGGTTTTGGGCACGGACCGGTTTCCCCCGCCCGAGAACCACCTGACTGCCATGCTTGTTACCGTCGAAGACATCGAGGGCTTGCGACAGCGGGAAGAGACGGTGCCCCCCGATGCCGAACGCTCCGAACCCGTGATCCTGGAGGAAGCCGAACTCGAGGATCCGGGGCTCGACGAGGAGGAAACACCCGCGGCGCGCACGCGGGAGGAGCTGTTGAGAGATCTGACCGAGCGCGTCACGGAGTTCGAGCGCGCGATCGCCCGCGCGGCGGACGCGGACGCGGCACTCGACGGATCGGCGGCGGCGGTTGCGGCGCTGTCCGCGCGGACCGAACAGTTGTCGAACAGCGCCAACGCCCTGGCGGCGAACCAAGAGCGGACGCCGGAAGAAATCCAGGCGCTGGAAACAACGCGTCGGGTGCTCGAGCGCGATGTGGATATCCGACTGCGCATGATGGGCGCGGTTGGTGATTCGGCGGGCGCCGCTTCGTCGGGGCACTCGTCCGAGATCGCGCGCGCTGCGATCGACATTAGGGCCGAGATCGCGAAGTTGCGCGATCCAAACGACCTGCCCACCAACGATTCGGCCCAACTCACGTCTCTCGCCGAGCGCGTCGACGCGGCCGTCAAGCGGGACAGGGAGCATCGCAACACACGGGCCGGCGGTTCGGCGGCCCCACCGGCCGAGGCCACGGCGGACTTGCGCAAGCGGCTGGACCAAGTCGAATCCCTGTTGGGCAAACTGCTGGAGAGACACCGTTGAAACAGCCGGTAGAATCGCGCTCGTGATGAGGGTCTTGATTCTGTGTGCCGCGACGCTTGCGGCGGGCTTTCTCGCGGGCACCCTCTATGCCCCGGAGCAGGACCTGCGTCCGCTTCGATCCGGCGACGGTTCCGAGACCCGGCGCAACTTCAATAACGTGCGGCGGGATGAAACCCGCGACGGCGCGGCGGCCGCGGGCACGGCCAACGGCTCGACGACCCTCGGCGCCGCGGCGCTGGCCGACGTCCGCGCCCTCGCCAGGGAAGCCAGTGAGGCGCTTGCGCAGATCCAGACCGGAGAAACCGGCGCCGCCCTCGATAACGCCGACGGAGAGATCACCGGCACCGTCGTCGATCCTTCGGGCGAACCCGTCGCCGGCGTGATCATCACCGCGATCCCCGATACGCGACCCGTTGATCTCTACGCCAACGCGCGCAAGTCGCGCGAGACGCCGCACAACAATCGCGCGCTCGGCCAGGTCGCGCAGGAGGCGATTCAAAACGAACTCTGGCGCCGCCTCGCGCGTCGCACCGCCGATTCGGGCGAGAACGGCCGCTACAGGATCGAAGGCCTCATCGACTCCAATCACACCGTCACCGCATACCACCCGGATTTCCAGGTGAAGCCTCTCAACCAGCGCGGCCGCGTGCGCCCCGACGCCGCGGTCGAGTTCGTCGCAACGCCGGTTGCGGAAACCCGCGTCGAGGTTCTGCTCCCCGACGGAACACCGGCCGAAAACGCGACGCTGCGCTGGCAAGGCGCGCACGGTAAAGGTCGCGAGAACTGGCTGCCGACCGCGCGCACGGTGCGCCTGCCCGTCGGGCGCTGCAAGGTGAAAGCGCAGGTGTGGTTGCCGGAACCGCTCGAGTCCAAAGAGATCGAGTGGGACGTTGTCGCGAGAGACAGCGCCGCGGGAGACGACGGCGCTGGGGAGGACGGTGGCCGCACCCTCGTGCTCCAACTGATTGCGCGCAAGGTGCTCACTGCGATCCTGAAACTGCCGGCGGAATTCGCGGCGCCGCGCTCCGTCGAGTACCGCATGCGCTCCGTCGCCGAGGGCGACGTCGATCCGATGTCGTTGCTCAAAGACCAGTCCAACCGCCACGCCTATTCGCCCACTCCCAGTCGCGCGTACTGGTACGACCTCGAACCGGGACGTTACCTCGTCGCGGCGTTTCTGAACAAGCGACGCCTGATCGCGCACGCGGTGGCGGAGGTCGGCGAAGGTTCGTCCGAGGTCGAGCTTCCGGTCGAGGAGCCGAGTCCCGGCACCTACGTCAAAGCAAAGCTCATCGGGCCCGACGGCGGCCCTGTCCCCGGCAATGTCTCGTTCCGCGTCGTGACGGAACCCGATGGCCGTGCGCGCACCCACCGCGTCGACGCGATGCAACAGGGCGACACGTGGCTCGTCCTGTTGGACGGCGTCCCGAGTTCCATCGCGAAGAAATCGCCGGATGCGGTCCTGCGCGTCGGCACGCGAGACTTCGGCGGCGCGACGAAGAACTTCCGTCTCCGCGGCGGCAACCTCGTGACGTTCCGGTTCGACAAACCCGCCAAGCTCGAGGTGAAACTCGACGGCTATGTCGGCAGCGGCGTCGAGGGCAGCTTGTACGTCGCGCTGCGCAGCAAGCTCGGCGCGGACGGCTGGAGGCTCGTCTCCCCGGACGGCACCTGCACCCTGGGCAACGTGCAACCGGGCACCTACGACCTCTATCTCTACGTGCGCAAGGACAACCGCAACTACCCGATCCTGCGCCGCAACCTCGGCTTGCGGCCCGGCGCCGACAAAATTTCCGTCACGATGCCGCGCCTGCATACCCTCAAAGCGCGCTGGACAGGCAAGGGGCGCGCATCCCGCGCGATCCTGCGTTCCAGCGATCCGACGCTGGGCAGCCTGCGCCGCGACGGGCGGCTCAGCAACAAGGTCGTGACGTTCGACGGCCTTGCGCAGGGCACCTACGTGATCGAGATCAACCGCAAGCGTCGCACCGTCCAGGTTCCGGGCGCTCCCGAAGTCACCGTGCGGTGATGCTGGCCCAACGCGGGACCGCGTTGGGGCCGCACGCGCTCAGTTGTTCTATTCGCGCCCGGTGTCGTGGTCGCCGCCTCCTTCTACGAGGCGTTGCAGTTGCCGGCGTGTCATCACCCACTTGCCGCCGAGCTTTCTCTGCGGAAAGTCGCCGCGTTGAAAACGCTTGCGGACCGCGTCGGCGCTGATGCCGAAGGCGTCTGCGATTCTGGAGACGTGAATGATGTCCGATGTGGCACGCTGAAGATCGTCGCGAATCTGGCGATCGGGCGCCGTCGGCGAGTTCGTGACATCAAGCGCCATCCCCGCGACGCCCCGGATCTTGCCGGTGCGCGCGGGCCCGGCGGGAATCGGGCTGAGGCGCGCAAAGTACGTGCGACCGGCCCAATCGGTCTCGTAGCGCATGCCGAACTTGCCACTCAGCGCGCGACGATGAAGCACGATGACGAGGTCATCCTCGTCGTAGAAATCGAGGAGGTTCTTCCCCACGATTTCGTTCTGCCCGACCTCCATGTGCTCGACGGCTTCTCCGACGAACATCTCGTACCGAAGGTCGCTGTCAACGACCCAGAACACCTCGGGTGTAACCGTGTTTGTGTGTTCCCCCATTCGCCTGCCCCACTCCCGGCCGCGCCGCGCGGCGTTCCTGTTTGTTGTGCTGGTCGTAGTTGGCCGGACATCGTAGCAGTCCGTTGAAACAGCGGCCGCAGGCCTCCTCGCGCGAAGAACGCCGCGAGAGGCTACTTCTGTTTGCGGTTGCGTTTGCGGAACTTATGCGGCGGTTCGAACACCGGGGTCGGCACCGTCTTGGCCGCGCGGGTCACCTCGGCCGCATAGTCGTCAAAGCCCTGCGGGCCGTAGTATCCGACGTTTTCGTATGCGAGGCCGGCGGCGACCACTGCGGCCGAGATGTTGCTCCCGTCGACGAAACAGTACGCCAGCGTTCGCCCGTACTTGTCCTTGTCGGCGTGGCGCGCGATCGTCACGACGCTGGCCTCGTCCACGAGCCGTTGCACGAGCGCGGTCGCCTGGTCGGCATGCGGCTGTTGACTGCCGCGGTGATACGGACTCTCCGCCTCAGGCGCGTCCATGCCGAGCAGACGGATCCTCTCCGACCCGTGGTACAGCGTGTCGCCGTCCTGCACCTTCAGGCGCGACTTGTCGAGCGTCGGCAGCGAAGCGGTGCGCGAGGTCGCGGGCTGCGTCTCGTTCGCGCCGGGCGCGTCGGTTCTCGCGCCGCCTACCTGTTTGGCTGCCTGTTGGACGGGCGTTGCAGCTTCGCTGCACGCAAAGAGGCCGATACAGATCGCGACAGACGTCAGGTGTTGCAGGCGGCGCATCGCGCCATTTTGGGAACTGGCGGCGAATGCGTCAACCGTGGGTGGAGGGACACGTTCACGCCGCGCACAAGGGACGCGGTGGCACCGCGAACGCTTGCGCGCGATTTGGCCCGGGCTACTTGGGGGCGCCCGCCGGCTCCTTTTTGTCGTCGGGAGCGGGGTCGGCCTTCTTCTCCGTGGGGGTCGTGCCGCTGGGGGTCGCACTCTCGGCCGGTGTCTTGCCTGCGTCAGGCGTCGCCTCATTGGGCGGAGTCGTCCCTTCCGGGGGCGTGGCGTCCTTCTTGCCCGCGGGTGTGTCTTCGCCGGCGGGTTTCGCGTCTTCCTTTTTCACAAACACAACCTGGTGAGTCTCGCCCGACTCGAGAACCAGTTCGCCAGTCAGCAGTCCAGGCGAGTTCTTGTCCTGGCTGGGCTCGGCGTAGAGCACACCCGACGCTTTGGACCCGGAGAGATGAATGATCATCTTGCCTTCGTGTTCACGCTGGTCCTCTTCGGACGCTAACCACTCGATATCCACTTCCAAGTCGGAACCGATGTGTTCGAGGATCACCGGATGGTCCTTGAGTTGGTCGTCAAAAACCTCGTTCACTTTGTTGTACGTGAACAAGGCGAGACCGCCGCCGAGCAGGCCGATGAGTAGGAACGCCGTGAGACAACCAAGCGCGAATTTGCCCATGCGCCAAGCCTAGCAGTCGGCCGCAGCCCCGCAAGCGGTCAGCGAAAGGCGGTCAGCGACGCGTGGAGTTCGGCGCTGTTGGCGGCATCACGTTCGGGAGTCAACCCCGACTGAATGGCGGTTGCGGCTTGGCGGAGCCAGGGGTCGGTCGGGACGGCGTCGGTTGGGGTGTCCTCGTCGAACGCGGACTGACAGGCGCCCACGTCGGTCGAGGAGTGCGCGCGGCATCGCAGCGGTCGCGCTTCATACGCGGAGCAACCGCCATTGGCGTCCAGAAACGCGCACGGAATCCGCGCGCGGCGGTACTCGCCTGCATCCAAGCCGGCGGCGCGCGCTGCGTTCGCCGCGATCCGCGCACGGATCTCGTCTGTGACAAACGGCACCAGCGCCGCGACCTCCGGCGGCGTCACGAGCACCTGAAGATGGCAGCAAAACGCGCAACCGCGCCCACACTCCCACCGCGCGCGGCTCGGCGCATGTACCACCGCCCCATCCAGTCGAATCTGCGCCGAGCGTACCGCGTCGGCCGGCGTCGCCGCCGCGCGAGTCGCGCGTTCCTGCGCCAGTCTCAGGCTCACCAGGCTCTGCATGGCTGCGACTCTACGAAACCGCTCCAACGGCATGAGCGCTGCGCCGGACGTCCCGCGCTGCGCGAACTCAAACGCAGCGAACGCAGGGCTCCAACGGCGTCAGCCGTTGGGCAGACAACACTGCAGCCGTTGGGCACCGACTCACGGCTTGTTCGGCTGCGGTGTGATGCGCAGGTAAGGCTTCTGCGTCGTGAACCCTTTCGGGAACTTTGCCGTCGCCTCTTCGTCCGACAGCGCCGGAAGCACGATGCAATCGTCGCCGTCATTCCAGTTCGCCGGCGTCGCAACCGAGTGGTTCGCGGTCAGCTGCAGCGAGTCGATGACACGCAAGATCTCGTCGAAGTTGCGGCCCGTCGCGGCCGGATAGGTCAGGGTGAGCTTCACCTTGTTGTCCGGACCGATCACGAACACCGAGCGCACGGTCATCGTGTCATCCGCCGCCGGGTGGATCATGTCGTAGAGATTCGCGATCTCGCGGTTCTCGTCCGCGATCATCGGGAAGTTCGGTGCGATGCCCTGGGTGTCCTCGATGTCCTTG
>JAZFYD010000127.1:0-4176 GCA_036443405.1 Planctomycetota bacterium
CGTCGCGGCATCTTGATGGGCGTATGCGTAGAATCCCGACGTGAAGAAGATCTTCCCCGCACTCTGCGCCATGATCCTGGGCGCCTGCTTCGCATTCATCTATCTGAAGGACCGGGCCGCCCCCCCCGACATCGATCGCGTCCGCAGCGCTGTTGACCGGGCCCGCTCGTTTTTTCTCAACGAGACGAACCGGGACTACCGTCGTGCCCGTCTCGAACTGCTGTCGGTCGAGCCGATCATCGGGGACCAGCCCGCGCTGCACCTCGACTTGGCGCTGATCGACCTGGCGGAGATCAACTACGAGGTCCAGGGCCAGTACATCGCGACCTCGGAGTACCGGCGGTTCGAGCACCTCCTGCAGAGTGCGCAGTCCCGCCTCGAGCGTGCCCGCGCCCTGGATCCCGACAGCGAGGCGCTGGCCTACAACCTGGCCCGGGCATATTTCAAACGCGCTCCCCACGTCGACGACTCGGATCAGATGTACCGCGCGGCGCAGAGCCTGCTGGAGCCGCTGACCCGCCTCGCCGACCCGGACGCGTCCGCGCTCATGCTCTACGGGGACTGCCGTGAGGCGTTTGATGAGTACGAACCGGCGGCGGCCGCGTATCACGCGATCGTCAAGAAGGGCAAGGACCATGTGCCCGAGACGCTTTTCCGGGTGTCGGAGTACCGTTTCGCCAGCATGCTGATCCGGATCCCGGAACGGCGGCAGGAGGGCCTCGCTCTCCTGGAGAAGTTCGAGACGAAAGGCCGCGCCAAACCCGGCGCGCTGGAGCGCGGCCGTTACACGAAATTCCTGGACCCGGTGGCCCCCGCTGTCGCGGTAGCCGATCGCCGGTCGGTGCGATGGAGCCTCGTCACCCCACGCACGGGCGTGCCCGCGCTCGACGACAACGGGTACTTCCTCTGCGCGGACTTGGACGGCGACTGCGTGCGCGATCTGGTGATGAACAGCACCGGCGGCATGCGGATTCTCCGTAACCGTCGAAACGCGACGTTTGACGACCAGACCGAGGCGGCGTCTCTGCCGAAGGACTTCCCGCTGTCAGCGGCGGCGGTCGGGGATCTCGACAACGATGGCGACCTCGACCTCGTGGTCGGTGGCGCCAAAGGCCTCGCGATCTGGATGAACGATACCGATCGCGACGACCCGACGCGTTGGATCTACGACCCGTACCGGCCCATGGGCGACGTCGCGGAGTCGATGAAGAGTGCGGTGGTTTGCATCACGCTTTGGGACTTCGACCACGACAACGATCTCGACCTCTTCGTCGGCGGCCCCGACGGCAACGCGGTCTATCGCAGCGCGCTCGAGGTGAGCGCTCTCGGCGGCCGCCACCTGATGTACTCCGAGGTCGGCGAGTCCCTGGGCCTGGCGCAACCGCCGGCGCACCAGGCGGTCATCCTCGATGTCGATCTCGACCACGACATCGACCTGCTCGTCGGCAGCGTGAGTGGCAACGTCTGGTTCGACAACCTTCGCGAGCTGCGTTTTAGAAAGCGCGATCTTCCCGGCACCACGCCGATCATCCAGGTCGGCGACGCGGACAACGATCTCACGGAAGAGGTGTTGTTGTCCGGCGTGATCTACAAGTACAAGGACGGTGCGTTCCAAAAACTGAAAGACCGCGCGTTTCTCGTGGATGTGGACGGCGACGGCATCCTCGATGCGCATCCGTTTCAGGATCTGCCCGGCGAGTTCAAGGGCATGCCGGTCGTCGCCGATCTGAACCGCGACGGCGCGCGCGACGTCGTGTGGCGGACCGAGTCCGGGCTGCAGGTCTACATGGCGCTGCCCGACCGCCCGCGCGCCTGGCTCGACTTCAAACCGATCGGGGATCGCTCCAACAAGGCCGGCATCGGCACGCGCGTCGAGCTTTTCGCGGGGGACCTGCGCGTCGGCGCGACCGTGCGCGACGGCATGGTGAGCTTCGGGCTCGGCGACCGCACCGTTGTGCACGCGATCAACATGCTTTGGACCAACGGCGTCGAACAGGGGCGCGTCCTTCCGCCGATGAACGCGTGCGTCGAGGTGACCGAGCGCCTCGGCGAGATCGGTTCCTGCCCGTTCCTTTACACGCATGACGGCAAGGACTGGCACTTCATCACGGATTGCCACTCCGGGACGCCGCTTGGATTGCCTTACGCCGACGGCAAGTACCTACCGCCGCGCAGCGACGAAACCGTGTTTGTCCCGGGCGCGCTGCTCGCCCCGAAGGACGGCAACCTTCGGATCGACATCGCTGAAGAGCTTCGCGAGATCACGTACCTCGATCGAGTGCGGCTGCGGGCGATCGACCATCCGGCGGGTACACGCGCGATCCTGAACGAGGGATTCCGCGTGATGAGCCACCCGGAATTTCGTGTGCACGCCCTCCGCGATCTGCGGCCGCCCAGGTCCGCGCGCGACCACAGGGGGCGCGACCTCTTGGCGCGGGTCGCCAAGCTCGACCGGAAACACGCGGTCGTTTTCGAATCGCACCCGCCGATGTACGAGGGCCTCGCCAAGGAGTGGGCCATCGAGCTCGACTTCGGCGATGTCTCCGGTGCGGAGCGCATCCTCTTCGTGATGGACGGCTGGATCGAATTCCCGAGCGCCAGCTCATCGATCGCGGCATCGCAGACCAAGAGCGTCAAGTTCATGCCGCCGGTGCTGGAGGTGCTTGGCGAAAACGGCGAGTGGGCGGTCGCGGTCGCCGAGCCCGGCTTCCCCGCCGGCAAGGGCAAGTCCGTGTTGGTCGACATGACCGGCAAGTTCCCGACCAAGAACGGTCGCATCCGATTGCGCAGCACGCTCAAGATCCACTGGGACGGATTCTTCCTCGCGACCGGCGCGGATCAACCGATGCGGCTCACCGAGTTGCCGTTGACAAAGGCGACGCACAGGTACCGCGGCATGGGACGGCCGATCCTCGATCCGACCGGCGAGCTCTGGTGGCGCTATGACCACGACGATCTGGTGGACTACCAGCGCTGGGGGCAATGGCCGCCCGGCATGCTGACCGCGTACGGCGACGTGCTCGACCTCGTGCGCGAGACGGATTCGCGATACCCGACCGTCGCCGCCGGAGATGTCGTCGAGTTGACGTTCGATGCGGGTGCGCTGCCGCCGCTCAAGGACGGGTGGGTGCGCGATTGGTGCGTAACCACACGCGGGTGGGTCAAGGACGCCGACATGAACCAGGCGGTTCGTGAGACGGTCGGCCCGCTGCCGTTTCACGGCATGAGCGCTTACCCCTATCCGGATGCCGAAAAGCACCCGCACGAGGAGTTCCAGTCCAAGTGGTTCACGCGGCCGGCCCGCGAGGTCGACAACGAAAAGGTGTTGATCGAGACCGCCCGCGCCCGGCTGCGGAAATAGAGAACAGCTCGTGTAAACGTGCCGAAACCTCCATTCGGCAGCGGGGTTTTAGGAGAAATAGGACTCCCATGAAGCGTCTCATCAAGATCGCGCTCGCGCTCCCGTTGCTGTTGGCGGGCAGCGCCATCGTTTCCGCCGGCGACCCCGAGGACGGGCCCAAAGGCCGCCGCGGCGGTCCCGGGGGGCCCGGTCCGGGTGCCGGACGGCGCCTCCAGGCTGCGATCGACAAACACGACGCGGACGGTGATGGGCGGTTGTCCCTCGCCGAGTTGGGCATCGCGCCGGAACTGTTCGCGCTGCTCGACGTCAACGGCGACGGGTTTGTCGATGGCGCCGACGCGCGCGAGCGTCATGGCCGGGGCCCCGAAGGGCGGCGTGGTGCGCGCGGCCGCCGTGGCGAGCGCGGCGCCGACGGTTTGATGCGCATGTGGAAGCAGATGGACACGAACGGCGACGGGAAGATCACCCGTTCCGAGTGGAGCGGCCGCGCGGAATTTTTCGACCGCCTCGATACAGACGCCAATGGAATCGTCACCGAACCGGAGATGCAAGCGGCCAAGGCGCAGCTCTCCGATCGTGGCAAGCGGGGGCGAACGTCCAGCGCGCTCCTACGCCACTTCGATACCGACAAGGACGGGCGTGTCGCGCGCACCGAGTGGAAACTCCGGATCGAACTCTTCGATGCGTTCGACGTCAACAAAGACGGCTTCATCGATCCCGAGGAGGTCGCGAGTCGGCGTCATCCGGCTCGGCGCCGCCCTGACGCGAAGGCGTTTTTCCGCCGCTTCGACAAGAACAGTGATGGAAAGATCACA
>JAZFYD010000128.1:0-16883 GCA_036443405.1 Planctomycetota bacterium
ATGCTGCCCGCCCTCGAGCGCCGCGAGACACCCCTCCATCGCCGCGCGCGTCGGGTTGTCCCCGCGCGAGTATTCAAACCCCTGGTGCTCGGCCGGCGCGGCCTGCACGTAGGTCGAAGTGAGGTAAACGGGCGTCATGATGGCGCCCGTAGTCGGGTCGGGCCTTTGCCCGGCGTGAATCGCGCGTGTTCCGAATCCGCTCATGGGGGGAATGTTACCCCCCAGGGCACGCTCGAACGGCGTAAGCCGTTGGGCCAGCATCACCGCACGCTCCAACGGCGTAAGCCGTTGGGCCAACATCACTACTATCCGCCGGTCTTGCCCCCGTTGGTGATCAGGTCGTGCAGCGACAGCGCGCCGATCGCGGTCGAATAGACGACGCCACCTTCAGATCCCCACGCACCCGCGGCCGGCCAGGTGCCGTCACCTTGCTGGCCGTTGCGCAGCACCGGCTCCAGCGCCGAACGCCACTGCGTCCACGAGGGGCCGCCGATCCGCGCCATCGCCTTCGTGCCCATGTACCAGTAGTACATGTCCATCGAACGGGCGTCCGCGCGCGGCACGGTCTGAAGGCAAAGCCGCGCTCCCTTTTGAATCAGCTCCGACCGCCGCGGATCCTGGCCGGCGATCATGCGCGTCAGGATGCCGGCGGCCGTCATGGCCTGCACGCGCTCGGGCGGGAACTTGTCGATCCCCTGTTCGGTTCGCGCGGACATGCCGCCGGGCTGGATGTAACCGACCTGCCCGGACTCGGGATCCGTCATCTTGTCTATCCAAACACGCGCGCCGTCGAACGCACCTGCGTCCACCTTGAGTTCAGCCTTACGCGCGGCATCGAGCACGAACACGGCAAGCGACGTCACCGAGGTGTCGTTTTCGCCGGAACGAAATCCGTAGCGCCAACCCATGTATGGATTGCGCGCGCGCACGATGTAGTCGACGGCCTTCTCGGCGCTGGCGTGATACCGGTCCTTCCCGGTCCGTTTGTAGGCATCGATCATCGCGAGAGACGCGACCAGGTGGCTGTAGATCGAATGCGGCGACGAACCGTTCATGCCCTCGAAATAGCCCTTGTCATTCTGTACGGCGAGGAGGTACCGGAGTCCCGCACGCACACTCTTTGCATGTTCGCCCTCGGGCGCGCCCGCGCGCTGTAGCGCCATCAACGCAAGCCCGGTGACACCAACGCTGTGAGCGCTCTTGCCCGGCCCGGCTCTGCGAGCGAACCCGGCGGCGTTCCACGCGCCGTTGTCCTTGGCCTGGCAGTTCGTCAGCCACGCGAGCGCACGCTGAACGGCCTCACGCGACGTGCCCTTGGCCACGGGGATCGCCACTTCTTCGATCTCTTCGCTCTCGATGATCTCCTCGGCCAACTCCGCGCCGAGATCGATGATTCCGGCGCGATTGCCATCTTTGCCGCGCCTTGCCGTGAGCGCCTCACGGAAGATCTGAGCCGCGTCGTTGAAAGACGCGACAGCGCCGTCCACGTCGCCTTTTTGAAGCAGCGCATCCCCGGCCTTGATCTTGGCCTCCATAGCGACACGGGCGCTCTTGAAGAGTTCGGAGTCCTCGGCGGCGGCAAGAGCGCCGGCGAGCAGCAACGCGAGAAGGATGCGCATGGGTCAGTCTCCGGGTTGGGGCAAAGTGCGGGCCACCGTCTGAAGGCACATCGCCATCATCGCGGTGGAGTAGATGCGGCCGCCGTCGGGCCCCCAGGGGCCGTCGGGGGACCAGGATCCGTCGGGTTTCTGGTTCGTGAGCAGGGTCTTGGTGAGCGTGGCGCACCATTCCGGCCAGCGGTCATGCTGCATCCTCCAAAGCGCACGGGTGCCGTAGAGCCAATACACCATGTCGATGCGTTCTGTTTTCCACACGGGCGGCAATCGCAGCATCAGCGCGGCGCCCTTTTGCATCACAAGCGAGTCGGGATCCGCTCCCGCTTCCACCTTGGCGTAAAGCCCCGCAGCGGTCATCGCCTCGGTGCTCTCGCTCGGGAACTTGTCGACCAATCCCTCGGGGCGCGCGGGCGCCGATCCACGGCGCAGGTAACCGACGCGACCGGTGTCCTCGTTGGTCATGCGGCCAAGCCACTTGAGCGCGCCCGAGAACGCGCTTCGGTCCACCTCGAAGCCCGCGTCTTCGGCCGCCCGCAGCGCGTGCACGGCCCAACTCGTCACCGATGTGTCGCTATCGCCGGGCTGAACGCCGTAGCGCCACCCCGAGTCCTTGTTCTGCGACTCCAACAGGAACTTCACAGCCTTGATGCTGGGCGTTTTGAACCGCGGATTGCGCGTCCGGCGATACGCCTCGACCATCGCGTTGGTCGCGATGATGTGGTTGTAGATGTAGTGCTGGCTCGCGCGATTGCCGAAGCAGCCATCTTCGTCCTGGCCCGTCGATAGAAACCAGAGGCCGGCACGGACACTTCGTCCGAACGGGTTCTCGTTATGCCCGCCCCGATCGGTGTAGCCGCTGTTCAGGAACGCCAGCAGCGCCAGACCTGTGACGCCGATGTCGTAGTGTGCGCCGCCGGCCCCCTTCGCGCCCGGAGCGTGTTTCATCCAGTTGTCGGCGTCCCACCCACCGGCGGCGTCGACATCCTGATGTTTGGCGAGCCACGCAAGAGCGCGCGCGATGGCGCCGCGGATCTCGCCAATATTCGGTTCCGGCGAGGTCTTTCTCTTTGCGGCCAAGGCCGCGCGGACGGTCTCCGCTTCGGCGAGTTTGGACGCAATCTTCCGGTGCAAGAGCGCGGCGGCTTCGAACTTCTCGCCGACGATCATCTTGTTCGCCCGCGCCTGCAGCGTGGCGATCTCCGCTCGCAGCGTGTTCAGCCGTTCCTGCGAGTTGTCTTCGCCGGCTTCCGTCGCCGGGCCCGAACCCAACATGAAGATCGCGACCAAGGGGAGCCAGCGCGCACACCTCCGCACAAAAACTGGGAACGAGCGGTGGCGCCGCCCGGTTCATTGTCAAAATGGTCGCGCGGTCAGCTCGGGCGTTCGTGGAGCGTGTAGAGGCGGTGCAGCATCCCGCGGGCGGCGCCGAACACGCCACGCCAGGTTCGGCTGATGCGGTTTTCGCCGTGTTTCCGCTCGGACGCAGCCAACGGCACCTCGACAACCGCCATCCCCACTTCCAGCGCACGCACGTTCATCTCGACGTTCCAACCGTAGGCCGGGTCTTCCAGTGGGATTCCCTCCCATGCGGAGAGCCGCAGCGCGCGAAACGGCCCGAGGTCGTGAAAACGACGTCCCCAACCGAGCGCGATCAGCCACGTCGTCAACGCGTTTCCCAACCGCTGCGGCGCGCTGAGAATCTCGCTGTGTGAGCGCGCGCCGGTCACGAGGCCCACCGCCGGGTCCGCAAACGGCGCAAGCAAGGACTCGACCTGTTGCGGACCGAGATGGTGATCCGCGTCGGCGACCACCGCAAACCGCACTACGGACTCGCCCGACAACCGCGCCAATGCCGCACGCACCGCCACGCCGTAACCCCGTTCCTCGACCGCAAGGTACTCGACACCGTCGATCGACTCCGCAAGCTCGCGGGTCCCATCGTCCGTGGGACGGTCCGCAACGATCACGAGCGGCAAGGCGGTCTCGGCCCAACGCGGCAGAATCTCCTTCAGGTTCTCGACCTCGCCATAGGCCGGGATGACGACGGCGGCGGCGCTTGCGTCCCCGCGATCCGGCAAGTGTTCCAGCGACTCGCGACGCGGCCACCCGCTCCAGAGCAGCCACCCGGCGCAAACCAACGGCGGAAGGTAAACCGCCGCCGTCAACGCAAAGTGCTCGCGGAACACGGCGCCAGCGCCGAGCTCACGATACGTTTCGCCCGCAAACGTCACGGTCACGCACCAGATCGCAAGCGGCCACACCCAGCGGCGGTCTCCCACAAGCGGGAGCGCCACGAGGAACCAGCCCAGGTACCAGAAGTGCACGGTGGGCGACAGAGCGAGCAGGCCAGCGAACGCGAGCGCGACCGCGCCCGCAAAACGCGATTGCCCGATCGTGACGAACGAGAGCCAGACCAGAAACAAGACCGCGATCGCGATGCGGGCGCCCGCGTCTCCCATCCACTCGAACAGCCGGTAGAACGTTGCGTTGAATGCGAACTCGTTGCCGAAGCGAAGCAGCGTCGAAAACAAGCCGGCGCCGGCATCGGCGAACGGGAGATAACCCACGGCTGCAACGGCCACGGCGATCAGCGCGACCCGCGGCCGTCGGATCGCAACCCATGGCAGCAGCACGACGGCCATCGTCTTCGCGAGTATCGCGAGCCCCAGCAGTGTTCCTGCACGCGCCAACTTTTGTCGATGCCAACTCCAACCCGCAAGCCCGAGGCACACGAGCATCAGCGGATCGATGTGGCCGCCGACCCCGGCCGCAAGCGTCAGCGGGCTCCACGCAAACAGGATCGCCCACGCGGGCGGCCTCCCGGCCGATCGAAGCCAGCACAAAACGCCGCCCACGACAGCCAGGTTCAAGAGCAGCATCCACTCGCGAAAAGATACGGTGTCGAGGCCCGCCCGCGACGCGGCGCGGAACACGAACTGCGCAAGCGGCGGATAAATGGTGGTCAGCGATGGATGCGTGATGCGGCCGTGGTTCGGCCCGCGCAACGGCGCGAGGCGCGGATCGTCCGGCGCCAGCGCAAACGGGTTTTGCCCGGCCTCCTGGACCTGTCCCTCCCACAGATACCGGTACAAATCGTCCGAGTGCACCTCGCACCCGACAAACGGCAGGTGCATGAACAGTGCGACGAGAACGACCGCCGGCGCGCCGATGGTGGCGCCTTTTCGGACGAGCGCCAGGCAGGCGAGCCACACGAGGCCACCGGCCAGGAGCGGGAGCGCGACAACACGGCCCGTGGGATCGGCACGGAGCGCCCACGCGCCCCCCGCCGCGCACGCAACAAGCGCGACACCGCAAGAGAGCGCTAAACGATCGTTCCGCCGCAAGTGGATCCGGCTCCGGCGGTGCAGCCGAAGCAGTGGCGCCCCGTCACGATCGCGCCGCCCTCGAGTTCGTCGGGTGTCACATCCCAGAGATACCGGCGCGCCGACCCAAGGGGCAGATCGAGCATCTGGTTGAAGTCGC
The DNA here is from genome assembly GCA_036443405.1 of Planctomycetota bacterium. GTDB lineage: Bacteria > Planctomycetota > PLA2 > PLA2 > PLA2 > JAZFYD01. Next base: position 5,100 of record JAZFYD010000128.1, read on the forward strand.
AATCGAACAGATCACCCTCCCACCCGACGTTGAGCGTGTCGCGACACATCAGTCCGTCCACGGTGGCCGGGTTGAAACTCTTCAACAAGAGCTCGTGGTACTCCTCGAGTTGCCCCCTTTGCTTCAGGAACAACTCGAATCGCGTCACCGGCAGGTTCGTGAGGCAGATGAGTTGGTGGAACTCGATGCCGAAGTCCTCGCGAAGCCGCTCCTTGTACGCGGCCTGTAGATCCGCCTGCGGCGGCGGCAGCGAAGGGCCGAGTGGGTTGTAGACCAAGGTCAAGGACAGCGCGTCCTGCACGCCGTACCCGAGTTCGTTGAAACGCCGCAGCGCCCGGATCGACTTGTCGAACACGCCGTCGCCGCGCTGGGCGTCGACGTTTTTCTGCGAGTAACAGGGCAAGGAGCAGACAAGCTCGAGTTCGTTGTCGCGATAGAACTCGGGAAGGTCCTCGTGGCCGGGCTCGAACACGACCGTGAGATTGCAACGCACGATTACGTTCGCGCCGATCTCGCGGCCGGCGCGAGAGATCCGGCGGAATTCCGGACAGAGTTCGGGCGCGCCGCCGGTGATGTCGACGATTGCGGGACGGTGTTGCCGCATCCACTCGATGCAACGGTCCGCGACGTCGGCGGACATGATTTCCTTGCGGCCGGGGCCCGCGCCGACGTGGCAGTGCACACATGTCTGGTTGCAGAGTTTGCCCAGGTTGATCTGGAGGACGCGCGGCGCTGTGCGCTTCAGATCGATGCCGTGTTTGGCCAGCACGCCGGCAAACGCCGCGGGTTTTGTCTCCGCCGGTGTCAACATCCGTCCGGCCCGCAGCAGGCGCCCCCGTCCATCGTGGCATCGTAGTCGACCCCCTTCGTCTCGCGGGGGTGCCGCAGCGCGTCCCGCTCGCAGTCGAACGGCCTTGCCTCTTTACCTGGCACCGCCTCCAGCGGTTCCACGAACTCGAAGTGCTCGCGATACGGCTCCTTGGAGTAGAGCCGGTACGTCTTCTCGCACACCGCGTAGCGGACGCCGCGCGGAATGCGGTGGCCGTCGTCGTCGACAACCGCGCTGAAAGGGCCTTTGTAGACCACCGCCTGCAGGTGGTCCCAGCAAAGTCCCTGTTTGCCCTTGAACGCCTCAACAGTGACCGATCGGAACTCGATGCCCTCGACGGTGCGCCACGGTTGTTCATCGCGCTTCAAGATCCGCACACCGTAGAACCCCGCGTCCAGAAACGCCTGTAGGAACAGGTCCTCGCGCAGCGCGCCCGAGACGCACCCGCTCCAGAGCTCCGGGTTCGCCTGCATCGCATCGGGCACTTCCTCGTCGGCGACGATATCGCTGATCACGACGCGCCCGCCAACACGCGTGACGCGGAATATCTCGTCGAACAACGCGGCCTTGTCTTCCGAGCGCACGAGATTCAACACGCAGTTGCTGACGACGACATCCACCGAGTCGCTCGCGATAAGCGGGGACGTGGCGCGCTGCTCGGCCATGAACCGCTCGAACTCGATCACGTCCGACGCCATCTGCACCGGATGCGCGAAGAGGTGCGCCGCCGCGCGCGCCGGATCGCTCGCGAGATCCTGGATGCGGCCCTGGCGGAACTCGACGTTGGCGTAACCCAGACGCTCGGCCAGCACCGGCGCGGCACCGCGCGCGAGCGCGAGCATGTCGTCGTTCATGTCCACGCCGATGACGCGACCGCGCGGCCCGACGACCTGCGACGCGATGAAGCAGATCTTGCCGCCGCCCGAGCCGAGATCGAGCACGGTCTCACCCTCGCGGAGCCACGCGCTCGGATCCCCGCAACCGTAGTCGCGCTCGAGCACATCGTCGGGGATCGCCTCGAGGTATTTCGGGTCGTAGTCGACGGGGCAGCAAAGCGCTTCCTCGCGCTCGTGGGCGGCGCCCGTGTAGCGCTCCGTAACGGCCGATTCGCTGTCGTTCACCATGATGGACTCCAGGTCGGGTTGTTTCGTGTCGTGTTCCGCCCAACAAGCCGGGTGCCGTGGCGAATCCGGCCGCGGATCGCCCCTTTTGCGGCGGCTCGCGCTGCGAGGCGCCCGCGATCGGGCAGCTGTTCACGCTTCATCATGCCGCTCCTGCAACCGCGCGAGCAGCGCCTTGAGATCCGGCGCTTCGGTTTGGTGGATCGGCGAAGCGTAGATCGGATCGATGGCTTGGGGCCGGCCCGCCGTATCCACCGTCCCGAAACTCAGCGTGCCCGTCGGGCACTCCTGCACGCACGCGCTGCACCGCACGCACTCGACATCGTCCATCGGCTTGCCCTTGTTGGCGAAGTTCATGATGTCGATGCCCTGATGGCAAACCGTCGTGCATACGTTGCAAGAGATGCACTTGTCTTTTTCGCTGAAGATCCGGTACCGCGTGAACTTCGTGTAGATGTGCATCAGCGCGGCGAGCGGGCAGGCGAACCGGCACCACACTCGGCCGCTGAACCAGAAGTAGAAACCGACGCCGATGATGCCGGCGATGAGCAGGTCGACACCGAGCTTCCACGGGAGCGCGATCAGCGGGTCGAACGTCCTCGCGAAGAAGTTCCCGTCCGCGAGCGCCCAGCCGAGGATGCGCCAAGCAAGACCGAGCAGCGCGAACGCCAGGATCGCCTGGCCGACGAAGTTCCATTTGTTGGCGTTCGGACCGTGCCACATCTTGTGACGATGCTCGTCACCGAGAGTTTCCGCCAGCGCGCCGCACGAACAGATCCACCCGCAGTACGCGCCCTTGCCCCATCGTCGAATGATCAGCGGGATGATCACGAACGTCTGAATGGCCGAGACGACCAGCCAACCCCAGATCGGCTGCGCCGACGCGAGGTTCCAGAAAAACAGCGGCCACGCGAGCACGAACCCGTAGGAGCGCCAATACGACTTGTCGGGGAAGAACTGCTCTTCGACAAAACCCGACAGCCAGCCGTTCTCGCCCATCCACGGCAGCAGGATCTGCGGCAGCAGAAACAGCGGCACGACCTGGATCGCCATCAACGTGTACGTCTGGCGTCTCACGTACGGCGTCTTGCGCGTTCGGATACGCTTGAGGCCAAAGACGACCACGCAGAGGCTGTACGCGAGGGTGTAGTAGAAGCTGGGGTCCTTGGTCGCGTTGATGATCGAACCGATCAGCGACGTGGGGTCGCCCGCGCCGATCCACCCGAGACCGCTCGGCAGGTAGCCGAACTTCCACACGTACATCACGGCGCAAAACAGCAGGAACAGACCGAACGCACGCCACTTCCCGGGCGACATCTCGCCGATGATCGGGATGCCGGACTTGCGAAAGAACTCAAGCGGCGGCTCGCGGCCGATCAGCGGAAACACGGCGTCGTTGGCAAGTGTTCGCGACTCACCGGCTACGTCGAGGGTGACTTCGCCCGCGGTGATCTCCTTCACGGTGCTCGGCAGAATCAGTTCGACGCCGCCGTCGCGTGCGGCTTCGTGGAGCGCCTGGGTGTTCTCGGGTTTCGGCCGGTTCAGCTCCTTGCCACGGTAGCTGAACGCCACCTGCGCGCCCTCGGCAGCCATCGCAAGCGCGGCTTCGACGGCGCTGTCGCCGCCACCGACGACGAGCACGTTCTTGCCTTTGTACTTCGCGGGGTCGTGCAGACGGTTGTAGACCTTCGGTAGATCCTCCCCCGGAACGTCCAGCTTGCGGAAGTTGCCGCTGCGACCAAGAGCGACGATGACGTGCCGCGCGGCGATCGGCACCCCCTCTTTGAGATGCACGTCGTACCCACCGGTCTTCTTGCGTTCGAGGTGCGTCGCGCTCACACCGATCCTGACCGGAAGGGACTTTTCGCGAACCTGCTCGCTCAACTCCTCGATCAATGCCTCTTTCACCTCCGCGTTCACCTGCAGCGCGCCGCGGGGTTTCATCTTCATCGGGTAGGTGAAGATGGGCTTTTTCTTCGGGAAGTTGACGATCGTGGAAAACGGCGCGGCCGCCTCGAGCACGACGAAACGGAGTCCCGCGGCTTGCGCTTCGAGCGCAGCGGCCATCCCGGCAACGCCGCCGCCTAAAATCGCGAGATCGAGTTCCTCACCGACACCGCGCGCGGTCGAGACCGCGATCCTCTCGACCGCGCCCGCGCCGGTGTCGCACGCGAACTTGAGCAAGGGGATGCCCGTCAGGTCACCGACGATGAACACGCCGGGGAGGTTGGTCGAACCGTCGGCCTGAACGACAGGCCCCGGCTCGACGCGGCCCGCGGGAACGCCGAGATGGAGCCAACGGGCATAGCGTTTCCACATTCTTCGCTTCGATTCACCTGTCCCGATGCGAATCAGGTTCCGGAGGTTTCAGCGAGTTGCGACTCAACCGCCCCACCGTACTAGGACGATAGTACGGTCGACATGAATCCGACCTGGAGTGTGGACCCGCAGCTCGATCGGCCCCCGAGCCGCCAGCTCGCGGACCAGATCCTCGACGCCGTGGCGAGCGACGCCTTCGGCCCGGGCAGCAAGCTGCCCAGCGTGCGGGATTTGGCCGCGCTGGTCCTGATCAACCCCAACACCGTTTCCCGAGCCTATCGGGACCTGGAGGCGATGGGCGTCGTGAAGGGCCGATCGGGAAGCGGCGTTTTTGTGACCGAGAAGGGGCCGGCGCTGGCCGCCGCGGCCCGCGGCGAGGAGACGCTGCGCCTGTTCGAAGAGGCCGCGCGCGCCGCGCTGAGGGCGGGGCACGCGATGGAGACGCTGGCGGAGCGCCTGAAGTCGCTTCGCGCGCGAAAGAGGGATAGGGAGGCAACACGATGAGCAACCATGCAAAAAACGCCATCGAGATCCGCGGGCTCAAGCGGTCGTTTTGGCGCAAGACGGTTCTCGACGGATTGGACATGGCGGTCCCCCACGGCGAGACACACGTCCTGCTCGGCCGCAACGGCGCGGGCAAGAGCACGCTGTTCAAGGTCCTGCTCGGCGCCCTGGCGCCGCACGCGGGTGCCGTGTCGGTGCTCGGACTCGATCCGCTCCGGCAGGGGCACCTGCTGCGGGCGCGTATCGGATATGTGCCGACCACGCCGGACGCGTATCGCTGGATGACCTACCCGGATCTGTGCCGCTTTCTCGCGGCGTACTACCCGACCTGGAACCCGGGCCGCGCCCGCGATCTCGCGGAGCAGCTCGACATCCCGCAACGCACGTCGCTCAAATCGATGTCGCGCGGCGAGGGCATGAAGGCGATGCTCGCCGCGGCGCTCGCAAGCGATCCGGAACTGTTGCTGCTCGACGAACCCTTCGCGGGGCTCGACCCGATCGTGCGCGAGGAAGTGCTGCGCGGCGTGATCACGCATCTGAAGAACGAACGGCGAACGGTGCTGTGCACCACGCACGATCTCGACGTGGCCGCGCGCATCGCGGACCGCGTCGTCTACCTGGAGGGCGGCCGCATCGTGAAGGAAGCGGTCGTGGAGGAGGCTCGGCCTGACACGCTCCGCGAGGAGCTGGTTGGCGCCGCCGCCGGAGTGGGAGAGGAACGATGAAACGGCTAACGACTCTGTTCTGGAAGGAATGGCGCGACCACCGCGCCGCGCTCATCGCACTCGCGATCACGGCGCCCGTGCTCGTGCTGGCCGCGTTTCTCGCGTTTGATGACCACCTGATCCAGGACGCGGAGCGAACCGAACCCTCGGTCCTGTTCCTTCCGTTTTTGGTTCTGATGGTCGTGATCGCGGTGGGCAGCGAACTGTTCGCCGGCGAGTCGCGCCGCGACACGCTCTCGTTCCTGTCGCGCATGCCGGATGGGCTCGGACGCCCACTGCTCGCCAAGATGCTGTTCTACGTAGCGGCGAGCCTCGGTGCCGTGCTCTACGGCTGCTTGGTCCTTCTGCTAGTTCACGCGCTCTATGGGCATACCGGGGCGGTCTGGACCGCGATAGGGTCGAACTATCACGGTTGGCAGGTGTATGCGCTGGTCGCGATCGCCGGCGGCGTGTGGATCACGTTGGTGAGTTGCTGGGTACCGCGAGGTGGAGGCGCCATCTTGGGCGGCGCGCTGCTGCTCGGCTTCGTGGCGCTCCCGCTCTTTCTGCTGCACCGCATGGAGAAGCACTTCATGCCGACCAAACCCGAAGTAATCTCGCTGGGGATCGCAGCGACCGTTACCGCGCTGATCGCGCTCTACATGAGCTTCGGCATCGGCCGGCGCCATGGACGCGGCGTGTGGTCGAGCGCATGGCGCGGCCTCGCCGTCGTCGGCGCATTGATGCTCGGCACGACCGCGTTCGGTTTGGAACGCGTGCACGACATCCGCACTCTTTCAATGGATGAGCCGGACTTCACGATCTACAACGCGAGCGCGCTCAAGGGCGGCCGCTGGTTGCTCGTTAGCGTTGGCGAGTTTAAAGGGCCCGGCCGGATCTGGGCCGTCGATCTTCAGACCGGCGACCATCAACAGGTCGGTCCGACCGGCGCGACGACGATGGCCTCCACGTACTCGAGGCTCGGGCAGGTCTGGTTCCACGAGAAGGTCGACGGGCGCCGGGTCCGCATTTCCACATGGTTCGACGCCGCCACCGGGAAGGTCATCAAGACACTCCCATGGAACGTACCGTCGCCCGAGATCGACTGGATCATCGAGGCGGAAGCGCGCGACCGGACGATCGTACGGCTGGGTGAGCGGCGCGCGTGGACGGGTAGGCCGCCGAAGAACCTGATCGGCAACGTCGCGGGTGGCTACGTCGTCGAAGACGAAAGCGGCAAGCCAAAGCGCCGCGCGATGCCGGGCCAGGTGACCGGCACGTACCCGTGGGGTTGGAGCGCCTCGGGAAACTCGAACAAGGTTCTCTACACCGTGGACCCGTTCACGTACACGGTACGCAAACAGATGCCGGTGGATGAGGCCGGCCGTCCGCTCTACGGCCGGGCCGTCGCCGCGAAGGACCCGACGCGCCTGCTCGTCCAGGCGCGCAGCGCGCTGTACTGGGTGGACATGGAAACGGTCAAGGCCGAGCAACACCGGATCAAAGGGGTCAGCCGAATCAACTCTCCCTACCCCATAGCCGACCGTCGCGTCGTGCTGGGCGGCATGAGAAACGGCAAGGCGGTTCGGCTGATCGTCGATCCCAACACTGGGGACGCCGAGATCGCGAAGCACCCCTACCACCGGGCCGGGATCCGGATGCCGGACGGCCGACTATTCACCTTCAACTTCAAGAAACGTCGCAACGAGATCTACGACGAGCGCACCGGCGAGGCGACTCCCTTAAAGGGAGTCGACATGATCTGGCCGATCGGATTCACCATCGAGGGCAGCCGATTCCTGGCCTGCCGCGGCAAGAAAATCGTGCGCTACGACATGGACACCGGCGAAATGGAGACCGTCTGGCCCCGCTGACCCGGCCGGACCGCTTGCGCCGTCACTCCTCCAGCGCGATGCGCTGAATCTCGGGGACTTCCTGGCGGAGTGCGCTCTCGATGCCGTATTTGAGGGTGATGTCAGCACCGGGGCAGCCGATGCAGTTGCCTGTGAGGCGCAAATGAACGGTCCCCGCGTGGAAACGGACCAGCTCCACGCCGCCGCCATCGACGCTTAAGTAGGGGCTGAGCTTGCGCAAGGCCTCTTCGATCCGGGATACGAGCACTTCGTCCATCGGAATCCCCTATTTTGCGGCCTCGGCGCTCGAATGCCAGCCGCGTGCCCCATGTAGTGGCGCGGTGGTTCCGGCGGCTACACTCTCGGGTTGATGACGGAAGAGGATTCGCGCGACGACGCGTTCCACCTGGCGGGCGACCGCCTGGGCAAGTTCACGATCCTGTCCGAACTCGGGCGGGGCTCGATGGGCGTTGTTTATGAGGCCTTCCAAGAGGATCTCAAGCGCAAGGTCGCCCTGAAGGTCCTTCCGGCCAACATCGCGTTGGAGAAAAAACAGGTCGAGCGCTTCCGACGCGAAGCCGAGTCCGCCGCCCGGCTGCGCCACGACAACATCATCCCGATCTACGAGATCGGGCACGCCGAGAACACCCACTACTTCGTCATGGAGCTCGTGGACGGCGGCTCGATGACCGAGCGCTGCCGCGCGCATGACGATGTGATCAATGAAGCCGCCCGTGTCGCCCACGACTGCGCCTCGGGGCTGGCCCACGCCCACGAGCGCGGCGTGATCCACCGCGACATCAAGCCGGCCAACATACTCGTGGCCCGCGACGGCCGCGTGGTCATCACGGACTTCGGCCTGGCGCGCATCACCGAATCGATGAGCCTGACGAGCACCGATGCCATCGTCGGCACACCCAAATACATGAGCCCGGAGCAGATCCTGCGTGGCACGGAGAAGCTCGACGGGCGTTCGGACATCTATTCGCTCGGCGCCGCGCTTTACGAAGTGGTCGCGGGCCGGCCGCCGATCGACGCGCCTTCGGTGCAGGCATTCATCCGCTCGGTCCTGGAGGACCGGCCGCCGAACCCGCGGCGCTTCAACAAGAAGATCCCCCACGATTTGGCGACGATCATTCTGCGCTGCCTCGAAAAGAACGCCGCGGATCGCTACCAGGACGGCGCCTCGCTCGTGGCGGACCTCCAACGCTTTCTGAGCGGCGAGCGCATCCACGCCAAACCCAAGGGCATCGCCGCGCGCAGCCTCGAAACGGTGCGCCGCCATCGCGTGATCGCGAGCCTGAGCGCGGTCGCCATCGTCGCGGGCATCAGCGCGCTGGCGCTGTGGCAAAGCGGCGAGGACAGCAAACGCCAACTCGAGGGCACCACCCAGGAGTTGCGCTTCAGTGAGCGCATCGCGGAGATTCGCGCGATAGCAGCGACGAATCTCGGACGGGCGATCGACGAGGTGGAGAAGCTTGTGCAGAAGATGCCCGACAACGCGGAGGTGACCGCGGAGCGCGAGGGGCTCTACGCCCGGCGCGCGCAGCAGTCGATCCTCGACGGCCGATTCGGGCCGGCGCTGGAGGACCTCCGTCGCGCCGGCACACTCCGCGATCCGTTCTGGTTCCAGATGATGCTCATCGAGGTCGGCGAGTTCGATGAAGCGAAGAGCGAGGCCGAAGAACCGGGCACAGCCGACGATCTGCGCAAGCTCACCCTCGCGCGCGCTCAGCTCGAACAGGATCGCGACTTCAACGGCGCGCTGGACACCCTCGCGGATGTGGAACGCGACACGGCGTTCCACCACCTCACACGCGCCGAGGCGCACTACTCGCTCGGCATCCAACTGGAGCAGGTCAGCGCGGAGAGGGCGAAGGGGAGGTTCGCGGGCGCTCAAGATGAACTCAGCAGCCTTTTCGAAGGCTCGATGTCCATTCGCGAACCCTGGCTGCTCGTTCGCATCAAGTGGTTCCGCGAGGAGGTGCGCGCGCGCCTCGGCAAGAAGACCAACCTCGGCGATGTGCTTCTTGGGTTGGGCGGCAGCGCGCAGGAATCGATCCGGCAGCTCACGCGCCTCGTGGAGGTCGATACGGAGGCGGAGCGCGACAACGTGATTGCGTACGTGCGTGCGGTGCTGGGGCTGCACGGACTGGGCCCGGAGACGCTCGCGGCCGTCATGCAGGACGAGGCGGAGAAGCGGCTGGAGGCGGCCAAGGATCCGGCGACCGAGGTGCGCGCGTATCTCCTCTCGAGCGTGGCGTACCTGAGCAGCGGGCAGCTCGCGGACTCGGCGAGCGCACTGGCTGAGGCTGACGATGTAGACCTGGGGATTGCCGAGACCGACGAGTTGAAGGCGTATCTCTACTGGGGCCGGTCGCTGCTCGGCGCTTTGGTGCGCCAGGGTTACGACACGCAGGCGCTCCACTTCTCGATCTACGCATGCGACTTCGCGCTCGGCGCGGAGGCGTTCCCGCATCGCGTCCAGCTCGTCACCAACAGCCTCCTGCTCGCGGAGCGGGCGCTGGCGCTGGGCAGAGCCGAAGACGTCGAGAGCGCCAAACAGGCGTTCCTGCGGCTTCCCGAGGACCTGCAGCAGCTGGTGGCCGGCTACCTCGCAGCGGTCAACGCCGCGGCTTCCGACCCGGACCCTGACCCTGCCCCCGGGGGCGACGACGGGCCTTCAGATCCTCAAGAGCCTGGGCGGTAACACGATCGCACTTGAGGTTCTTGAGCAGCACCGAGATCTTGCCGTCCGCGCCGTTCGCGAAACCGTGGATCAGGACGGCGCCCTCGGAGTCCATGCCGAGATAGGCGTACTCCTTGTCCGTACCAGGCACGCTGAAGATCGTCGGCGGCAACATGCCCCGGGACTTCTTGACCTCGTCGAGGCCGTCCGGCAGCTTGCCGTGCTCGCGCCGGTAGCGGCGCAACAGGATTCGCATGAGCTGGAGGTTGCCCTCGCACTGCTGCGCGATGTTGGCGTGGTCGCTGACCGCGACCTGGACGGGCGGTGCGATCTCGGGCGTACGCCCCGCCCAGAACGCCGCGGCGACACCGCCGAGGGCGGCTGTCTGGGCGATCAGGATCGTCGTCGTGTCGAGCGCGCCATGGGACTGCCAATGAACGCCGCGCTCGTCGGCGTAGCGCCAGCTGATGCTCCCGTAGAGGTGCTGCGTGAGGGTGTCGACCTCGGGTAGCTCGAACACCTGGGTCGCGCCGGCCTGCTGAGGCATGCACTGCACGATCGGCATCAGCGTGTCGTAGAGCGTCGCCATCAACCGTTTCACGTCGGTGTAGGACACCGCCAACGCGTTCTCCGGGACCCTTTGGCGCAACGCACCGAAGTCGCGGTTGGCGCGCAGGGACGGCTTGCGGCCCTGCTTGACGGCCACGAATCGCTGGAACGAAAGCGGGAACGGCGTGATCAGCAGATGGCCGTCCACAATGCCGAACGTGGGAGCGAGCGGGATCGTAAGCGGGATCCCATTGTTTCCGGGGTGCCAGAGCGGAACGACGTGAGCCTTCACGCCACCGATGGATGCGTCCTTCATGCCGGCGCCCTTCGGCCACGGCGCGCTGGAGATGATCTTCACAAGCGCTCTTTCGAGGCGCTCGCCGTCCTTGACCTTGCAGATCAGGCCGAGGTCCGGGATGAGGCCGTGGTTGCGGCCGATCACGAATCCACCTTCCGGCCCCATCTGGCCCAAAAGGTCCGCGCGTAGGTCGATGCCCAACTTCGCCTTGATGAACCGCTCGGCGTTTTGGGTTTTTTGGGCGGCCATCGGCAGCGAGCCGAAGACGTCCCAGAGCAGTTCCGGATTGAACCGGCCCGCCGACGCGAAGATGCAATTCTTCGGCGCGAAGTCGAGGGCCGTGAAGCCGGGTCTCTCGGCCGGGCCGAACAGCTTCGCGATGCCGGTGCGCTCGCCATCGAACAGCAGCGAAAGACGCGAGCCGAAGCCGTCGCCGTTCACGGCAGCTGCCAAAGCGATCGTCTTGAGCGAATCGAGCCCAAAGGCCCGCATTCCCTGGCGAACTTGCGCGACCTCCTCGCCGAACACTGTCTCGGCGGACGCGAGCAGCGTGTCGACCTGCACGACCATGGTCGTCGTGCGGGTACCGCCGGTCGAGTACAGAGAGCCTTCGTGCCGCTTGGACTTGGCGAGCGTGTCCAGCTTGTCCTTGTCGATATGGCGGTCCCAGAGATCCTCTATGCGCTCCTGACTCGTCGCGAGCACGACCATGCGGTCGATCGCCGCGGCGTAGAGCGCGACGCGCCCGATGCGCGCTATCGTGTACGCGTGGTCGCGATAGGCGACCTCAGCGTAGAGCGTCTTCATCATTTCGTCGACGTCGCCGAGACGCTCTTGCTTCATCTCCAGTGCGGCGGCGGCGCCGAGGCGCTTGATCATCTCCAGGGCCTCTGTGGCCTGCCCCTTCACGCGTAGCGC
>JAZFYD010000129.1:0-21889 GCA_036443405.1 Planctomycetota bacterium
GAAATTCCAGCGACTTCAGCTTCTGCAGGTGGATCGCACCCGCGTCCGTGATGTTCGGGTTCGAATAGAGGCCGAGGCGCTTCAACGCGGTGAGTTCGCCGATGTGCTTCATGCCTGCGTCCGAGACGACCATGCTCGCGTTCATCACCTCCAGTGATTTCAGGTTGCGCAGATACGACAGGCCGTTCTCGGTAATCTTGACGCCGCGCAGCATCAGCTTCTGCAGTGAGGTCTGCTGCGCGAGCTCGCTCATGCCCGCGTCGGTGATGTTCGTGTTGCGGTAGATGCTCAGCTCTTCGAGCTTGAAGCGCCGCAGGTGGCCGAGGCCCGCGTCGGTCACCGCGGTCTGACCGAGCGTGATCGCCTTGAGCGACAGGTCGCGGAGGCCTTCCAGACCCGCGTCGGTGACCTTGGTCCGGTCGAGCCGCAGCTCCGTGAGCGACGCCATGCCGTTCAAGCGCACGAGCCCCGCGTCGCCGACCGCTGTTGCGGTGAGGTCGAGCTCGCGGAGTTTTCCAAGGCCCGTGAGTTCGCCGAGTCCCGCGTCCGTGATCCGCGTGCCGCGCAGGGTCAGCCGCTCGAGCGAAGCTAGATCCTTCAAGTGGGCGAGCTCCGCGTCGCCGATTCCCGTGTTGCCGAGCTTCAGGATGGAGAGCGATCTCAGGTGTTTCAGTTGGGCGAGGTCTGCGGCGTCGACGTTTCGACCCGAGAGGTCGAGCTCGCGCAGCTGGCGCATCTGAGCCAGCGTCAAGGTGTCGAAGCGGCGCGGCAACAGATTGCGCAGCCACGCGAGCGTTGCCGACTCCTGGATCGAGGGGGTTTCCGGCGCGGGGGCGCGCGTCTCGACGGCGGGCGCCTCCTCGGGTTCGGGTTGCGCGCTCTCGGGTGCATCCGGCGCGCGATCCGCTTGCGGCTCCGGACGCGTTTTCCGTTCGCTGCCCGATCCCGTGGCGAGCAACGTGACGAGCACGCCGACTGCCACGCCGGCGACGCATGCCAGGACAAGCTTGATCATGGGTCAGGCGTAGCGTACCGGACGCAGCGACTCGCCGCACTCGGCAAGCAACGGGGTGGGCAACCGACCCACCCCGAGTACTCGAGTTTCCTCCGAGCTACGGTTTCCGGACTGCGGTCACAGACCTCGCTGACATAGTTGCGCGTGCTGCTCCCGGTGGTCGACGCACGAACCCCGTCTTAGTGGGTCAAGGCCCAGGGGTGGGCGCTACGCCTCCAACTGCTCGATGCGCTCCACCACGTTGGGGATCAGCTCGCCGAGGATCTCATCGCCCATCGCGAACCTGGCTCCCGCCGCAGCGAACAGATCGGGCAGGGACTTTGTCGCGCCGAGTTTGAGCGCGCTGCGATATTGCTCGACGGTGGCGGCCTCGTCCCTGCGGCCGTTGCGCCACACCTGCAGCGCACCGATCTGCGCGATGGCGTACTCGATGTAATAAAACGCCATCCCGAACAGATGCCCTTGGCGATGCCACTCGTGGTCGCGGTACGCCTCGAGGCCGCTCCAGTCGATCCACGGCGTGAACCTCGTGCGCAACTCCACCCAGGTTTCCCGACGCTCCTCGGCGCTGTGGCCGGCGTGCGTGTACAGCCAGTGCTGAAACGCATCGATGATCGCGATCCAGGGCATCAGCGTCACGACGTCGTCGAGGTGGGAAATGGCGGCGTCACGTGCATCGTCAGCGCTGTACGCCTTGGGGAAGTGCTCCATCGCGAGCAGCTCCATCGACATGCTCGCAACCTCGCAGAACTCGGTCGGCGGATCGCGGAAGTCGGCAACATCGAAATCGCGGACGGCGAGCGAGTGGAACGCGTGCCCGCCCTCGTGCAACATCGTCTGGAGGTCGGCGTGCCGGCCAACGGCGTTGATGAAGATGAACGGGAGCCGGATGTCTTCGACGCCGTAGTTGTAGCCGCCCGGCGCCTTCCCGGGCCGCGACATCAGATCGAGCAGGTTGTTGCGCTGCAGGATGTCGTACTCGCCCTCGAAAACCGGGTCGATCTCGCGGAAGAGCTTGCGCGTGATGGCGTGGTAGCCGTCCTCGTCGTGGAACGGCGTCAGCGGAGGCCGTCCAGAGGTGCTGACGATCAGATCCCAAGGACGCAGCGTGTCGAGCCCGAGCGCCCGCTTGCGTTTGTCCATCAGCTTCTGCGCCGCCGGCACGACGACCTTCTCGACGGCCGCGTGAAATCCGGCGCAATCTTCCGGCGTGTAATCGAAGCGGCACATCTCCGCGAACTTGAAATCACGGTAGTTGCCGAAGCCGGCGTTCTTGGCCTGCTGGCCGCGCAGCTCCATCTCTTCCTCGAAGAGCCGTTCGATCCGATCGCGATCCTGCAGCCGTCGTTCGGCGATCAAGCGCCATGCCTCTTCGCGCGTCGCGCGATCGAGATCCTCCAGGTGCGCGCCGGCCTGTTGCACCGTCAGTGTCTCGCCGCGGAAGTCCACGGTGATCGCGCCCTGGATCGTGTTGTACTCCGCGTCGAGTACCGCTTCCTTGGCCTTGAGCGGGTTGTTCTCCTCGCGGAACAACTCGGCGGCGCGCTCGGTGCGCTTCACAAGAATCGCAAACTCCTCGCCGAGCTGCGCGCGATGCGGGTTCGCAAGGAACGCCTTGGTCAGACGATCTTCCTGCGTGCGCGCCACGGGCCACACCTCGCGCTCGAACGTGAGGTGAGCCTCCTTGGCCGCCTCGTCCTTCGTGTTGCACGTCATTGCGATGTAGCGGCGCGCGGCGGCTCCGGAAACGGCGGACTGCAGTTCGCTCCAGTCGCAAACCCACGCTTCCAATTCCGTCCGCGTGGCAGGTTCGCGCGCAAGCAGTCGCTCGGTCTGCTCCACGATAGCGGCCGGATCGGCCGCACTGGCTCCGCCGTCACTGAACTCAGCGGGAAGAAACGTGTAAGCGGGAACCGAAACATCGGGTGACTGCGTAACACTCATCAAATAGCCTTCCCCAAAGAAACGAACAAAGCGCGAACCCGCAGGCCCGCGCTTTGATGGTAATTGAGAGTAGAAGATCCGCTAGGCGACGCGCTTGCGACGGCGGCGAATCGCGATTACCGCGGCGCCGGCGGCAACGAGCACCATGGAGGCGGGCTCGGGAACCGCGACGAGGCGGAGGTCCAGGCCAAGGCGGTCACGCGTCCAAATCGTGCCCTCGTCGACCGGGGGTCCCGACACGGAGACGCCGCCGTGGACGTGCAGAGCATCCAGGTCGCTGTTGTCGAGCGGCTCGGTGTTGTTGCCCCAGAGGTGGACTTGCTGGAGGTTCGGGCTGAAGCTGTTCGCGAAGTTCGGGACGTAGAAGAAATCCTCGAAGAAGAACGTCACGTCCGTGCTCGTCAGGAACCCGTCCTGGGTGATGCGCAACGTGATGTGGCCCATGGCCTTACCGTCGTTGTTGGCATCGTGAAGTTGGCCGCCGAGAACCGTGGCGTCGATATCGACCTGCGTCTCCAGGAATCCGTCGACGTAGAAGCCAGATCCGCTGAGCTCCGTGCCGTGGATCTCGCCCTCAAGGAAGGTGATCTTCTTTCCGGGGATGTCGCGGTCAGCCTTGATGTAGCCCGTCAGGTTGTGCCAGAGCTTGGTGCCCGACTTGTAGACGTCCACACCGCGGCCCAAGTGGTCGTTGAAGACCGTGGCCATCTGCTGCGTGCCGCTGTGAATCGAACTCGCGGCAAACGGGTCCTGGATCTGCTCGATCTTGTAGATGATCGTGTCAGCGTCCGCCGATTTCTCAAAGGCGAATAGCGCCGCGACGATCAATATCAAAGTTGTGGTGCGCATGAGCGCAGGCCTCCATTACCGATGTTCAAACCCTTGTCGAAGGGTGGAGCGCTCACGCGCCCTGCCTTCACTCCAACGCGAAATGATGCCAAGCACGCGGGAGCAGGTCAACGGGCGTGGTGGTTTTTCCGCGGTGCGCATGGGCCCTCAAGACGGATATGTCGAGGCCTTTGGACAAGAGGTTGCCCGCCGGGAGGCTCCGTCTCGGCATAAACCAAACCCCTACAACGATTTAAGAGACCGTTCCGCGGAACGAACATCCGTCAGGATCGGGCCGGACCATGCCAAAAAACCGGCCAGGCGCCTGTCTCAATCCGCGAATTCCCGGGACTTTTCGCGCGCTGTGGCCACGGCGGGGCCGGTGCCGGTCTATCGAGTCCAGTACGGCGCCGGGATAACTACGAATTGGCCGTCGAACTACAAAACCGTCCGGGGAGCACCCGGCTCACTCTCCAACGGTTCTGCTGGCGCGCTCGAACGCGGCGAGGAACTCCGCAACCGGATCGCCCCACTTCGGCAGTTCGCGCTCCGGGATGAGCACGCACTTGGCGCCCGCGGCCTCGGCCACGCGATCCGGATGAAGCACAAATTGGCCCGGTGAGACCACGAAGCCGCCGACCACCTTCATCCCGCGCGCAAACAGGATCTCGTGCTCGTCGCACGTGATTCCCGGATAGAGCGCGCAATCGCCATCAGGCCGCTGCGCGTGCTCGCACTCCATGGCGTGGCCGGCCTGGTGGCCAAACGCAACCACCATGTGCTCGTTGCAATACGCCACGAATCGCGGGTCTTTGTACAGCTGCTCCCGGGTCCGGTCGCACTGGCCGCAGGTGTCATAAAGCAACGAGAGGAATATCGGCACCCTGCGTCGCTTCGCCTCCTTCACGGCCGCCTCGAACGTCCGCGCGATGCGAAGGGGTTTCGGCTTGACCGCCCGCGCGATCGGTTTGCGATCCGGCTCCGGGTCTGTCATGACGCAGCGGAACCCGACGCTCTTCTCGGCCACGCCCATGGGTTGCACGCACAGATCGAGAACGCGCAGGTTGAGCGGATGGGGCGAGAGCCACGAACCGCCTTTGATCATGACCGGGAGGGCCTTGTCGCCGCGCCGCATGAAGCAGCGTTCATACGCGTTCCCCGCCATGTCGAGGCAGCCGTAGTACGACGCGCCGGCTTCATAGGAGCCGACTGGCGCGGTGTCGCGGGGCGTGGGTCGGCCGAAGTTCGCTCGCGTCGCGCCGGGGGCTTCATCGCCCCAGGGATAGAGACGCCCTTCCGGGCCACCGGCCGCCTTCTCCCACTGAAGCGGCGTCGGTAGACCCGCCCCCGCCCACTTCGAGTACGCCACGGCGCCGTGCCCGGTCGCCGCGGTCACAGGATGGCGCTCCCGTCCGGACTCCGCGCGCCACCCGTCCGCACCGCGTACTACCCCGCCGACTTCCGTTCGGATCAACGCCGTGGTTTCGGCGATGGAACTCAGAAAGCGCGCGAACTGCTCGTTGGTCACCTCGTACTTGTCGATGAGGAACGCCGCGACCATCTGCGCCTTCGGCTCCTCGGTGGCCTCCCAGCCCTCGTAAGGCCGTTTCTTGTAGACGCCGCCCGGCACCCGGATCACGGTCATCCCATCGCGCACGCGATACCACTCTTCGGCACCGTGGCCGTTGTGAGAGAGATAGACGAGTCCCTCGATCGTCGGAGCGGGAGCGACCTCGGTGTCCTCGCCGGCCGCGGCGATTTCGCCCACCAACAAAACGGATACGAGAATCAGGGGCGGAAGGGGCGCGTGGGGTCGCATGCGCTCATGCTACCCGTCGCCTAGCACGAAAGGGCTACGACGCGGCCTTGACGATGAGGCGGAATTTGCCCGTTTTGCGGTCCACCGGGAGCGCGCGTTCCCGAACAACCTCGAAGACCACGTTGCCCATGTTCTTCTGCGCCAGGAGTTCCTTGAGCCGCATGACCGTGGCTGCCTCCGCCGCATCCGCCTGCGCGTCGGTCAGGCCGGACTCCAGCACGACATGGAACCTGAACTGCGACTTGTTCACGAGGCGCATCTGGAACGACTTCACGTTCGCGACGAAGAACTCCACGATGACGATGGGGTGGATGTAGTCCTCCACCCCCTTCTCGTTCAGAAACACCGGCGCCTCTTCGGAGCGCCCCAAAACCTTGTCGACGACCGTGTAGGGCCCCCACGTGGCCCCCCGTGACGCGACGGGCAGCACATCGTCCATCCGATAGCGGATGAGCGGTACCGTCTTCCGATAGAGGTTGGTGACGAGGATGTGGTCGGTCTGAAGCTCGAATATCAGGTTTTCTTCGAGCAGGTACATCCCGGGCCCGTGCATCAGGTCAAACCCCATGAACAGGTGCTCGCTCGACGCATAGTTGAGGCGCACGTCGGTGCCAAACACACCCGCGACGCGCTTACGCTCTCGGTCGGCCATCGGCTCGCCGCCGACGAGGATGCGTGTCGGCGAGAAGGTGAGGTTCCCGGCGAGTCGCTGGTCGGCCAGCATGCTGATCGCGCCCGAATACCCCGAAAACGCAAACGGCTTGAACTCGTTCAGGCCGGCGACGATCTTCTCCGTCGGATCGTTGATGTCGAAGACCCTGGTCCTATAGAACAGGCCGCGGATCCAGTGCGCCGGCGAGACCGCGAACGAGACGCCGGCGAAGTGTCCCTGCGTCGCGCCGATGAACGCGACACGGCGCGGCGGCAGCGCGGCCCGCAGGATGCGCTCGAGCACCATGACGCCCTGCATCCACTCTGTCGGATCGAACACCGAGTAACAGACCGTGCCGGAGGTGCCCGAAGTGTGGAGAACGCGAAACCGGCCGTCCATCAGTTCGCGCGCGTCCCGCGACCCGGTCAGGAACTTCGCAATGCGATCGGTCCGTACGCGCGGGTCCGTGGAAATCTCGTCGAAGTTCTCGATGACTTCGTTCTTGGTCAGAACGGGAAAGTCCCGGGGCAGGCAGCGATCCGGATCGATCCCCCGCTCCTTCATGACGCGCGCGTAATAGGGCGATCTCTCGCGAACGAATCGTGCCAGCTTTCGGAACCGCGCCACGTGCGAGTCTTCGAGCTCCCGACGCGTCATGCGCAGGCACCGTCGGCCCGCACTGCGGTGGCTGATGAAGTTCGGGAAGAGCATACGGTTTCGCTCTGGGGGTCGTGCCACCGGCATGCCCAAAGGAGCCCGGCCCGCGGCGCAGAGCATAACGCAGTCGAACTCGAAGGCTGGGAAAGGACACCGCCGCGAGAGTAGAATTCCGCCATGCCGCATGAGGACAGTGGGGACTCACTCCGCGGGTGCAAAGGCGCCGGCACGGAATTCGTCCTACCCGGAGCCGAACCCAGCTACGCGCCGGATCTCGCGCTCGAACCCACGCACATCGACGTTCGCATGCGGTTCGACCTCACCGGCGCCACCGCCGGCGGTTTCGTGACGACGACGGTCAGAAGCAACCGCGAAGGCGCGAGATCGCTGAAGCTCAACGCCGTCGGCCTCGACGACGTGCAGGTGAGGAGCGAGGCGCCGTTGCAGTGGCGCTATGACGGCGAGCTCATTCACCTGTCGTGGGACACGCCGTTCGAGCGCGGCGAAGAACGCGACGTCGAGGTGCGATACCGGGTCATCGCCCCGATCACCGGCATGCGGTTCTCCGCGCCGGACTCGCAATACGAAGATCGCGCGACGTTCATGGTCACGGATCACGAAACCGAACGGGCGCGTTACTGGCTCCCGTGCATCGACTATCCCAACGTCCGCACGACATATCGATTCCATCTGACGGCCAAGAAGGACTACACGATCCTCGCCAGCGGCCGGCTGGAATCTGAGGAGCACCACGACGACGGGACGAAGACGGCGCACTGGGGACTCGAGTTCCCGTGCCCGAGCTACCTGTGCTGCATCGCCATCGGAGAATTCGTCCGATACGACGAGGCCACGGACGGGATTCCGATCTCGTATTTCGCCGCCGCCCCATTTACACCCGGGCACCTGAAACGCAGCTTCGGCCGGACACCAGCGATGCTGACTTGGCTCCAGGAACGCCTCGGCGCCCCGTTTCCGTTCCCGAAGTACTTTCAGATCGCCCTGCCCGGCGTCGGCGGCGCGATGGAGAACATCTCGCTCGTCACGTGGGACGAGGCGTTCCTGATGGACGAAACGCTCGGCGCCGAGCGCGGGCACGTCACCGACAGCGTGAACATCCACGAGATGGCGCACAGCTACTTCGGCGATGCGATCGTTTGCCGGCACTTCGAGCACTCCTGGCTGAAGGAATCCTGGGCGACATACATCGAAACGGTGTGGCTCGAAGAGCACTCCGGCCGCGAGGAACGCGACTACGATCTCGTGTTCAACGCGGACCGCTATATCGAGGAGTCGGACACGCGGTACGCGCGCCCGATCGTGACGCGCGAGTACGACTCCAGCTGGAGTCTCTTCGATGCGCACCTCTATCCCGGCGGCGCATGGCGCATCCACATGCTGCGCAATCTTGTGGGCGAGGAGCCGTTCTGGGAAGGCGTGCGCGGATACGTCGAGGATTTCATGGGCCGTGTCGTCGAAACCGACGACTTCCGGCGCGCCCTCGAAAAGGCCTCCGGGCTCAATCTAACGCGGTTCTTCGACGACTGGATCCACCGTCCGGGCTACCCCAAGCTCGAACTCGCGTTCCGGCACGACGCCGATAAGAACGAGGGTTCGTTCACGCTGAAACAGACCCAGGCGGACAAGAAAAAGGGCATCCCCAATTTCGAACTCGCCCTGGAGATCGAGTGGACCGACACGGAGGACGCGACGCACCGGACGAAACTCGCGACCGATTCGGAACGAACGGTCACCGTGGTGAGCATGCCGGCGGCGCCGAAACTCATTCGCGCCGATCCCGACCTGAAGCTGCTCTGCCATCTCGAATTCAACCCGGGCGACGACCTGCTGCGCGCCGCCCTGACCGAGTGCGGCGACGTCGCGGGGCGCATCCGCGCGGCACGGACGCTCATCAAGACGGGCCGGCGGGTCAACATGAACGCGGTCGGTGCCGCGATGAAGTCCGAGTCGTTTTGGGGAGTGCGCGTCGCCGTCGCCAAGGCGTTGGCCGCATCGCTGTCCGGCGACGCCGCGGGCGAACTGGCGGAGATGCTCGCCTCCGAGACGGATCCGAAGGCCAGACCGGCGATCGCCCAGGCCTGCGCGGGCCTGCGCGACACCCGTGTCCGCGACGCGCTGCTGGCACTTCTCAACAGCAGCGCCGGGCCGTTCGCCACGTTTTTCGCGGCCGACTCACTGGGCGCGCAACGCCAACCGGAGGACCTCGAGTTTCTCGCAGGTACCGGCGAGTCCGATCCCGGCCTGCACGGTCTCGTGCGCTCGGGTGCGCTCTCGGGCGTGGGCCGCCTCCGCTCGCCGGAGAGTCACGAGTTGCTCGAAACACGCACGGGGTACGGCGTCGAACCCGAGAGCGTACGGCCCCATGCGGTGAAGGCGTTCGGCGACAGCGCCGTGGTCCAGGACCGGCGCCGGCGCTTGCTCGCCGTCGAGCGGCTCTCGGATCTGACCCGCGATCCGGCCGAGCGAGTGCGCATGCGTGCCGGCGCGGCCCTCGCGAGCCTCGGCCAGACCTCGGCCATCGGCGCGCTCGAGGCGCTCAAGAGCGCGCAGTCCAAGCAGGACGCACCGGCGATCGAACGCTGGATCGGACGTCTAAGAAAGGACGAGGCCGGCGAAGAGGTCACGGCACTGCGTCGGCAGGTCGAAGAGTTGCAGACCAAGCACCGCGCCCTCGACGAACGCCTGCAGGACCTCGAAGCCAAGAGCGGAAACAATACGTAGGCTCTGCCGGGCGAGCCCGGAATTCCTGGGTAGCGGACCGATCCAGTACCCTGTTCGCTTGAGTTTCCTCGTTCCCGAAAGAGCATCCAAGACAACGGCATGAGCATGAAAGAGCCCCGCAAAGTCATCATCATCGGTTCCGGCCCTGCCGGCCTGACCGCTTCCATCTACGCAGCGCGCGCGAACCTGCAACCGCTCTGTTTCGAGGGTTTCAACGCGGGCGGGCTCGTCGCGGGCGGCCAGCTGATGTTCACGACGGACGTCGAGAACTACCCGGGTTTCATCGATCCGGTGACCGGCCCGGAACTCATGGAGCGCTTCCGAGGCCAGGCCGAACGCCAGGGCACCGAGCTGATCGCGAAGGACGTCGTCAAGGTGGACCTGAGCGAACGCCCCTTCAAGGTCTGGGCGCAGGAGGAGGACGAACCCTACCTCGCGCAGACGATCATCATCTCGACAGGTGCGCGCGCGAACTACCTCGGCCTGGATAGCGAGGAGAAGCTGAAGAACCGCGGCGTGAGCGCCTGCGCGGTTTGCGACGGCGCGTTTTTCCGCGAGCAGGAGGTCGTGGTGGTCGGCGGCGGCGACACCGCGATGGAGGAAGCGTTGTACCTGACCGGGCTCTGCTCGAAGGTCACGCTGATTCACCGCCGCGACGAATTCCGTGCCTCCATGGCGATGCAACAACGCGTGGTCGACAACCCGAAGATCGACATTCTCTACAGCCACGTCGTGGACGAGGTTCTCGGTGTCGAGAAGGAGCAGGTGACCGGCGTCAGGGTGCGTAGCCTGAAGAACGACGAGACCACGGACGTGCCGGCAGCCGCGATGTTCGTCGCGATCGGGCACACGCCGCTGACCGATCTGTTCCAGGGGCAACTCGAAGCACACGACAACGGCTACCTGAAGGTGAAACCCGGTACGACGGCGACGTCGATCCCCGGAGTGTTCGCCTCGGGCGACGTGCAGGACTGGGTTTACCGCCAGGCCGTAACCGCTGCCGGAACGGGCTGCATGGCGGCGCTGGAAGCGGAGCGCTTCCTGGCGGAGCAGTAGCGCCCGAAGGCCTAAGGCCGAGGCGGGCCCGGCAAGTCCATCGTCGTCCACCACCCCGTTTTCGTTCCCGCCATCGCGTGCAGCATGTGCCGGCGCAGGAACGGGATGCTCGCGATCGGTCGCACGAACCAGTCGCGCAGCGGGCCGAGGAAAACGAGATCGCTCTGAAACAGCGGCAGAAGCCAGCGTGACGCGTACTGGTAAAACGACACGTGCGCGCGGCGGGCCTCCGTGTAGGCCGACAACGCCGCGGACAGCGTCGCTTCGCGCTCGATCGATTCCGCGAGCACCATCGCATCCAGCAGCGCGAGGTTGACACCCTGGCCGAGCTGCGGGCTCATCGCGTGCGCCGCGTCCCCGAGATAGACGAGACCGTCCTCGTGGGTCCGGCGCATCACGGCATCGGTGTAGGTGGCATAGAGCACCTCGTCCGGATCCTCGATCTGAGCGAGCACCGGCCGCGCGGCCTCCGTGACCCGTAGCACCTGCTGCTTCCACGATGCGAGCCCGGCGGCGCGCCACGCATCGACCTGATCCCGGCGCAGGCTCCAAAAGAAACTCACCTTGTTCGAACCGCCGGGTTCCAGGCTCCCGGTCGGCAGAAACCCGGCGAAGCGGCGCGTGCCGTCGTACACCTGAAACAGCCGCCCGGCAAAACGCTTGTCCGGGTCCTCGGCGATGAACCACAGCGCCGCCCATTCATATGCCCGCGATCGCTTCGTGAGGTTGGTCGCGCCGCGCAGCAACGAACGCGCGCCGTCGGCGACCACAACGAGATCGTAGGGCCCGTGGCGGTTCCCGGCGTCGTCGATGAGCGTGCGAGCGGCCCATCCATCGCCGTCTCGACGATGCGCACCCCCGTCGATACGGACACACCTTCGGCGGCGACTTGTTGGAACAACGTTCGAAACAGCGCGCCCCGGTGAATCCCCAGCCCGAACAGCCCCGGTTGCAACTCCTCGTAGCCGAAGTTCATGAGCACTCGGCCCCGCCGGGTCACGCCGTGCAGAAACCCGACGGGCGCGCCCAGGGCGAGCAAATCATCGAGTAGCCCCAGCCGGTGCAACACGTGCAAACCTGTCGGCTGCAGGAGCACCCCCGCCCCAACCGCACCGGGATTGGCCGCCCGCTCGAAAGCCTCGACCCGGTGCCCCGCCCGGGCCAGAAACAGCGCCACGGCGGGCCCGGCGGTTCCACAGCCCGCGATTCCGACACGCAGCGATCTCGGCACGCGCCCGATTATGGGTCATCGCGGCGCCGAAAAAAACGGCCACCGCATCCGGTCCGCTAGAACAACTCTGGTGTCGAAATCCTGACAGCCCGGCCACACCCCCGTTGCGCGGACCGCAAACCGCGAGTTGAATAGGAGCCCTATGGATGCTGAGGCTAGCAGTCGGCGCCGCGCCCAATGGACCGCGAACTGGACGACCGGGGACGGATTCCTGCTCGTTCCGGCCGGCCTCCCCTCTCCGATCGCTGGAAGCGATCAGCCCTATGACTTTCGTGTGCACGCCGAGCACCGCTACCTCGGGGGCGGCAGCGAGCCGGGCCAAGTGCTTGCGTTCGATCCGGCGGACGGTTGGACCTATTTCGTTCACGTCGCATCGGAAATCGAAGCCATCTGGGAAGGACCGCCCAAGGATCTGCAACAACACGCCGCAGAATCCGGCATCGACGACGTGCGCCCGACGACGGACCTTCCGGGCTGGTTGGCCGCGCGGAACGGACAGCGCACCGCGGTCTTGGGCAACACGGATCTTCTGGCCGAGCCCGGCGGATACGGCCTGGACGAAACACCGGCGCTGCACCGCGACGACACGTGGCGGGATGAGCTGCGCC
Source organism: Planctomycetota bacterium (assembly GCA_036443405.1). GTDB lineage: Bacteria > Planctomycetota > PLA2 > PLA2 > PLA2 > JAZFYD01. The sequence continues at coordinate 12,553 of JAZFYD010000129.1, forward strand.
ACGAACTCGACACGCAACGACGGACCAAGGACGCCACGGAGCTCGCTTGGCTCGAAAAGGCGGCACGTGCGTCCGCGGCAGGACACGTCGCGGCCATGAAAGTCGCGCGCCCGGGCATGACGGAGCGCGAGGTGCGCGCCGAGATCGAGGCGGCGTTCGTCAGAGCCGGTGGCGAGGAGCCCGCCTACGCAACCATCGTCGCTACGGGCGCGCACGGTTCCGTCTTGCATTTCTCCCCGACCGACACGCGCCTCGAGGCGGGCGAGACAGTCCTGGTGGACGCCGGCACGGAGTGCGCCGGATACGCCGGCGACATCACACGTGTGTTTCCGGTCGGGGCGAGGTTTTCGCCGGAACAGCGCGAGCTCTACGAAATCGTCCTGCGCGCCAACGAGGCCGCGATCGCGGCGACCCGGCCCGGGACGGAGTACGTGGACCTTCACTTCACCGCCGCCGCGATCATCGCAGAGGGCCTCGTCGACTTCGGCCTGCTCCGGGGCGCGCCGGCCGATCTCGTCGATCGGGACGCCCACGCCCTGTTTTTTCCGCACGGAATCGGCCACCTGATCGGCCTCTGCACCCACGATGTCGGCGGCATGGCCGACGGGCGGGAGCCGCGGACCCGGTTCGGGCTCGATCGCCTGCGCACGGACCTCCCGGTGCAGCCCGGATACGTGTTCACCATCGAGCCCGGGATATATTTCATCGAAGCGCTCTTGACGGATGGCGCCCGACGGGAGAAGTTCGCCGACGCAGTGAACTGGGATCGTGTGGACCGTCTGCTCGATCCCGCGGTGCTCGGATGCGGAGGAATCCGGGTGGAAGACATGGTGGCCGTCACCGAGGACGGCTGCCGGGTCATGACCTCGGGCGTTCCCAAACAGGTCGCCGAGATCGAGGAACTCCGCGCCGAGACATTACGTTAAGGAGTAGAGCCGATGCCCGACGAGATCCCCCAGAGCGCTGCGCCCGCCGCAGATTCCCGTACCGAGCCGCCGAAGGCGCGCCGCTCCAAGTTGAAGATCGTCCTCTTCCTGCTCGGGGGCGGAATCGGGCTTGGCATCCTCGCCCTGACGGTGGTGGTCTGGCAGATCGACAACATCGGTCGCAAGGTCATCGAGGAGGGCGGCACCAAGGCACTCGGTGTCGAGACGAAGCTCGAAAAGCTCAGCCTCTCGATTTTCGGAGGCACATGCGCGCTCGATGAGCTCACCATCGCCAACCCCGAGGGCTTTTCCGCACCCCACTTCTTCAGGATGGATCGCGGGGAGGCCGCCATTTCCCTCGCCTCGCTCACCGACGATCGAATCGTCGCGCCGTATCTCCGCTTGCACGGCATCGACCTGAACATGCAGAAAGGGGACGGGAAAGCCAACTACGAGATCATCCTGGATAACCTGAAGAAGCAGGAGTCGGAGCCCGAGGCGACCGACCCCAAATCGACCGAAACGGAGCCGTCCGAACCCACGGACAAGCCAGGAAAACAGTTCGTGATAAAGGAGGTCCTGCTCACCGACATCCGCGTGAAGGCGGAATTGAGCCTGACCGGCCTCGTCACGCGCGAATACGACATCCGCATCAAGAGAATCCGGCTGCAAGACGTCGGCAGCGAATCCAAAGGCGGCGCCATCGTCTCCGAGCTTTGGGGCACCATCATGAAGGCGGTGCTCAGCGCGGTGCTGCGGGAGGGCGCGGATATCCTTCCGGACGTGATGAAGGATGGTCTCGGCGCCAGCCTCGAGGGCCTCAAGGGCATCGGAGGCCGCAGTGTGAAAATCGCGGGCAAGGGAATCGGCGCGGCTGAGTCCGTGATCGAGGGAGTCGGCAAGGGCATCGGCAGCCTCTTTGGCGGCAAGAAGAAGACCAAGAAGACCACGGCCAAGACTGAAGAAAAGAAGAACGACGAATGACCGCGACTTCCTCTCGATTGCTCCTGATCCTGCTGCTCGCGCTTCCCGCGTCCGCGCAGGGAGTCCCGAAAAAGGAGCAGAAGCTCCGGGAGAAACTCTGCAAGGTCTGGGTCGGATACGGCAAGTGGGCGAAGTCGAAGTCGCTCAAGGTCGAAGGGCTCGACGCCGTGGCGCGGGCCAAAGCGGCGTGGCCGAACTCCCCGGACGTGCCGAGCCTGCGCAGCGCGGTCCGATCCATCTCGGGCGACAACACGCCGGACAAGGCCGCGCGGAAGAAGCGGATCAAGGCGAACAAGGACGCGGCCAAGGTCTGCGACAAACTTGCGAAGCTCGGCCCGGGCGACCCGCATTACGACCGCTTCCTCTTCAAAGGCGTGGCCCTCGACCCCAGCAAGACTCGCGTCGGAAAAGTCTCGAGCCAGACCCAGAAGTATCTCTCGAACGCCAAGACCCAACCGATCGGTTACCGCTGGGCGCTGGAGCTGAGGTCGGCCGACCCAAAGGGCGCCGAGAGCGGCAAGTACGACACCAGCGACCGCTCGATGGCCGGACGCGATGTCGCGTTGATACGCGGCGATCACCCGATGGCGGGTTACGTCGCGCTGCCGAAGAACTGGAACTCGTCGCGCAAGTACAAGGTCCTCGTCGCGGTCGACGGTGCGGGCTCGAACTTCCTCGGCGCCGCGCGCGGATTCCGCAAGACGCAGGGCGGCCGGCCGTTCATCATTCTCGCGCCGTGTTCGCTGTCGAACGCCAACGTGCTCGAACCGAAAAAGTACCCCTGGTACTCGAAGGAGTTGCTCAAGGAGAACGGCAGCACGCGCATCCAATTCGACATGGCCGGGCTCGCCGCGTTGCTCAAGGTGGTCCAAGAGCGCTTCGGCGGGGACGAGAAGATCGGCATCACTGGATTCAGCGGCGGCGGCAACCTCTGCTACGGATGGACAGCCACCCACCCGGATACGGTGCTGTTCAGCGCGCCGGCCTGCGCCAACTTCTCCGGTCAGGGTTTCCAGGAACTCAAACCCGTCGAGGGTGGCGGGCCTCCGATCCGCATCATGACCGGTGCGCTCGATCCGCACCGCCAGTTCACGCACGGCAAACAGGATTCGCCGGGAATCGAACCGCAGACCGATCAGGCGACGACGGCGCTCAGGGGACTGAAGTTCACCAACGTCACGCGCACGATGCTCGACGGCGTGAAACACTCCCCGCTGCGCGCCAAGGTCTGGGCCGTCGCCGACGAGTTCGGCAAGTAGCCGCTCAATCCCTACCCGGCACGGACCGAACGCTCCGGCTCCAACGCGGTCACGCGTTGGGCCAGCCTACTTGTAGCCGGTCGGGTTCTGAGACTGCCAACGCCACGCGTCCGCGCACATCTCGTCGAGACCGCGGCTGGCGCTCCAATTGAGCTTCTCCGCCGCGAGCGCGGGGTCGGCGTAGCACGACGCGGAATCGCCTTCCCGGCGGCCAACGACCTCGTGCTTGATCTCGACGCCTGACGCCTTTTGCGCCGCCGCGACCACGTCGAGCACGCTGTACCCGTGGCCGGTGCCGAGGTTGTACGCCACGCAACCCTTGGTGTCGGGCAGCGCGTCGATCGCCGCGACGTGCCCGAGCGCGAGATCGACGACGTGAATGTAGTCGCGCACGCCGGTACCGTCGGGGGTGTCGTAGTCGTCGCCGAACACCTTCACGCTGTCGTGGCGGCCGACGGCGGTCTGCATGACAAACGGCATCAGGTTGTTCGGGATGCCGATCGGATCCTCGCCGATGCGGCCGCTTTGGTGCGCGCCGACCGGGTTGAAGTACCGCAGCAGGATCATGCGCCACTCGGGATCCGACTTCGCGAGGTCGCGCGAGATGTCCTCGATCATGAGTTTGGTGCGCCCGTACGGGTTCAGCGCGCAGAGCGGAAAACTCTCGTCGATCGGCACCGTCGCGGGGTCGCCATACACCGTCGCGGATGACGAGAACACGAAGTCCTTGACGTTGTGCCGCCCCATCGCCTCCAGCAGCACGAGCGTCGCCGCGATGTTGTTCTGGTAGTACTTCAGCGGAATTTCGTTGGACTCGCCGACGGCTTTCAGCCCGGCGAAGTGGATCACCGAGTCGAACTTGTCGCCGGCGAACACACCCTCGACACCGTCCTCATCTCGCAGATCGACCTTGTGGAACTCGGCCGTCTTGCCGGTCAACTCCGCGACGCGAGACAGCGACTCCTCGCTGGAGTTGCAGAGGTTGTCGACCACGACGACGTCGTGGCCGGCTTCCAGAAGCTCGAGCGTGGTGTGACTGCCGATGTACCCGGCGCCGCCGGTCACGAGAATGCGGGACATGGCTTAGTCATCGGCTGCACGCGGGTTCGGGTTGATTTCGATCTCGAAATCGAGGCGCCGATACACGCACTGTCCCAGCGCGCTCTCGCAGGCGTTGAACAACGCATACCCCCGCAGCGCGAACTTCGATGCCCCCTCGGGCAAGGCCAGGTCCCACTCGAATCGCCGTTCCTCGACGGAAGTCTCCGCATCGGGCCCCGCAAGCTCCAGCAAGTTGCGCTCAACGTGAGCGCCTTTCGGCAACGACTTCGGATCGATCCAGACCCGCATGGGCTCCGCCTCGTTGTTCCAGTACAGGGTGTGCTCCGACGCTGGCCGGAACGACACGTGCACCCGTGCCACCGGCGCACCCTTGCCCGTCCGAAACGCGTGAGCCGCATCGAACTCGATCCAGCCGTCCTTCACGCGATGGATCTTTCCGTCCGGATCCGGCTCCTTGTCACCCGCAACGCCGCCCATCGACCGCGCTGGCAGCGCAAGCTCCGCCCCGCTCAGCGGCACCTTCAATTGCACCGGCGTCTCGCCCCGTGCCGCGATCTCCTTTTGTGCGCGCTCGACCCATTCGTAGAACGGATACGGCTTATCCATGCGCGGCCCGTACTGCTGGATGCGCCGGCGCCAGATGTATTGGTTGGAATCGACCTCGAGCGCTTTCCTCCAGTACTCGATGGCTTTCTGAAAGTCCCCTGGTTGACGCTCCTGAGAGTCGTATCGCAAACGGTACGCGGCACCCGCCCAGAACTTCACTCTCGGGTCCTCATCGAGAACGGTTCCGACCTCGATCTCGTTGAGCCACCTCGGGTCGAACCCTTCCTTTCGCCACAACAGCCTGGACATCTCCTCCGTAAGGTCAATCCGCCTCATACGCTGCCCCATGTCCTTCCGCCAAAACACACTGCGAGGCAACAACGCGTCCGCCGGTTCCGGAGTCTCAAGTCGTTTCTTTGGCGCCTCAAACTCCCGGTTCAGAAACTTCGATTCAATCGTGAGCGGATCCGCGCGCAGCGAGCGCACGACCAAGTGCTCATCGATCAAGATGAAGATCGGAACGACCTTGGCTTGCGTGAGGTTGAACGGGTCCCACAAGATGGGCCAATCGATGTCTTGCCACTGCGCGAACAACCGGCAGCGCTGCGGGTGCTGCTCTTGCGTGATGCCGACGATCTGCAGTTTGCCTTCCTTGCGCCACTTCTCTGTGAGTTTGTGCCACCCGGGCACGTGCTTGCGGCAACCCGCTCACCAGGATGCGAATTGAATCAGCAGGGTCTTTTTGCCGCGGAAGTCCCAAAGCGATTTCGTTTCACCGTCGATCGTCGGAAGACGAAGGTTGGGAACGATTTCGCCGACGTCGGGTATCCAATCCGCCATCACGGGTGCCGCGCACAACAGCAGGATCGCCAAGAAGCGCATCCCGCGAGTGTACCGATCATTGCAGCGCGGTGATGCAGGCGACATCGACGATATCGTGCGCAGTGCAGCCGCGGCTCAGATCGTTGGCGGGTTTGGCGAGGCCCTGCAGGATCGGGCCGAGCGCCGTCGCGCCGCCCAAACGCTGGCCGAGCTTGTACGCGATGTTGCCGGCGCCCAGGTCGGGGAACACCAAAACGTTGGCGCGGCCACCGACCGCGCTGCCGGGCGCTTTCTTGGCCGCGACCTCGGGAACCAGCGCCGCGTCGCCCTGCAACTCGCCGTCGACGCACAGATCCGGCGCGCGCTGCCGGACGATGTCGGTTGCGCGCGCGACCTTCTCGGCGTCTTCGTGGCTCGCGCTGCCCTTGGTGGAGAAGCTCAACAACGCTACGCGCGGTTCGTCCTCCAAGAACAGGCGCGCGCTCGCCGCACTCTGAATTGCGATGTCCGCAAGCTGCGCCTCGTCCGGATCGGGCACCACGCCGCAGTCAGCGAAGAGGTACGCGCCGGTTTTCGGAAACGCCATCAGGAAGAAGCTCGAGACCAAACGAGCGTGCTCGCCGAGGCCGATACCCAGGATGGCAGCGCGAACCGTGTCGGCGGTGGTCGCGACGGCCCCACCGACGAACCCGTCCGCGTCGCCCGCGTTCACCATCAACGCCGCGAACAAAAGCGGATCGCGAATCGCCTCGACGGCCTGCTCGCGGGTGACTCCCTTGTGCATGCGGCGTTCCTCGAACAGCGCGGCGAGCTTGTCATCCCCGGCCGCCACGCGCTCCGGGTCGAGCAACACCGGGTCCGCCAAACCCTCGCCCGCAAGAATCTTCGCCGCTTCCTGAACGCGCGGATCGCCGCCCTCGGGCAGCACGATGCGCCGCGGTTGCGCCTTGGCGCGATCACGAATGCGCTGCAGGACGTCGCTCACAGTTCGAACAGCGCCACGTCCGCCTCGACCTCCGCCGCGAGCAGGTGCTGCGCGTAGGTCTTGCCCTGGGCGTCCAGAAGAAGCGAAAGCGTGCCGCCGCCGCCGAGGCTTTCGTGCAGCAGGAAGTTGAACGCGAGGAGGTTCGGCACCTCGAAACGCTCGACCTCGCCGTGACAGACACCCGCGAACCGCGCCTTCACGAACTCCGTAGTCAGGTGCTCGCGCAGCCAGTTGTAAATCCGCGGTCCGCGCGCGATCACACCGACGTTGCACGTGTCGCCCTTGTCGCCCGACCGCGCGAGACAAAGCTCCGCGAGCTTCACGGTGCGGGTCTCCTCGCCGGGCAGCGCCTCCGCCGCCACCGGTTCCGGTTCGAACTCGATCGCGGTCGTGCCGGTGAGATCGGGATGCGGGATCTCGACCTCCTCGTTGCCGAGGACGGCACGAACGGACAAAGGCGCGCGCGACATCAGCGCGGGCCAGTAGCCGACGACCGACGAAGCGCGCGGGCGCCCCTGGTCGGCGAGATAGGTAATCCCGGGCACGGTGCCGAGCACGCGCGGCACGAGTTGCGGCGCGAAGTGCGCGTTGATGTTGTCGGCGGTGTGATCCCGCACCGCGAACTGCAACAACACCTCGTTGGGGTCGCGCTCGTCCAGCGGCGGATGGCAACTGTCGTAACCGATGCGCTGCGTGAGCGCGGCGGCGTAGAGGTCCTTGCCGCCGGCGCTGTCCCAGAACGAGTCCGCAACCGCATCGGCCTTCGCCAGCGCGTCGGGGCCCGATACCATCAGCCGGCCGAATGCGCGATACCCCTGCGTGAAACTGAGCGACACCTTGAGCTTCTCCGGCGCCGGCCCGCCTTTGATGCCGGATACGTTCACGCGGTCCGGACCGTCCTGTTTGAGTTGGATGGAGTCGAAACGCGCGGTGACATCCGGCGAGATGTACGCCGGTGCGCCCATCTCATAGAGCAACTGCTCCGACACGGTATCCACGGTGACGAGGCCGCCGGTGAGCGGGTGTTTCGTAACCGTGAACGTCGCGTCGTCGTTCGCCTCGACGAGCGGATACCCCATGCGGTGAAACGAGGGAAAGAGCTGCCAGTCCGTGAAGTTGCCGCCGGTGCACTGCGTGCCGCACTCGACGAAGTGGCCGGCGACGACGCCCGCAGCGATCTTGTCCCAGTCGTCGGGCGCCCAGCCGAACTCGTGCATCATCGGCGCGAGGGTGACGGCGGTGTCGGTGATGCGGCCAGCGATCACGATGTTGGCGCCCATCTCGAGCGCCTTCACGACCGGCGCGGCGCCGAGATAGACGTTGGCCGATAGAACCTTGTCGCGCACGCTCGCGAGCGGCTCGCCGGTATCCATGTGCGCCAGCGGCTCGTCCGCGGCCGCGAGCGCGTCCAAGTCATCGAAGATGTCGTCGCCCAAGACGACACCGACCTTCACTTTGTCGGCGACGCCGAGCTCGACGGCGAGCTTCTCCACGGCATCGCGGCACGCGAGCGGGTTCACACCACCCGCGTTGCTGATGATCGTGATGTCCTTTTCGACACACGCCAGCAGCACGTCACGCAACTGCGTGAGGAAGTCGGCAGCGAAACCCCTAGCTGAGTCCTTTTGCTTCTGCTTCTGCAGGATCGCCATGGTCACCTCGGCGAGGTAATCCATGACGAGGTAGTCGATGGGACCCCCTTCGACCTGGCGCCGAGCCGCGGTCGGGTCGTCCCCCCAAAAGCCGCCACAGTTGGCGATGACGATGCGTTGTTTGCCCATTGGACGCGCATTCTACGCCTCAGCCCGAGCGGGTTGAACCTCCGGCGGCAAGCCTATTTCGCGAACGCCGCCCAGCTGCGGTCGAGTTTTTTCCAGTCCGCGTCGGTGTAGCCGCCGAACACGGCGTCGAACGCGCGCTCGCCGATCTCGCCGCGTTTTTGGGAGACCGCGGCGCGGCGTTGCTGCCACTTCTGGAGGACCTCTTGGCGGTCGGCCTCGGACTTGGCGACCTTCAGCTCCTCCTGGAGCGACGTCATGTCGGCTTTCTTGTCGCGCGCCTTGTTGGCGTTCGCCGCTTCCTCGGTGGCGGTGACCAGGTAGCCGAGGTACTCCGTCAGAATGCCCTTGGTCTTGCCCCTGTTGCCCTTGCCGAGCAGCCAGGTCACGACGGAGCCGGCCTGCAGTGTGTAGGGATCGAACGTCATGCCGGTGTTGCCGGCGCGGTCCATGACATTGCTCGCGACCGCGCCCACCACGGGCGGGTTGCCGCCATCTTCGGTGAGGAGCTGTTGCAACCGGAGTTGGCGCTTGCCCTTCACCATCGCACGCAGCTGGTCGCGGTTCCACGGGTCGGTCTTGTGGGACGCGCGCTTACCGCTCGATTTCAGAAAGCGCATGTGCTGGCCGAGGCCTTTGCGAATCCAGTCGGGCATGTTGTCGTTCAAGTGCGGGCTCTTGAACGAGATCCACTGGCGGAACAGCCGTTGGTTGAGCTGGCCGTACTGGGCGTTTTTGAAGTAGCCGCGGTCCTCGCTGACCAGCACCTCGTTCGAGGCCGCAAGCCAGTCGTTGTTGCGCGAGCGGTACGCGCGCTCGTCGGCGCCGTTGGCGAACACGCGGATGATGGCCGGCGGGACGTACCCCTCGCCGACGCCGCCGAACTGCTTTTCGCAGTACGCGCGCACGGCCTCGGCGTGATTGCCGGATTTCTTCATGAACTTTGCGGGCGCGTTGCCCAGGAGCAGATAGTTC
>JAZFYD010000130.1:0-5938 GCA_036443405.1 Planctomycetota bacterium
TAAACGCCTCCCGCAGCGCGCCGAGTGTAAAAGTGGCGCCGGCGGCCTGCACCTTGTCGATGTCCAGGCGCGCGCGCCGCTTGATCTCCGGCGTCGCGAGTTGCATCTCTTTTCGCCAGGTCTGCACGCCATGGTTGAAAAAGACGATCGAGAAGAACGACTTCGAGTTGACCTTGTTGATCGCGCGCTTGAACTCGTTCTGAGCGACCTCCAGGCGGGTCTTGCCCTTTGTGGCGAGGTCCTCGACCTTCATGCCGGTTGTGACCACGACCTTCTGCTGCGGGATCGGCTCGTTCATGCTGCCGGAGATGTCGATGACAAAGAGGATCTTCTCCGAGCGGATCTGGAGGCCATAAAACCCGTGGCCGACCTTGTCCTTCCATGTCAGCGGCTTCTCGCCCTCGGTTTTCCCGCGCGGTGGAATCTGCTTCTCGACGTCGTGCCACCAGCGCGCCCATACGTCCGCGAACCCGTGCGTTTCGCCGGTCAGTCGCGTGAGCGCTTCCTCGATGTCGTCCTTCAACCGGCCCTTCTCGCCGGCCATCGCGCCGATCAGCGCGGTCACGGCCTCGTTGCCTCCGCCCTTCTCGATGCTCTTCACAGCCGCCGCGCGCACGCGCCAGTCCGGGTCCTTCATGTACTCGACGAGCGCATCCAGCGCCTCTCTGCGGTGAAACGATGCGAGGGAGCGAACGACCGCAAGACGCACACGCGGCTCGGTGTCCGTCATCATTTTTCGAAGGGTGTCGAACGCGATGCGGGTTGATTTTTCTTCCTGGAGTTGTGCGTGCCAGTGCTTGCACGCAAGCGCGAGCAGCGCGCGGACACGCCAGGACGGATGCTTCTGGAAGTTCCTGAACGCGCGATCGATCGCCTTCGGGTCCCTCAAGCTGCCGAGAGCGGCGGCAAGCACGTCGAAGGATTCGACGGCGTACTTGTGCGTGACGGCCCACTTCCGCACGGCCATCTCTCCCGCTTCCTTCGCAACGCCCTCGCCCTCGGAATACCCAGCCTTCGCGCCGAACTTGCGTTGCATCGCGATGTGCTTGCGGTACATCGATTCGGTGTAGTCGATGTATGCGCCGTAGCGCGAGGCGATCTCGGCGATCGGTTTGAGCGCGCCGGAGTGATCCCAGGAACCGAGCCCTTCGAAGTAGCGGTCACGCTCGTCGGCGGCCAGCTTCTCGAATTGGACCTCGAGCAGCGTCTTGCTGAGCTTCTTGAAGCTCTTCTTCGCATCGTCTGCCGCAGACGAGGGCGCAGCGAAAACGGTGAGGATCAGAAGTAGATAAGGCGCGGTGCGGTGCATCCGACGATTTTACATTCCAGACAGGCTGTCCTCAGAAAGGACGAAGACCCCCGACCAAGCGCCCAAGCTCGCGGTGTATAGCGGGCCCCCACGCCGATCCGGACCGCACCCCTGAAAAAGCAAGAATAACCACAGAGACACGAGGCCTGCCACCTTCGAAGTGAAGAGGGACTAGGGGATTGGAGCCCCGGCGGAATGCGCCGGAACGCCTCCGTGTCTCGGTGCCTCTGTGGTTCGTTCTTCCGCCGCCTATTCGAGGGTGAAGGAGGCGGCGACGCCCAGGCCGCCGCTCACGCACAGGGTCGCGAGGCCCTTTTTCACGCCGTGGCGCTCCATCGCGTGCAGCAGCGTCACCACGATGCGGGCGCCGGTGCAGCCGATGGGATGGCCCAGCGCGATCGAGCCGCCGTGCACGTTGAGCTTTTCCCGGTCGAACCCGAGTTCCTTCTCGCACGCGATGACCTGGGCCGCGAACGCCTCGTTCAGCTCGATCAACCCGAAGTCCTCGAGCGAATCGCCGGTGCGCTCGAGCAGCGCGGCCACTGCCGGCACCGGCCCGATGCCCATGACCTTCGGATCGACGCCGGAGACGGTGTAGTCGTCAAACCACGCGAGCGGCGTCCAGCCCTTCTCGCGCACGAGCGACTCCGAGGCCAGAAAGACGGCAGCCGCGCCGTCGGTGATGCCGGAGCTGTTGCCCGCGTGGACCGTGCCGTTGTCGCGGAACACGGGCGGGAGTTTGCCGATCTTTTCGAGGGACGAACCGGGCCGCGGGTGCTCGTCCTTTTCGATGATGCCCTTTTTGGTTTCGACCGGAACGATTTCGTTGTCGAACGCGCCGGCTTCGATCGCGGCCGCGGCCTTGGCTTGCGAATCGAGCGCGAACTGGTCCTGCTCGGTCCGCGAGATCTCGTACTGATCTGCCAGCGTCTCAGCGGTCGCGCCCATGAGCTGGTCGGAGAGCGGGCAGTGAAACCCGTCCTGGTACATGCCGTCGATCAGCTTCTTGCTTCCCAACCGGTAGCCGGTGCGCATGCGGTCGAGCAGGAACGGCACACCGCTCATCGACTCGACGCCGCCCGCGATGACCGCGCTCGCGCGCCCCAGTTGGATCTGCTCCGCCGCGAGGCCGATCGCCTTGAGGCCGGATCCGCACGCCATGTTGAGCGTGTGTGCGACCGTCGTCTGCGGCAGTCCTGCGCCGATCGCGACCTGGCGAGCGGGGTTGGGCCCCTGTCCCGCCTGGCGCGCGCAGCCGAAGATCAACTCCTGAACATCGGTGTCCAGCCCATCGATCAGCGGCCGAACGACCGCCGCGCCCAAGTCGGCAACGGAGAGTTTGCTGAGCCCGCCGAGATACTTCCCGATGGGTGTCCTAAACGCACGAACAACGGCAACACGTTCCATTCGAGCGATGATACCGCTGAGGCCAAACCCCGGCCCTGGCCTCGGCCTCGGCACCGGACCCCATCCTCCCGTACCCCCGACCACCGCCCCTTCCCCCCCACGGCCCCTGTTAGCCTCTGCCTCGTGCGAAGGCTCAGCAACGTCGCCGCGGTTTGCATCGCACTCATTGGCGGAATCGCATTCGCGGCGCTCCTGACGGTCGACAAGGCGCAGAAGATCGTCGACGACTATCAGGCCGAAAAGCACCGCCTCGCCGGCGCCTTCCAAGCCTTGGACGTGCAGTTCCCCGTGCCCGTCGGCGAGGCGTTACAGGCCGACCGAATCGAGGCGTTTCTGGTCGTGCGGATCGCGGTGGCGGACCTGCTCGACGCACGTGGCGGAGTCGAGAGTGGCGCGATCTCCATCCTCAAGACACGCATGGAATTGCTCGACACGCTGCTTGAGGAACTCAAGACGGCCAAGATGTCCCGTACGGAGTACAAGAACATCACGTATCGACTTTGGGCGCTCTTCGCCCGCGGAAGCGAACCGAACGCGGACGGTCCGATGTCCCAGCTGAACCTCGCGTGGCGCGCGGCGCTCAAGAAAGGGCGCGCGCGCGACCGTATCACGCTGCCCGGGCCGGCAGCTTCCATCGCCGACTTCGAGCGCGACCTGATCTACTCCAACGGCGAGGCCCTCGAGGATTCGATGGCCGGCGATTGGGTGATGAGCCTGTTGAAGGATCTCGACTAGCCGGGTTCGTCCGACTTTTCCGGCTCGGTCTTTTCGGGCTCTGTCGCCTCCGGTTCCGACTTCTCGGGTTCGTCTTCGGACTTTTCCTCTTCGGGTTCGTCCGTCGTCTCTTCCTTCTTCTCGTCGCCGCCAGGCTCTTCGCTGACCTCGTCCTTCGCCTCGCCCTCGTCGTCCTTCTCGGCGTCGTCTTCCTTTTCCGCCTCGTCTTCCTTCTTGGCGCCGTCGATCCCCTCGTCCTTCTCCTCTTGCTTGAGAATCAGGTCGTCGAGTTTCTTGTCGATGTCGTTGAGCACCCAGTCGCGCACTAAGAAAACGTACTTCTCGCGCCAACCGTTGGCCTCGTCCTGCGGATCACTCGAAACCGTGATCGCGTAGAAGTCCTTCATCTCCGCCTCGCCCTTTTCGTTGTCGAAGCTGTGCGGCCGCTGGATCTTCTTGCCGACGGTCAGCACGTAGAGCAGGGTTTCGTACGTCGGTTCCGGCATTTTCTCTTCGGGTTTTTTGCCGTCACCGTCGTCGTCCTCGCCGTCGTCGGAGTCCTTGTCCTCGGCACCGTCCTCGTCGGCGTCCTTGGACTCGATGACCTTCCTCGCCGTGATCGCGATCGTGATGGACGGTTTGTCCATCCCCCACTCGGAGCCGATCTCGTCCTTGAGGCCGACCACGTCCATCAGCGAGAGGTACTTCACCCGCGAGACGAGGCCGTCCACCGCGTCGGTGTCCGCACGCTGGGGCTCCTTGCCGCCGGTCAGAAGTTGCCACTCGTCCGGCCCGGTCTTCTTCATGACCGCGTCGACATCATCATGCTTAAGGTGCACTTCCGTCGCGTCGATGTCGCCGAGGTTCCAGATCTCGGCCTCGACCCAATCGCCGACGTTTTGGATGTAGTTGTTCCAGGCGAATCCGGAGCTGCCCGTGTTCCACGGTTGGCTCGGATCGGGCGCTCGGTCGCGGTCCCTCGTCAGAATGGTGCGCGTGCGGTAGACGTCGTCCTCACCGTCCTTGCTTACGAAGAAGTGCTGGTAGGAGCCCTTGGGGTTGGCCCCGACGCGAAACGCCGCGACCTCATCGGTGCCCGAGTAGAACTTGACGAGGCGGCCGAACTTCCCGGTGCGCGTGCTCTCTTGCAGCGCGGCACTCGAGCCGGTGTTGTTCTCGGCACGCATGTTGTAGACCGCGTCGAGCAGCCGCTCCGCGATGTCCTGCTTGACGGGATAACCGCCCGCCGACGCGAGCAGCCATTCGCCGCCCGGGCGCTCGTAGACGATTTTCGTCTGCGCCCAGCCGCCTTCGATCTCGATTCGATCGACCGCTTCCTTGTTGAAGTCGCGGAACATGCGCTCCGCAACGACGGTTGTTTCGTCGCCGTCGCCCAAGCCGCCTTGCACGGCCCAGACAGCCAGCATGCCGCCCAAAACGACAATCAGGATCAAGTTGGTGCGGTTCACGCTTTCGGCTCCTCGTCAGTGTCGGTCGCGATGCTGCTGCTCGCAGGCTCGGCCGCCGGCGCCGCCGCGGCGGCATCGGACGGTTCGACGGCCAGGGATTGCTGCGCCACGTTTTTCGACCCGGCGCGCATCGCGGCCCGCAGAATCCAGACGACAAACCCCAAGACGATGACGAACGCAGCCGGCGCGAGCACGTTCAGCCAGCGCCAGTACGCGCGGCGGCTCTTTTGATCCTCAACCGCCTCATCGAGCAACTTGTGGAACTCCCCCTCCTCGACCTCGCCCTTGTCGACGAGTTCATTGAGTTCTTCGATCGCGGCCTTGAAGTCCGGATCCTCGAGTTGACGGTTCGCGAACTGCTTGGCTCGCAGCGCGATCAGGTCCGAGGAGCGCGCGAGCCAATCCACGAGATTCGTTGCAAACAGGGCGGCTTGACGCGCGCGCTGGTCGCCGCCGCGATTGCCACCGAGCCACGCGTCCGAGATGAAGATCGAGTTGCCCACGACAACAAGCTGCGTCGGTTGCTTCGAGGCCTTCACCACCTCGGGGGCCTTGGGCGCATTCTCGCCCTCTTGATCGCCGTCTTTTTCGTCCGGTGCCGTGATGAGCGACGGCGGTACGGGACGATCCGCAAAGTACGAGGTGAACTCCCCTTCGAGAGCAACGGCCACGTTGCTCGTCATCAGGTCTTCACGACTCGGCCCGTCATAGCGGGGATCGAGCTTGCTGATGTCGACGCGGTTCGTGTCCTTCCACCGCCACGACTCCCTGCCGTCGGACTTCACGAGCGCGGTCGCGGTCTTTTTCGCGCCGACCGCCGACTCGATCACATCGACGGGATGCGCCCAGAGGAAGACCACGCTCTTGAGCGTGCGCACCGCCGGATTGTCCTGGTCGAGCATCTCGCCGGAAAAACGCGGCCAGAACCAGTTGGGCTGCATCATCTCGGCCTTCAGGCCGCCGGGCAACGTAACCAGCCGAGGCGCGGCGAAAGCGCTCGCCGCGTGGCACACGAATTCCTCTGAAATCCGCACGCCAT
>JAZFYD010000131.1:0-3478 GCA_036443405.1 Planctomycetota bacterium
ATAGTTCTTGGTGCGGTGGTGGCGCCAGCCCTTCGGCAGCGCGTCGATCTGGCGCTGGAAGTCCTGTTCGGTGCTCGCGCGGAGGCGCTCGGCGCGCTCCTCGGGCGAAAGATCCTCGGTCTTGCCAGTTTCGTCGTCCGAGTCTTCCAACGTGCTGTCGGTTCCGCCACCGGCTCCGGGTGCGCCGGCGATGACACCCGGAAGCGCCTTCGTGCGCGTTACGCGCTCGAATGACCTGAGACACGCCTGAAACGCTTTCTTGTGCGACTTGAAGTGGTCGTCGATGACGCGGCATTCAACGGCGAAATCGATGTCGTCGAAGCGATAGACCCGCGCGAGCACCCGCACGGACGGAAGTATGGCGCTGTCGTAGCGCAACTCGAGATCGTGCGCGTCGACGCCCTTGACCGCTTTTTCCGTCAAAACGCGGTGCCTGCCGACGGAGAGGCCGCCGCGCCCCGCGAGAGAATCGAGATACGCCTTGCGCACGTCGGTGCCGGCCACGCGCTTGCTGCGCGGGAACCCGAGCACGTTCATCTCCGGCGCCGCGCCACCCATCAGCGTCTTCTTGGGCCGGAGCACGCGCTTGCCAACCGTCTTCAGCGCGATCGTCGCTTCGTCGGCGCCGAGCGCCGTCGCGGAGAAGTCCTTGGGCGTCCGCACCTTGAAACCCCAGCGCTCGTCTTTGACGAATGCGCCGGCGGACTGGGCGTGGGCGGCAAGGGACAAGAAACAGGCGGTCGTGACGACCAGGACGATTCGGCGCATGCGCATGGCAGACTCCAATGGGATTGCAAGCCATACGCACTGTGGGCAGCCGAACCTCCCGCCAAATCCTCCGGCTTTGACGTTCAGGGGAAATCCGCGAGCAGTTCGGTGACAGCTGTGCGGATTTGGCGGTCGCGCTCGCTCTTCTGCGCGTTTTGATTCACCGCCGCTTGCGCGACGCCGCGCTAGATGAGCTTCTTCTCGTGGGGCTCGAGGCACTCGAGCATGACGGACACCTTGTCGAACGGGCGATCGCCTCCCGTTTCGAGCCGCTCGTACCGTTCGTCCCACAAGACAAACCCGTACTCGCCCAAATCGTCGTCGTTGTGGGGGAACATCCGCGGCCTGGGCCCGCCGACCGTTTCCTCGGACACGACGATCACGCAAGCAACACGGAAGTCGGCGTCGGTTTCCGAGCGCACAAATCCATGCCCGCGCAACGCCTCGTCCACGGCAGCGACGGCGACCGCGTTGGAGTGGCCCTGCCCCGACCACGAGTAAGTCCGGCGCCCCTCCAGCGAGCGCGCGGGGTGGCGGCTCACATGTATGTCGATCGGACTCCGGCACCCCGCCACGGCGATGAGCACCGTGAGTACGGCCAGTCCTCTCATCGAGCGCCTACGGAAATTCAGCGAGCAACTTGGCGATGGCCTCGCGGACCTGGCGGTCCCGGTCGCGCTGCTTGGCCTTCATGTTGACCGCCGCCCAGGCCGTGCCGCGCCAGATGAACTTCTTCGAGTCGGCTTCGACGCACTCGAGAATCAGCGACGCCTGATCGAACGAACGATCGCCGGTCTTCTCGAGCGGCTCGTACCACTCCTCCCAGTTGTCGTCGCCGCCGCGGCCGGAGAACGTCGTCAGTCCGCGCGACTTCGATGTCTCCTGATAGAGCACAACCAGGTACCGCACGCGAAAGTCAGCGCCATCGGCCGCGAGGGTGTACCCGCGTTTCTTGAAATCCGCGTTGACCATTTCGTGCACGATCGGAGTGACGTTCTTTTCGCTCTCCTTCGGATCGCCCGACGGGGTGTTCAGGATCCAGGTGTAGCGCGAGCGTCCCTCCATGGAACGGCCGGGGTGCCGGTTCACGCGTGTCTCGATCGGCGCCTTGCAACCCGCGCTCAGCGCGAGCAGCAGCAGCGAACCCTTCAGCAACCGCCGCGATGTCTTCTGGCCAACCATGCAATCCCTCCCTGGTACGACTCATTATGCCTCAATCGCATGGTCGACCCTACTGGCAGCCCGCCAGTGCGCCCGCTATCTTTGACGCCATGGGAGCGGGCGCAAACGAACTCGGACTGCGATCCGTTTTCCATCCGTCTGATTTTTCCGACGCGAGCTATCTGGCGTTTGTGCACGCGCTCAAGATCGCGATCGCGAGCCGTTCCCACTTCACCATCCTGCACGCGCAAAGCGACGAGACGAAGCGGCGTTGGACCGACTCGCCGCCCGTGCGCGGAACACTGGAGCGCTGGGGCCTCCTCGAAGCCAACAGCAGCCGCGACGAGGTCCAAGCCAGGCTCGGCGTGCGAGCGAAGAAGGTCTCCTGGGCCGGCACGGATCCGGTGGACGCGATTCTCGACTATTTGGAACGCGACCCCGCGGACCTCATCGTGTTGGCGGTGCATGGCGACAAAGACTCCAAACGCTCCATCACGCGCCCCGTCGCCGAAGCGCTCGCCAAGAGATCCAAAGCCATCACGTTGCTGCTGCCCGCAGGCGCCCGCGGATTCATCTCGGCCGAAGACGGCCGTTCGACGCTGCGACGCGTGCTCGTGCCGATCGACCACACGCCCGATCCCCACATCTCCATCGAAGCCGCGACGCGCCTGGGCGACGCCCTATCGGAGGAACCCGTCTGCTACACGGCACTGCACGTCGGCGAACCGGACGGATTACCGGCGCTCGAGATCCCGGAGAACGTGCAGGACCAACTCGACTACGCCGTGCGGCAGGGCGACATCGCCAACGAGATCGTTGCCGCAGCGGAGGAAATGGACGCGGATCTGATCGTGCTGACGACGCGAGGGGAAGGCGGCACCTGCGACGCGGTCACCCGCAGCGCGACCTGCCCGGTGCTGGTCGTGCCAGTGGATTGGGCGCCGGTGAGATAGGCGCAGCCGCGTACTTGCCTAAAGAAGAAACCACAGAGGCACAGAGACACGGAGGCGTTGCGGAGTGATCCGCGTCTGCTCCGGTCCACTGGCTCTGCCTTGTTTCGGACCTGGCGATCGCCCTGGCGATGCTCCCGATGACCCGCAAGAACTCGAGAGACAAGGGCTCACGGTATCCGGTCGGTCTTCGACCCCCCGAGAGGCCTCCGTGTCTCCGTGCCTCTGTGGTCAGTCTTCTTCCCCGCCGATCCCGAGCGTTGCGGCGCGGGTGGCGATCTCGTCCTTTACCGCCGCGATGAATTCACCCAGCGGCATGCCGCCCAGGTCCTTGCGGATTCCGCGGGCGCGCACGCTGACGGCGCCGGCGTCGGCGTCGCGCGGGCCCACCACCGCGAGGTACGGGATCTTCATCTCCGATGCGGCCCGAACCTTCGACTGGATGCGCTCGGACGAATGGTCGACGGTGACGCGCACGTCGGCGGCACGCAGTTGCGCCGCCACCTCGTTGGCGTAGTCGGTGCTCTTGTCGCTGATCGGAAGCACGCGCACCTGCTCAGGCGCGAGCCACATGGGGAACGCGCCGGCGAAGTGCTCGA
>JAZFYD010000132.1:0-2241 GCA_036443405.1 Planctomycetota bacterium
TGTTTGACGCTCCGCAGCTTGAGCAGCGCGGGGATCGCGCGCCGGTCCTTGTTGACGGCGAGCACACGCGCGGCGGCGAGGCCGACGATCGGGTCGCCGCGCGCTGCGGTTTTCGCGAGGTCGTCCAGCGTCCCCTTGGAGACGGGCACCTCGGCGAGCGCGTTGGCCGCCTTCACACGCTCGCGGCGGTTGCGGCCGGTCTGCATGATTGCCGACAGCGTCGATGCCGCGCGTCCGTCGCCGAGCTTGCCGAGCGATTGGATCGACGCGAGGCGCACGCGCATGTCCTTGTCCCTGGTTCCCTTGGCCGCCAACTCCAGCGCCCACGGCGCCTTCATCTGCGCGCCGATCTTGATCCCGGTCGCTCGGAGCATCGGCTTGCTCGAGTTCGCCGCTTCCGTCGCGGCCTTCTTGAGTTCCCGCGGATCGAGCTTGCTCGACACGATCAGCAGCGTCATCTGGGCCGCGTTCTGAACCCGCGGTTCGGGGTCCGCGGCGAGTTCCAGTAGCTCACCCGGATGGGCGACCGCCGCCGTCCTCAGGGCGATCGCGACGGCCCGGCGCACCACGGGGTCTTTGTTCCCGCGGAGATCGCGCATCTCGTCCGAGACGCCGGAGTTGCCGAGTCGCGCCGCAGCCAGGGCCATCAGGCCGTGAATCTCGTGCTTCTGTTCGCGAAACGCCGCCGCGACCGCGCCGAAGTCCTCTTCCTTGCCGACGTGCGCGAGCGCGAATGCGGCGGCAGCGCCGCGCGGGGTCCCGTAGCGGTTATCGAACTCCTCGCGCAGCAGCTGGAGCCCCTCGTCGCCGAGGTTTTTCAAGACGGCAATCGCACGGGCGCGATCCGCGTCGCTGCCCCGAAGGATGCTCAGGACGCTCTGCTTCGCCGCGTGCCGGATGTCCTCTTCTGCGCGCCTCTTGCGCGTAGGAACCAACGTCTCCGAGGTCTCCGCGGCGTTTCCGTCCGGCTTCCCCGTGGACGCGTCGGCGGATCCGGACAGGAAGTAGGCGGTGAATCCGCCTGCGATGACCAGAACCGCCGCTACGAAATGAACTTGGGGGTTTTTTAGCCAACGGTCCGCCACGACATGATCCTCAAGCCCATGCCCTTGCCACCGGTGGTGGCGAGCATGTCGATCGTGCTTGGGTCGAAATTGATGACGGTGTTGCCGCTGGTGTCGTTGCCCTCGATGTAGACCCCGGCGCCACCCATGATCGACCCGTTGAAGTACTGCAGTTCGCCATCCTTGTTCTCGATCTCGATGAAGCTGGGACCGTAGATCAGACCGCAGATGTTGGACGCGCCGTGCTGATCGACGACGCCGGTGTTGAACATTATCGCCGGCAGGTCGTCCTCCTCCGAGAAGTTCTCGAAGCCGTCGCCCGAGATGTCCACGTTGTACGGGCGCTTGGCGTCGTCGGTCCAGGCGACGTCGTATCCCGAGGTGTAGGTGTCCGGGTCGTTGAACACCAGGCCGGTCAGGTCGGCCGGGTTGATGTTGACGTCGGTCTTCAGGTAGATCTTGTGCATCGGATCAGTGCCGGGGTTGTAGTTGAACAGCAGGGTGCCGCGGATGTTGATGCCACCCGGAATGGCGACAGTTTCACTGACCTCTTCGGGGTCGCTTGAGTCTATGTCCGTGGCGATCTTGGTCTTGTCGCCGTTGTTGAGCGTCAGAACCGTAATGCCTTCGAGAAACTCGCCGGCGGCGTTTGCCGCGTTCATTGCCGTGGCGAAAGCGTTGAGGGAGGTGTACTCCTGCCCGGCGCCCGCGCGCGCGGCGGCGATGAAGCGGTCGAAGTCGAAGAGTTGGTCCTGGGAACCGATCGATGTGTAGTCCGCAATCTGGTCGTCCGGGCTCTGCGAGAGGTCGTTCGCCAGCAGTCCCTGGAAGGCGAGGCTGTCGTTCGCGGTTCGGGTCTCGAGCAGTGTTGTACGGAAGTAGACTCCACCGTTGGCGATGATGTCACCCGCAACCCAGAGTTGGTTGCTCCGGCCCTGGTCATCAAAAACGATGTGCCCGTTGTTGGCGAGGTCCTTCTCGACATCCACGGGTACGATCGGGTTGCCGTCCGCGTCGTAGACGGAGCCGGTCGCCGGTACCGCGTCGCTGACGATGGCGCTGTTGAACAGCAGGAATTGCTGTTCGAAATCGATGACGATCTTGCGCTCCGCACGCGGTCGGAATCCAGTGACGCGGGCGCGAACCCGGTTATATACCTCCACCGGCGGATCGCTGA
>JAZFYD010000133.1:0-3645 GCA_036443405.1 Planctomycetota bacterium
GCCTCGCCAGCGGCCGGCGGCCGGCGAAGAGCACCCGCAGGTTGGGCAGTCCAGCGTTCGGATCCGGTGGCAAACCGTGCAGTGTTTCCGGTCCCCCACGCAGCGCTTCCAGGATGCGAAACGTCGCGCGGACCGCCTCCGGTACGGTGCCGTCCGGCCGCACCTTGGCCAGCTCCTCGCACGTGTCCAGCACAAGGACGACCGGCCGCTCGACGGCGCGCAACGCGTCGATGTACGCCTGCACCGCGGCGACGAACCAGCTGTTGGTCGTCGGGTCGCCCATCGGCGTCGCGTCCGGAGCGAGAAGGTCGCGCCGGAGGTTGTCGAAGTAGTGCCCCGCCTTCTTCAACATGCTGCGCACACGGCCCGTGCGGTCGTGTTCGCGCAGCTCCTCGCCAAACGACCAGAGCAGCAGGCCCGGGTCGAGCCGTGGGTAGTCGGCGTTGAGGTAGTCGAAGTCCACGCGGGCGACCGCGAGATCCCAGTGCTCGGGCAGGGCGAGCTCGCCGGTTAGATACCGCAGCAGCATCGTCTTGCCGACACCGCCGGCCCCGATCAGGTGCAGTGCCCAGGAGTCCGATTCCCCGCGAACCAGCTCCTCGAGTGCCGCGACCTGCTCGTCGCGCACGAGAAAGTTGCCAAGGTGGCGGCGGTCGCGCGCCTGGCGTCCGATCAGCGCGAGGCGCCGGTTTGCGCGGTGGACCGCGTGCTCCATGCGACGGTCCCCGCGGTCGCGAAAGAGACGCGCGAACGGTACCGCGGTGTCGATCCAACGACGCAGCGACGCCGCTTCCTTCTTCCGCGCCGCACGCTCGACTTCGCGGTCGAGTTCATCGGCCATGTCCTCCGACTGGGCGAGTTGCGCCCATCGCTGGAGCGGCGATCCCTTCTTCTTCGTCTTCCCGCTGGACGTTTCCCGGACCACGCTCCCCGCAATTCCGAGTGCTTTGGACAGCCCCTTGGCGTCGTCCGGGACGAACTCGCGACGCAACACGCCGCGCCCGCGTTCGTTGAGCACGATGTACTTGCTCGAGCTGGTCGCGGGGCTGCTTTCGACGAGTCCGCGTGCGGTGAGGAGCTCGACCGCGCTCTCCACCGACGAACCGCGCGACGCAACCGACTGGGCCATGGACATCGTAGAGCGCGGAACCAGCGCGAACCAGCGCCCCAAACCCGCGGGAATGCCGCGCACGAGCTGCTTCGCGTACTGGTCAAACGTTGCCTCAAACAGGTCGTCGGGGGCGCCGCGGGTTTTGCCTTGCGCCATGGCGATCTACCGGCCGCTCCCCGCGACGGCCTTCAGGCGATCATCGTCGTTGGCTTCGCGCAGGGCGGCATTCTGGCCAAGCTGGCCATCGATCAAGGGCGTGAGCGGAGGCAGCCAAGAAGGAACTCCATTCACGTAGTTGCAGATCTTTCCGAACAGGAACTCCGCGGCGTCGCGGCGCGCGCGATCAATGGCCAGCGGCTTGGGCTCGTCCTCCAGATCCCGCCAGTGCAACAGGTGGAATTCGTAGGCGCGCCGCGCCTCGACACCATCCTCGAACCTCGTCAGCGCGAGCGTCGCAGCGCCGTGCTTGTTGGCGACCGTCTCGAGGAACTCCTGCGCGTTGCCGATGCCGCCAACGCCGGCGCTCTCGCGGTACGCCAGCACCAGCCGAACGGACCGCCGCGCTTCCTCGTTGGCGAGACCGTATGGGCCGAGCATGTGGTTCACCAGCGCGTTCATCGCACCGGCGCCGAGGCACTCGGCATCATCGAGAAGAACGACGAGTTTGGAATTCTCGTCGAGCACCGGACTGAACCTCTTCCGCGCGGCTTCGAGATACGCGATGAGATCGAGGCGGAGGGCCGCCGCTTTGGCGTCATCCGCGCGCTTGCCCTTCTTGCCGGCCGCCTTTCCGATCGGCCCTTTGAGGTTCTTGAGTTCGGCTGCTTCGGGCTCGACACCGATTAGTTTCTCGACCTGCTCGAAGTACGCGCCCGCGATCCCCATCGTCTCGGCGTGCTCTTGTCCACGGCACTGGATGAACTCGAGGAGTTCGTCGAACGAGTCCGGTTTCTCTTCATTGTTCTCGTCGGCATGTTTCTTCGGCTGGAGCAGGAATGGGAGGTGACCTTCCAGCAGCGCCTTGTGCGCGAATTCCCGAAGGAGCCATGTTCGACCGAGCTGCGGTTCGGGACGATTCTTCTTCGGCAAACAGGGACCGGCGACGACGCTCAGGATCTGAAGCGCCTGCTTCATGCCGCCCGCGTCCTCCGCGGCGGGTGAGACGAGAAGGCGTTCCAGCTCGGCCATCGCATCGATGCGATCACAAAACGCCAAATCGCCCAGCTTAGGCAGCGTGAGGCGCCCTTTCGTCACCCAGTTGCGCAACTCCGCGTACTCCACCACCTGGATCGGGTCGTCGGACACCGCCTCCGACAAATAGAGCGCCGGAAGCGCCCAGTCGATGGTCTTTTCCGGATCGCTTAGCCCGCCCTGCGACACGGCGGCGTGGCGCCCCATCGCCGACGCATACGCGACGCTCCCCGTCTCGAGCAACGCGCCGTAGAACCCGAGCGTGAACAACCGGCAGGCCTGATCTGCGATCCGGCCCGCCATTCCGACCGCTACAGGGACGCCGCCCTCGATGAGCGCGGCGGCGATCGGAAGGGATGACTCGCCCATCTCGACAACGCTGGCCGAGTGGCACGCGTTGAGCACGACCACGGCGGGAAGCGACTCGGGTTTGCGCCCGAGCAGATTAAGCAGCTCCTCCGCGCTCACCTTGGCCGGGTTGCTCTTGTCCCGCTCATCGACGAGTTCGATCCAGCTCGTGCCGTCAGGTCCTGCGTTGCCGTGGCAGATGAAGTGTACGACGTCCGGTTTGAACTCGCGGATCGCGGCGCCGATCCTGTTCACGCTCGCTCGCAGGACGAGTCTTGTCCGCATGCCGAGATCGAGAGCCTTTCCGCGAAGCGAGTGAAGCAGCCGCAAAAACTCGGTCCCCGCGAGGATCCGCTGGTCGTCACTATCGACGCCCACCACGAACAGCACGCGAGGCGGTCCGGAGACCTGCTTCACTGTGGCTTTGCTCCCGGCCGGTCGCCTCACGACCGCAACCTTGGGGTAGGTCGCAAGGAAGTCGTTCGCATCGCTCATCATCTCCCAGGGGAGTCGCTGGAGCGATGTCTCCGCCGCAGGCCATACGAGGC
The DNA here is from genome assembly GCA_036443405.1 of Planctomycetota bacterium. Taxonomy (GTDB): domain Bacteria; phylum Planctomycetota; class PLA2; order PLA2; family PLA2; genus JAZFYD01. Next base: position 3,199 of record JAZFYD010000133.1, read on the forward strand.
TGATCGTCAGCTCCTCGGCCTTCGGCGTGACGGCAAGAAGCTCGTCCCAGAGCGCTTGACCGACGGCGACCTCGAACAGGTAGCGCCCGACGGACCGCACGGCACCCTTGGGAATCCGCACGCCCTGCAACGCCTGCAACGCCTGCGCGATGATCTTCGGGTCGTCCGCGCGGCAGAGTGCCAGCACGTCGGCTTCCCCGGCGTCGATCGCGTCCGTCGTCGCCTTGTCCGGAAGCGGATAGCGCTTCGCGCGCAATCCGATACCGGGAAGCGTGCGAGTAAACGCCCTGCCGGCGCCGGACTTGAACTGCTGCCCATCCGCATCCCGGACAACTAGGTCAAACCCGCCGTCGTCGCGGCTGGCGATATGAACCCGGGCCTCCATCGCTAGAACCCGGCTCCGCCGGCCGCCGCCATGAGCAGATCGGCGATGCCGCCTTCCTCGAC
>JAZFYD010000134.1:0-2315 GCA_036443405.1 Planctomycetota bacterium
GGAGCGCGCCTACCGCCTCTGGGACCAGCACAAGGTCCAGGAACTGCGCGCGCACCTGAAGGACTTCGACAAGGAGTCGAACCGCTACACCGAGGCGCGCTACTACGAGGGGCTGGCGCTGTTCCACCTCGACAAGAAGGAAGCGGCGACGGCGCTGTGGAGCGGGACGATCAAGGGCTGCTCGCAGGACCCGTGGATCTATCGTTGCGACTGGGCGTTTTGCAACGCGAAGGAAAGGCGGACGGCGTTCGTTTTCGACGGCGGGTGCGCGGACGTCGCTGCTGAATCGCATCGGGTACATGGGTGGCAAGAACCCGGACCTGGCGCCTCGGTAGTCGGAGCGGAACGTGATACCGTCCGCCCGATGCGCACGTGGCGGCTGCTCGATCTCCGGCTCGATCTCGGCGAGTCCGAGGGTCTCCTGCGCGAACGGGCCTGCGAACAGCTCGGTCTCGATCCCGGGGAACTGCGCGGATTCCGCATCACGAGCAAGTCCCTGGACGCGCGCCGCCGGCGCGGCATCTTCCGTTACGTCTGCCACGTCGAGCTGATCACGGACGTTGCGACCGAGGCCATGAAGAAGGCCGAGAAGTCCGGGCGCCTGCTGCCGGCCCCCGGACCCCCTTCAGAATTGGAGCTCGACAACATCGACCCTTCCATCCGCGGCGGCCACGTCGTGGTCGTGGGAGCGGGACCGGCGGGTCTGTTCGCGGCGTGGCTGCTCGGGCGCAACGGCATCCGCGTGACGCTCATCGACCGTGGCGCGCGGCTCGAGGAGCGTGGTCCGCGCGTGGTGCGGTTCCACCGGACGCGGACGCCGGATGCGGAGACCAACCTCCTGTTCGGCGAGGGGGGTGCGGGGACCTATTCGGACGGCAAGCTCTACACGCGTGTGAGTGATCCGCTGGAGGTGCCGCTGCTTGAGCTGCTGGTCGAGTGCGGCGCGCCGGCGGGCATCCTGTACGACGGTCGCGCGCACATCGGCACCGACAAATTGCACACACTGCTGCCGCGCCTGCGCGCGCGCCTCGAGCAGGTCGGCGTGACGTTTTCGTGGACAACGCGACTGGATCGGCTGGTGCACGACGACGGCGTGGTCCGCGCCGTGGCGACCAGCGGCGGTGAGATCGCGTGCGATGGGCTGGTGCTCGCGCCCGGCCACAGCGCGCGCGACACCTGGCGAACGCTGCACGAACAGGGCGTGCAGTTTGTCGCCAGGCCGTTCCAGTTCGGTGTGCGGGTCGAGCATCCCCAGGCGCTGATCACCCGGGGACGCTTCGGCGACGGCCCGGAGGCCGACCTGCTCGGCGCCGCCGCCTACAACCTCGTTTGCAGAGCGGGCGACGGTCAGCCGGCCGCGCACAGTTTCTGCATGTGCCCGGGCGGCAAGATCGTCGCCAGCGTCAACGAACCCGGGCTGCTGTGCACCAACGGCATGTCCAACTCGACGCATTCGTCGCGCTTCGCCAACGCCGCCGTGGTCACGACGTTCGGGCCGAAGCAGTTCGGTGACGGACCGTTCGCCGGCGTCGAGTTCCAGCGCAAGTACGAGCGAGCGTTTTTCGCGGACGGCGGCGGCGACTACACCGCTCCCGCGCAGCGCGTCGCGGACTTCCTCGACGGACGGGAGTCGACGGCAGACCTCGACACGAGCTACACCTTCGGCGCGCGCCCCGGGCGCATCGACCTGCTGCTGCCGCCGCGCGCCCGGGACGCCCTCCGCCGAGCGTTCGCCCGCTTCGACGGCATGATCGACGGATTCGCGGGTCCTGAAGGCGTGCTCGTCGGCGTCGAGTCCCGCAGCTCCGGGCCGGTACGCATGCCGCGCGACCGCGAGACGTTCCGCGCCGAAGGATTCGCGAACCTGTTTCCGATCGGCGAAGGCGCGGGCTTCGCCGGCGGCATCATGAGCGCGGCCCTCGATGGCGCCCGCGCGGCTCTGGCGGTGCTGCGCTGCGGTGTGGCGCCCTGAGTGGCGGTTGATGCTTGTTGGCGGATAGGGCGGGATTCGAACCCGTATGGTCAAAAAACTCACGCGGCCTTCCTGTAGTAGAAGTTGAACAGCCCGCCGAGGCGTTCCGGTCACGCGGAGTGGGCGTTCGATCTCCGAACCCGAGAGTTGGGTGATACCACGGGTGATACGGGCGCGCAGCCGATGCGTGAAAACCGCCTAGATACGGGGGTTTCGCGCAAACCGGGCCGGTTTCGAAAACCGGTGACTCCCCGCCCCGCTGCTACGCATCTGCTACGCAAGTTTCAACACTCCATGGACACTATGGACGCCATGGACAACTCGCAGCCGTAAGTCCTTGGTA
>JAZFYD010000135.1:0-2749 GCA_036443405.1 Planctomycetota bacterium
ACGAAGCGACGTCTTCGGTCGACAACGAAACCGAGGCCGCCATTCAGCGGTCGCTGGAGCGCATCGCCGTCGGCCGCACGACCGCGATCATCGCGCACCGGCTATCGACCGTGCGCAACGCGGACAAGATCCACGTGCTCGAAGCCGGCCGCGTCCTCGAATCCGGCACCCACGAAGCGCTGATCGCGGCCAACGGCGCCTACGCCTCCCTCTGGCGCGTGCAGACCGGCCAAGCCGCGGGCGCGACCCACCGGCCGGAAGCGTAATCTCCCCGGTCGCGTCCAAGACGCGGGGGCGTGCGAGAATGGCGGCCCAGGAGGCGCAAGTGAAAGGTCAAATCGCGACACGCGCTGCGATCATCGCGGCGGCGGTATTCCTGCTCGGCGGCATTGGCCGCGCAGAGGACATCGAGCCGGTGAAGGACAGCGACCGGAACGACCGTTGGATCCTCGCGTTCTTAAACGGCGACACAATGCGCTGCAAGCTCCACGGCCTCGAACGCGGCCGCCTCTCGCTGCTTTGGGACGTCGCCCCGGCCGCGCCGGTCGAGGTGCATCTCGACAAACTCGAAGAGGCGATCCGCGAGGTCGGACTGCGCGAGCAGCGCCCGGAGAACGTCGAGACGCTGGTGCTCCGCGACGGATCCATGCTGTTCGGCAAGCTGCAGAAGTTGACGCTCGGGGAGGTCCACTTCGCCGCCGAAGGGGTCGGCGAGGTCCGGCTGCCGCGCTCGGTCGTCGGTTCCCTCAGCCGCACGAGCGTGGATGGCGACCCGCCCATCGGCGAACTCGGCCGCTACGTGATCCTCACGACAGAGGGCGATCGCCTGCTCGGCCACCTCGAGCAGGAACAGGACGGCCGTCTCCACATCACGAGTTCCGTGCTCAACGCCACTTGCGCATTCTCCGCGGTGGACTCGATTGCGTTCCCCTTGCCGCCGGGGGAACCCGCCACGACTCGCGCTCAATCTGTTCGGCACCACACCGTGGCCCTGGCGCTTGACAACGGCACCCGCCTCGGCGGGACCGCGCCGAAGATTCAAAACAACAGGCTCTCCCTGGAACTACGCGGCGGCCAGCGCATCGACCTCCCGCTCGCACACATCCGTCAACTCACGTTTGGCAGTCCGGGCGACCTGACCGCCGCCTCCACATCGGCGCGCATCCTGGCATGGGGCCGTTACGCGGATCGCGACGACGAGTTCGCGAAGGCTGTGCGCGCGGTCCAGTCCGACACAAGGAGGAAGTGGGTCGTCGTCAAGGACTTCTCCGACGCCTTCGACGCGAAGTTCAAGAAAGAGCTCTACCGATCGCGGTCCATGCTCGTCCCCGAGTTGCAGGACTGGCCGGATTCGGACAACGCGGGCACGTCGAAACTCGCCAAGCAGTTCAAGCCGATGGCCGAACGCTACCTGCGCAGCGGGCACAACATCGTCTTCCTCGCTCCGGTGGACAAACACGCCAAATTCCTGCGCGACGCTGGCCTGATCGACATCTCGGTCGTCGCGCCGGTGGACAACCAAACGGTCGTCTTCGAGCCCGACAGGGCCGCGCTCGCCCGATCGATCGGACCGGAGTTCAAGGCGCTCAATGCGACGAAGTGCTATGCGATCGGCCCCACGCTCGAAGCCACGGTGCTCGCAAAGACAACGCGCGGTGCGGTTATCGTCGGCCGCAAGGTCGGAAGCGGCTGGGTCATCGTCATCGGCATGGACTATTACGAAACGAGCGCGCACATGAACCAGTTGCTCATCAACGCGCTCCAACTCCGGTAACCCCCTTGCGCGTGCTCACATCGTTTCTCCTCGTGATCGGCTCCGCGGCCCCGATCTGGGCGCAGGCGAGCGAAGACGGGACCAACGAAGCGAAGCTCGAGCCCGATGTGTACTGGGCGCGCGATTGGAGCGTCCACCTCGACAACGGCGACACGGTCGGCGCCAGATTCCAGAGCCTCAAGAACGGCGCGCTCAACGTCTACCTCGATGTCGCGCCCCGCCGCCTGGTGTCGATTCCGGCGAAGCGAATCGTAAAGGCGCACACGAAACGAGCCGTCCTACGACGACGCTACTCTCAGGACCGCTCCATCGAACCCGAGTACAACGCGATGGTGCGCTTGACCGACGGCCCGCGCCTCTGGGGGCGCTTCTCCGGGATCGGAGACGGAGCGGTGAGCGTCGCTTCCCCGAAGTTCGGCGTGGTGCCGGTGCCGCTCCACCGGGTTCGCGAACTCCAACTGGGCGTCACGCCGCGCGACAAGCAGGGCACCTCCGACCTCGCGCTCGATAGGAACCCGCTCATCCTGGTGAATCCGACCCACGCGGAACTCCTCGCCTCGTGGCACGACCTCGCCGGCACGGACGCGTTCCGGCTCTGGGAGGCCACGCAACGCTTCCAACGCAGCGGCGATCTCGCGATGGCGTTTCTCGAAGCGCGCCTTGACGTCCCTCCGGACAGTGTCGCGTGCCTGCAAACCTATGTTGCGCTGCTCGGCTCGCCGCGCGCCGGTGTGCGCAACGCCGCCCAGCAGTACCTTCGCGATCAGCTCTCGACGGCACCGCCCCAACTGATGATCGCGCTCGGGCAAGACCAGTCCGCCGAGGTGCGCCGCCGCATCAAGCTGCTGCTCAAGAGCCGGGCGGACGACGAGAAGGAGCCGCGCGTCCACTCCCGCGATGTCGTGCGCGTCGAACGCGCCCTTCGCGTTTTGGAGGATCTCGGGCACGACCGGGCGCGCAAACTCATCCAACACG
>JAZFYD010000136.1:0-24997 GCA_036443405.1 Planctomycetota bacterium
CGCGACCTCGGCTTCGATGCGTTCGCGATCTCGGCGCAGGTCGGGCACAAGACGGTCGACATGGCCCGGCACTACTCACACGTCCGACCTGGAGAATTCGAGCGAATGGCAGAGGCTGTGGGACGGGCGACGGGATTAGGGACGCAATCGTAGCCCAGAACGAAACTCCAGCGACGCTCCGATGGGCACCGTCGGTCTGTCCTCTTGATTGGTCCGACCGGATCGGGGGCGTTGACGTACAACCGTGTGGAGTCCAAGGACCCCACGAATGCGAGTTCACCACGGCGACGGACGCGCGGGCGTTCAGCGCCCCGCGAGGTCGCCGGTGTCTTGATAACTTGAGGAAATAGTCCACGGGACGGATCGGGTCCGGCCCGGAATTCAAGACGAAGAGAATTAGCGGCAATGGAGACGGGCATGAAGCAGGGAAGCGAGACGACGGAGAACAAGCACAGGATGATCGAACTCGCCGCCCCCCTCGCGGCCTCTGGCGGGGCGCTCGAGTCGATACTTGAAGCTAGAGGACGTCGTAGGCAAAACCCTCGGGAACTTCGTAGGTAGTGTCATAAGGAACACCATTCGCCGTTACGTGGCCATGCTCAGCGATAAGGTGAAGATGTCGTTTCGCCCTGGAAGAGATCACATAGAGCATTCGATTAGCTTCTGCTTCGGGTGAAACGAGAGAATCGAGAGGCGTCTTCGGGATGATACGGGACCAGTTCGGGATTCGACCGCGGAGCAAGCCGAAACAAATGACGACGTCAAACTCCTGCCCTTTGATGCCGTGGCACGTATCGATGACAACTCCGGTTGAGGCACCGAAACAACGACGAAACGCCGACACGGTATCGGGGATCCCGAAGTCGGCGTTCGCGAGATTGGCGCGCGCCCCGTCGAAGAATGCAGCGTGGAGTTGGCGTAGGCGGTCGTGCGATTCGATGTCGATGCCCAGGTTGGTCAGAGTCTGCGCGAAAGCGTCCAAGAGATACGCGCACCCTTCAACTTCGTCAGATGAGATGGCGTTGATGCATCTGAGTAGGGTTGCCGGGTCCGAGTACGAGTGTTGAATACCGGTGAGGGTCTCAAACTCACGCGCAAGGTCGGCGGCCCATCGACGGCGTGTCCTGTACCGACGAGGCTCCGGATCAGTCAGCAGCAACCTAGCCAACTTGAACCAGACGTTCTCGTACTCGCCTCGGAAAGGTGAGAGGCCGGGTGCGTCGAATGGAACTGCAGGCAACTGTCCTGCCAATTCGCGCGCCATTGGCACCACGAATCGCCATTGCGGCGCGAGGACACAGATCTCGTTGGGAGGAATGCCACTCTGAATGTGGTCGACGACGAGCTGCCCGATGTGATTTGGCAATTGAGCACGAGTGACAGACTGATTGTCGAATGTTATCGAGCCGTGCTCTGCCGAGTAGTCAGCTAGGGACACGATTGGTTGTTCGTGATCAGAGAAGTGAGTGAAGAAATCGATAATCCGCTGGCTCGATCGGTAGTTCCCGGTAAGTGGCAGTTCGTCGAGCTGTTGAAGGCCAAACGACTCACGGATCTGATTGGAGGACCAAGCGACGCCGCCTAGCGACGTGTAAATTGCCTGATCCGGGTCACCGACAACGAACAGCGTGCACCCGCCGTTGGACGACGTGGTGATCTCGGCGAGGATCCCGTACTGAAGATCTTGAGTGTCCTGATACTCGTCAACACATATCGCACCGAACATCGCACCGAGCGTTTCGGCGATCCCTGGCACGGTCATGAGCAGTTGATACGCCAGAAACAGCACCGTATCGAAGTCGATTAGGCGCGAAGCTTGCAGGTGCGCGTGATACGCCGTCGCAGCGGCGAGAGGGTCGGGGTCTTGAGGAACTAACGCGCCGTCGCGGTCGAAGCCCTTGAGGAGAGGGACAAAGGGGCCTAGGTCATGCTGAGTGCGAAACGTCTGGAGAAGCTGCCGTTCTTCGCTCTCGTTGACAAGCCTGAAGCCGCGACGGAGTCGGTCGGAGTAGGGCGCGTAGGGCCGCAGTATCCAATCCAGAGCGAAAGAATGGATCGTGCCAGTCCAGACGCGATCGGACTTCGTCCCTAGGCCAGTTAGCCGGGATGTTATCTGCTCTGCAGCCTTTCGGGTGAATGTCAGAGCCGCGACGAGGCCGCGCCTCGACTCCAGGCGATGAAGTTCGTGCGAAACCCGATGAGCGAGCACTCTCGTCTTTCCGCTCCCGGGGCACGCAACGACCAATGCGCTCCCGTCGTGGGAAACACAATCGCTTTGCTGGGGGTTGAGCTTCTTTGCCACGGGCTACTCGACCGTAACGAACAGCGAGAATGAATCGCCCGGGAACTCAGTCGCGAACGTGTCAAGGAAGTCCGCGATGTCGCCCTGCTCCTCGTCCGGAGTTATCGGACGGTCGAGCGCGGCGCAGCGATAGCGCGCAATCGACCACAGCGCGCTCTCGGAGAGGCTCTGTCTTGTCGCAAACTCAAGCGCACGCACGATGTACTCGGGGATCGTGGCGTCGGGCCCGATCAACTCTGACAGCAGCAGAGCGGCCCAACCCTTGCCGATCGCTGTTGCGAGCGACAGGACCTCTGCCCCGTAGACCGAGGCTTGATCGCTGGCAAGCCGCTCCTCCGAAGTCTGACGACGTGCCTGCGACGCAAACGCGACAGGAATCAAGCCGCGAACAGCATCCTGGTTGTCGCGAAAGAACTCGACCTCAAATGTGTGGTGCGCAAAGAACGCGGCGAGGTGCTCGTTGTCATCACTCAAGGCCGTCAACCGCGCTTGGCGGCTAGCGCCGATCTTCTGAGAGCGCCTGGAACTTTCTTGCTTAGGCGTGTCGTCTTCTTTGTCGGCGGGTAGATCCAAGAGTGATGTGTCAAGGTCTGTCAGGACCGAGCAGTTACGACGAACCCGATCGGGGTGGAACAGGACGGCTACGTGATCAAAGAATGCGCTGCTCATGCTGACAAGCGATATGCCAAGTTCGTCCAAGGACACACCGAAGCACTCTTTCACCAGTGCAGGAATCAGAATCAGCTCCGCGTCGCCCTCCACCAACACGACCCCTTTTGCGAACAAGAGCGTGCTGCGAACTGCATCAAGGTAGCGTTCGAGCCGTGAACATTCGTCCGCATCCAAGCCGTTCGACGGCACATAGACGCTCGCGTGGTCCCCCCCAGCGCGCGCAAGCACGTTCATTCGACTAACCTGGCTCGCCGACGACAGATGGGAGGAGTGAGTGGTCACGAAAACTTGCGTCGCGGAATCGGAGTACTTCTCGAAGAGCGTCTTTTGAATGTGGGTGTGAAGATGCGCTTCAGGCTCCTCAATGAGGAGGAAGTGCGCCGCGCGGTCTCCGGCCAGCTTGAGTTCGAACTCAAGCAATCGAAGCGACAAGAAAATCAGGTTCGCAGCGCCCAGACCTTGTTCGGCAACGTCTCCGCGGTAGTCCGCCCCGATGGTGTCACCAACCCGCAGAACAAGGCGGCGCATCAACTGATCGATGTTTGCCGGTAGAGATGACTCGATGTCGATCGTTGGGGAATAGGTGCCGCCAACAGTTCGACGGAGTGTGGACCGAACGCCCGACGCGATGTCACGAATTTCGCTAAGCCCAGCGATCTGCGTGTTCAGGCCTGTGACCGCGTCGCCGATGGCAGTCGCATCGGCGTCGCTGATAGTAGATTCGGTACCACGCAACAGATCTAGCAGTGGGTTGTTCCTGTAGCCACGCAGATCGGCGACCACGTCGCGTAGTGCCTCGACGAACGTGCATGTTATCTCGCGATGAATAGGTGAAACGCGGACACCCAGCACAGCGGCGTCGTCGTCATCGGGATCAGGGAAAGTGCCGGTTTCGAAAACGCCTACAACGGACTCATAAACATCGTCGTCGCAGAAATCGGCCGCTGCACGACCACTCAAAACGGCTTCGTAGCGGTCATCGGTGATTGTCTCGCGGTACGCCTGCACCGCGGCTTGATCCGCGCCATCGACTGTGAGTTCGTGGAGTTCGCGACGGATCTCAATGCACGGACGAAAAAAATAGGTGAGCGCACCTGATTGCGTCCCACCCATGTGACCAACCTGATGTCGGAGGATCTGGCAGCCTTCGCTCGGATCAAGGTCTTCAAAGCCGATGGAAACAATGATCCAGTGGCCCTTCCAACTCGGCAGCGCCCGACAAAAGTCTGTAGAGCGGAGGCGTTGCGAACGGTATGCAAGGCGATCGTCGATCAACAATCGCAGGGCATACAGCGCGTTCGACTTGCCCGAACCGTTCTCGCCGACGATGGTATTGACACCCTCGGCAAACCGGAACGTCTCGTTCCTGAAGTTCCTGAAGTTCCGAATTCCCAACGTCGAGATATGCAACGCGTCCCCCGCTATCTTCGCCGTGCCACAGTTTTCCGAAACGGACTCTAACCTAATCCTGCGTCGAGTTGGACGTCGGCGTCGGGCAGTGGGAGATACGGTGCCAGGTGACTTTTTCGGAGATCCGCGACCGGTTGCGCGCCAATTCACCTTCGGCGCTATTGCTGGTGGGGATCCCAAACGGATCGACAACAGGGGGTCGCTGGTTCAAGTCCAAACTCGGTGCGGACAGCGCCCCCAATCCCGTATCACCCCGCCCAATCCGTATCACCCCAGGTATCACCCGCAGCTGTCCCTTCCTGGCCTTATCTGTCCCTGATTGGCCTGAATTGGCCATCACGGCACGCGGGCGATTTCCCGCGCACCGTGCGGGAAGTGGCGGAGAGGGCGAGATTCGAACTCGCGGAGGCCTTGCGACCTCACCGGTTTTCGAAACCGGCCCGTTCAACCGCTCCGGCACCTCTCCGTGCGGAACGCGACAGTTTATCGGGAATTCAGGGCCCGGCTAGGTTCGCCTGGCAGGTCGCTTCGCGCATGCGCCAGTAGGCGTCACGGAAGCGGGTGCGCGATTTCCATGAAGGTCCACCACAGCACGAAACAACCCACGGCGGTGGCGGCGAGCACGCGCAGGGACCGTTCGCGTTTCCAGAGCACCGCCAGGGCGCCGGTGACTCCGCTCGCGCTGGCGGCGGCGGCGGCGCAGATGATGAGCACGGCGTGTACGGGGTCGGACCAGAAGTCCGGGCGGTCCATGCGCACGAGGCTTACCCAGAGCAACCAAGCGGGAAACAGTACGAAGAAGACGCAGATCAAACGGAGCGACCACTTGCCGAGCCCAGTTCGGGGCCTTCCGGTTCGCAGCACGCCGAACAGTGTGCGTTGTTCGTTCATCGTGTCTGCCGATCGTTGGGGACCGGCCGTGACCACCCTCGCCACCAACGACACAAAAATCCACTAATTCCTGCAATCGCGATCACGGCCGAGTCCCCCCATCGACTCGCGTTCGCCGCATCCGTATGATCGCGCTACGGAGAGATTGTCATGGTGCGTTGGTTGGCCCGCCCCGTAGTTGTTTCCCTCGCGATCGCGTTCGCACTCGCGGGTTGGGCCTCCCCCGCCGGCGCGCAGGAACCTCCCTCGGCGCGGGCCCGCGCCAAGATGGAAAACCAGGTGCGGTCCAAGCGCCTCGACGAGTTGCGCACGCTGGAACAGACGGTGGCGGAGGAGTTGGCCGCGGCGCGCAAGCAGCTCGACGCATTGGTCGAACAGCATCACTCCATCGAAGCCGCATACGCCGACGACAACGACGCGGTGGGACCGCCGTCCACGCACCAGGTCGTGACTCTGATGCGCAAGCTCGCCGAGCGATCGGCGACCGACGACCACCACAGGCTGGTCGACACACTGGCGGACAGGATGTCCACGCTGCGAGAGGAATTCGGCCGCGCCCAGGATGATCGTGCCCTGCTCGACGCAACGTTTGCCGAGCTGCGCGCGACGGAGAAATCCGGCGAACTCTCGACGGCGGACCGCAACGCGTGGGACCGGATCCAAACCGAACGCGCCGTGGTGCTCGAGGCGCAGGACGAAGCCATCCGACCGGTGCTCCGCGCGCTGCAGGATCTGCGCACCGTCAACGAGGGCGTGCACAGCGCCCGCCTCGACCTGTTGCTTTTGTTGCGCCGCAAGAACCTCTTCCTTCGCGGGCAGGGCCACCTGAGCTGGACGGCGGTCTGGGACGGCATCACCGAGGTCAGCGCGTTGCCGTCGTGGGTCGCGGACAACACGCGATACGTGAAGGAATACGCCTCCGACGCCGAACACGAAAACGCGCTGCTGCGTTTCGGCGCCATCCTGTTTCTGATCGTGGCGTTTCTCTTTCTCGGTTGGCGCGCCCTCGCGCGGCGATTCGCGCGCGCTCAACTGGCCGCGGATACCAGCATGGAAGCCGCGAGCGAGGTCGGCGGCCGGGCCACCGCGACGGTTGCGTTGCTGATACGCGACCTCGCGTTCGCCGCGCTGCTCTTCGCCGTGCCGTACACGGCTTCGATCGCGCTCCCGGATGTGCCGACGCGGATCGAAGCGCTTCTGCAGTCCCTCGCCAAGATCCTCGGCGGCCTCTTCCTGCTGCGCTCAATCCTGCGCGAACTGCTTGCGCCCGAAGCGCGCGACCGCCTCTCGCTGCCGGTCGACCCCGCAGCCGCCGCACGCCTCTGGCGCGCGTCCCGCCGCCTCATTCTCGTCGCGATGATCGTGTTGCCGGTGCTCGCCGCGATGGACCATCTCGGTTACGAAAACCGCGGCCCGCGCGAGGCGCTCGGCCTTCTCTTGAGTGTCGTCGTCGGCGGCTCGATCTTCAGCCTGCTCCTTCGACGCACGCTGCTCGACGACCTCGTGCCCGCGAGGGAAGGCATCGGCCCGCGCCTCTATCACGGTGCCGTCAAATACATCCGGCCCCTCGCGGTCCTGCTCGTGCCGGCGCTACTCGTCCTGAGCGCGATGCGCTTCGACCTCCTGGTCAGCACCATCACGCAGTTCCTTGTTGCGGCGATCGGAGTCGTGGTGGCGTTTGCCGTGTTGCACCGCCTCGGCTCCGGCGTCATCGAGTACCGCATCACGAACAAGTTCCCCGAGGACGGTGGACCGGGCATGGCCGCGAGACGCGAGGCCGCGCTGCGTGCCGGACGGTACTTCCTGAAGCTGACCCTCGCGCTTGCGGGCCTCTGGGCGTTCTCCATTGTCTCCGCGGACGGTCCCGCGGGGATCGAGACACTTCTCGACGTGCCGCTCCCGTTGCAGGGCGACGCGGAACGTGCGGTCACGTGGTGGAACCTGCTCGTCGGCATCATCATCCTGATCGTGTTTGTCGGCGGCACCGGCCCCGCCAAGCTCGCGCTCAAGGAGTTCGTGCTCTCGCGCACCGGCCTGGACCGCGGCCTGCGGTACACGATCAACACGATTTTCGGCTACGTGTTGCTCATCACCGGCACGCTGCTCGCGGCGAGCCAGGTCGTCGACCTCAGCAGCCTCGGGTACATCATGGCGGCGATGAGCGTCGGCATCGGTTTCGGTCTGCAGGAGATCGTGTCCAACTTCATCAGCGGCCTGATTCTGCTGTTCGAACGGCCGCTCAAGGTCGGCGACACGATCCGCATCGGCGATACCAACGGCGTTGTGAAACACATCAGCATCCGCGCGACGACGGTGCAGACGCTCGACAACATCGTGATGCTCGTTCCCAACCGCGAGTTCATCACGCAGTCCGTCATCAACTACAGCCACCAGGACCCGAAGATCCGCCTGCGCATCAGCGTCGGCGTTTCCTACGGCAGCGACACGCAGCTCGTGAAGAAGGTCCTGCTCGAGGTCGGTAACGCGCACCCGCAGGTCCGCAAGCAGCCCGCGGCCGACGTTCAGTTCATGAGTTTCGGCGACAGCTCGCTCGACTTCGATCTGCTGGTTTGGATCTCACACCCCGACAGGAGAAACGGCGTGCGCAGCCAGCTTCGTTTCGCGATCTTCGAGGCGTTCAACAAGAACGACATCGAGATCCCCTTCCCGCAGCGCGACCTGCACGTGAAGTCGGGCGGGGCCCCCCCCGCGCTGGACTCGGGCCCGGAAGAGACGTAGCGTCACAAACGGCGCAATTTCGCTAACTCGCCGGAGTCCCCATCCAAGCCGGATTCGTCAGCGATGTCAGCACGTGGTCGCGCCACGCACCGTTGATGTGCAGGTAGTCCTTGGCGCGGCCTTCGACCACAAAGCCGAGGCTCTCGAGCAGCTTGGCGCTCCGCTCGTTCTCGGGCACATGGTTCGCCATGATGCGGTGCAGGCCGAGTTCGCCGAACGCGTATGCGATCCCGCGCGCCGCGGCCTCTTGCATAATGCCGCGCCCCACCGCCGCCTGATCCAGCGCAAAACCGAGGTAGCACGCCTGGAACGGCCCCCGGACAAACTGGCTGAAGTTGCACGTGCCGAGGACCGGCCCGCCGGTGTTGCCGCGCCCGAACACGAACAACCGCATGGACTTGCCCGCGACGAACTCCGCGCGCGCCTGCTCCAACCGGGCGACCCAATACGCCTCCGTGAAAAACCCGCCGGGCGGGACCGGGCTCCAGAGTTCGTGGTGCTCGCGGTTGTCCGTGAGATAGCGGACCACGCGGGGCGCGGCTGCCGGATCCGGCAGCGTCAGACTCAGGCGCTCGGACTCGAGGATGGGAATAGCCGGCGGGTTCCCACTCACGACGGCAATGTAACAGGCGCGTGGGAGCCCCACCCCGCCGTAGCATGGCGGGATGCTGAAACCGATCATCCTGAAGCTGCTCGCTCGCGAGGAGAGAAAACTCGGCGCGTCGCTGGATTACGTGCGCCACATCCTGCGCACTTCGCTGCGCGCGTTTTTCAAGTTCGGCAAGGTGTTGCCGCTGTCGGAGTACCGGCGCGTGTTGCCCGTGGATGCGCACTTCACCGCCAGGCTCGTGGCCACGCGCGACGAGGATTGCGGTTCGTGCGTCCAGATCGAGGTGAACCTGGCCAGGAAGGCCGGGATGTCGGCCGCCCTGCTCAAGAGCGTGCTCGCACAGCAGCCGGACGATTTGCCGCTGGATCTCGCCAACGTGTACCAGTTCGCCCAGGCTGTGGTCGAGGCGCGCGACGACGAGGATCTGCGACAGAAGATGCGCGAGCGATACGGCGAGGAGGGGTTGGTCGAGCTTGCGCTCGCGATGGCCGTCTGTCGCCTCTTCCCCGTCGTGAAACGCACGCTGGGTTACGCGAAAAGCTGCAGCCTGGTGGAGGTGAGCATCGACGGCGCCGCCTAGCGTGGCCGACTGGGCGCGCCGCCCGCAGCGCGGACCGCGAAACCGGTCACTGCATTGAGTACCGTATGCGGCGGTTCGACAACGCAGCCACAAAAGGACAACCATGTTCCTGAAGGCGTTCCCGCCGATGGGGGTCTACGAGACCCTGTTCAAATTCGCCGACGCAACGTCCAAGTACATGGGCGATCCCGGCACGCATCCGTGGGCGCAGGGCTACCCCTTGACGACGCAGATTCCGGGCGGCCCCCCGCTGCCCGACCAGATCACGCTGCGGCCGACCGACCTGAAGTACCCCAAAGCCACCGGCGAGATCGAGCTGCTCGAGGCAATCACCGGGTACTACAACGAGTTCTACGGCGCCAACATCACGACCGACAACGTCGCCGTGTTCGCGGGCGGCCGTCCGGCGATCTTCGCGATCCTCGCGTTCCTGCTCGACGACACGACCGTCGCGATCGAGGAGACGGAGTACACGCCGTACTACGACTTGTTGAGACTGCTGAAGCGCGAGGTCAGCTACATCGAGAGCCGCGCGAGCAATCGCTTCCGGCCGGGCGCGGCGGAACGCATCGTCGAGCAGCGGCCCGGCACGAACCGCGTCATGCTCTTGAAGAGCAACCCGTGCAACCCGACCGGCGTCGCGCTAACCGGCGAGGAATTGCGCGAACTCGTGGCCGCGTGCAGCATGCCCGGGCGCGGCGCGCTGATCGACGAGGCGTATGAGTTCTACGGCGATCCGGGGCCCGAGAGCGCACTTCGTTACATCGACGACATCGAAGAGACGGACATCTTCGTCGTCGGCGCGGCGACGAAGGGGCTGCAGGTGCCCGGTATGCGCGTCGGGTGGACGGTGGCAGCCAAGCGGCACATCGAGATCTTCCGCAACTACTCGTCGTTCGGCATGGGCGGCGTGTCGCGTGCGTCGCAGCTCTACGTGACGAAGCTCCTCGAGTTGGAGCGCGTGCGGCAGGCGCGCGAGGCGGTGGCGACGTTCTTCACCATGCAGCGCAAGCGTTATGGCGAGGGGCTGAGCGCGCTTGGGTTCGAGCTGTTCACCGGCAAGGGCGGGTTTTATCACTGGGCCGGCGTGCCCGGCGGCATGACGGGCGACGAGTTGAATCAGCGGTTGTTCGAGTACGGAGCGGGCATCCTGCCCGGGCGCCTGTGCGACATGCGGCGCAAAGACGGCGAGCCGTCGCCGCTGGACCACGTGATCCGTTTCTCGTTCGGTCCCCTAAGCCCGGACTCGTTCGAAAGCGACATGGCGATCCTCGCGAAGTGCGTCTAGCCCGGATTATTCACAAGACGAGCGTTCTGAACGGCCCAGCCTGCCGACAGCTCTTTGCCTCTCGGCACTCGACTGAATGACCCGGGCTAGCTCTTTGCTGGTTCGTTTTTGGAACCACAGAGACACTGAGGCACGGAGGCCGGCAGAGGAGCCGAAACGTCGGCCGGACGCCGGGCACTCTTTTCCATTCGAGAGTCTCCGCGGGTCAGCGGGGACGTGGCCGAGAGTTCGCCACGTTCGGATGAAACAAGAGCTCAGCGAACTGGAGCCGACACGAACCGCGCTGCAACGCCTCCGTGTCTCCGTGCCTCTGTGGTTTTCTTCCTCTCCCCGCCCAATCCCCTAGCCCGGATTATTCACAAGACCAGCGTTCTGGACGGCCCAGCTTGCCGAGTTCTTTGCCTCTCCGAACTTCAAACGTAGACCGCGCGTACAGAAGGGCCTTTTCGTCTAACCGTGCTGAAGCAACACGCCCGCCTCGTGAATAACCCGAACTAGCCCTTGGACCGTGGCGCACAATGCGCGCATGAGTGACGTGAGACACCTGTCGATGCAAGAGCTCGAGGCGGCGCTGGACGAGCTTCGCCGGGCGCCCACCGACGAGGGCGAGCTGAAGATGATGGTCCGACGCCCGGCCGAAGGCGAGCGCGAAGTGCTCGCGGAAGGCGAGCTCGACACCGCCGTCGGATTGGTCGGCGACAACTGGGGCACACGCGGCAGCTCGCGCACCCCCGACAAAAGCTCGCACGCGGACATGCAGATCAACATCATGGGTGCGCGGGTGATCGCGCTGCTGGCGCAGACCGAGGAACGCTGGCCTCTCGCCGGCGATCAGCTCTACATCGATCTGGACCTGAGCAAGGAAAACCTGCCGGCGGGCACGCAGCTCGCGCTCGGCGACGCGGTGCTCGAGATCACGGCCCAGCCGCACAGCGGCTGTAAGAAGTTCGTGGAACGCTTCGGGCTGGACGCAATGAAGTTCGTGAACTCGCCGCTGGGCAAGGAACTCTGCCTGCGCGGCGTCAACGCCAAGGTCGTGCAGGCCGGAACGATCCGCGAAGGCGACATCGCCAAGCGCGTCTAGCGGCCTACCACTTCTTCATGTACTTCCAGTTGCGGGGCTTGCCCTCGGCCATCCACTCGATCGCGGTCGCCAACCGCTTCTGACGGGTCTCCTCGCGCTTCGCCTCGGTGAGCCACTCGATGTACTTGCGTTTGTGCGAGGGCGAGAAGCCGTCGAACGTCGCCTTGGCCTTCGTGTTCTTCTTCAGCTTGAGCGCCACTGCCAAATCAGCGGGCGTGCGCGCGGGCGGCTTCGCCGACTTTTTCTTCCCCGACGACGGCGACGCGTTCACCCCCTTCCTGTTCAGTTCCACCGCCTCCTTGACATAAGCAACGAGCACCTTGTCCGCGGGCAGCTCCTTCACCGTCGACACCTTGATCGCGTACGGGCTCGCCTTGCCGCCGTCCGGGAAAAGCCCCGACGGATCCTTCAACGCGTTCCCTTTCCAGAAACCCCAAGCGACGTGTTCCTTGAACGCGCCCATGCCGCCGACGATGCCCTGGTATTCGAACGTCGGGTTGCCCCACTTGATGTTCTCCTCGATGGCGGGCTCGGCGCGATGGAAGAGCTTGCGCAGCTTGATCAGGATCGGCTGCGCATATTCGGGCGCGTCCTCGATGTAGGCGTCGATGCGGGGGTCGGTGTTCTTCATCGTCCGCATCATAGGAAATCCGGCATCGTCCTCGGACCTGTCAGAAACGTCTGGACAATCCACGCTGCAACCGATGCCCTTGGCCGATCTCCTCCCCCGCCGCCTGCGCTACGCGCTACGCGGCCTCGCACACCGCGGCGACGCCCGATATTGCCCGGTGTGTGAGGGATCGTCGGCCCGCTTCCACCCGTGGGGCGAGGTCACGCCACGTCCCGACGCGATCTGCCCGCGCTGCGGGTCGGTCGAACGCCACCGTCTGCTGTGGCTCCATCTCAAAGACACTGACCTCTTCGACGGCAGCCGGAAGACCGTCCTGCACGTCGCCCCCGAGCGCGCCCTCGAACCGATCTTTCGCGCGCACCTCGGCGACGCGTATCTAACGGCCGATCTCAGCAACCCGCGCGCGATGGTGAAGATGGACGTCACCAAGATCGCGTATCCCGACGCGTCGTTCGACGTGATCTACTGCAGCCACGTCCTCGAACACGTGCCCGACGACCATGCCGCGATGCGCGAGTTCCATCGCGTGTTGAAACCGTCCGGCTGGGCGATCCTGTTGGTGCCCGTGACCGTAGCGCAAACAGAAGAGGACCTGGCGATCACCGACCCCGCCGAGCGCCTCCGCCGCTACGGCCAGGACGATCACGTTCGCCGCTACGGCCCGGACTTCAAGGACCGCCTGGAAGCCGCGGGATTCCAGGTCACCGTCACACGCGCCGCCGATCTGGCGGACGACGCCGGCCGAACCCGCATGGGCCTCACCCCCGCCGCCGGCGATATCTTTCACTGCACGCGCGAGCGGTGACGTCGACACCTCCGCGCGCCGGGTAGGATCTCGGCATGATCACGCTCGAACAACTCCTCCACTCGTGCGAGCACGAGAGCAACATCATCAAACACATCGCGACGAGATTGCCCGCGAACTGCCTCGAGTACCGCCCGACCGAAAAGCAACGGACGATGCTCGAGCTGATGCAGTACGTGACACGCGCCTCGGCCGCGCCGATGTGTTACGCGGTGGATAACACCTGGGACCGCGGCATGGTGATGCACGAAGGAACCTCGGCGGTAACGGCCGAGAACTTTGCGGACGAGATGGACGCACAGATGACGATGCTTCGGGACGAGGCCGGGAAACTCGCGGACAAACCGCTCGACGGCCCCTGCATGATGCCGTGGCGCGAGGAGTGCACCCTCGGCGAGTTTCTCGTGAACGCGGTGCTCAAAGCCCTCACCGCCTACCGCATGCAGTTCTTCCTGTACGCGAAGGCCGCCGGCGCCAGCGAACTCTCGACCGCGGATTGCTGGATCGGCAAGGCCGCGCCGCCGCAAGCCTGAGCCCGAGCCCGTTCGCGGTCCCGCGCCCGGCGTCCTACGCGGCGTCTTACGGAACGGTCGAGATCAACTTCCGGGCGCGCAAGCCGCTGTAGGTCCCCTTTGAACTTGCCCTTGTCCTAGACCTTTGACCCTTTGCACTTTTCCTATGTCCCTTCGCCCTTTCCCAAGCAAGGAGGAATAAGGGCGGAGGACAGAGAAAAAGGGTCGAGTGCAAAGGGTCTAGGACAAGGGCAAGGGCCTCTACCCCACCTTCATTCCGAACTTCTCGGCCATCAGCACATAGAGCGTCGGCACGATGAACAGCGTCAGGCAGGTTGCGAGCACCAGGCCCGCGATCATGCCGTAGGCCATGCCTTCCCACAGCGGGCCGCCGAACAACCCGAGCGGCAGCAACCCGCCCACCGTTGTCAGCGTCGTCAGCACGATCGGTTTCATGCGAATGCGGCCGGCCTGCGCCACCGCGACGCGCAACGCCGTGCCCTTCGCGACCTGCCCCTCGATGAAGTCGATCAGCACGATCGCGTTGTTGATGACGATGCCGCACAGGCTCAGGACGCCCAGCATCGGCATGAATCCGAGCGCGGCACCGGAAAGCAGTAGTCCGATCAGCACGCCGATCAACGCGAGCGGCAGCGTGAAGAGGATGATCATCGGCTTGAGCAGCGAGTTGTACTGCACGATCAGCGTGAAGATGATCAGGAACAGCGAGATGAGACCCGCGGCCGCGACGCGCGCGCCGTTCTCCTTCGTCTTTTCGAGTTCGCCGCCGATCTCGTAGAACGACCCGGGCGGCATGGAATCGACGACCGCCTTGATCTTCGGCTCGAGCACGCCGGCGATGGCGTTCGGCAAAACACCCGCGTGCACTCGGCAACTCACCTCGATCGTGCGCCGGTTGTTGCGCCGCGCGATGTTGGCCGGCTGCCACGTCGTCTCCATCTCCGCGACGTTGTCGAGTGGCACCTTGCCGTCGCGGCCGGTGATGTAGATGCCCTTCGTGTCCGCGAAGTTGCGGCTGCCGCGTTTGGTGCGCAGCATGACCGGAACCGTGTGATCGCCCTCGCGGAACGTCGTCAGGTATGCGCCGTTAAGCAGCGTGTTCATCGTGAACGCGACGTCCTCGTTCGTCGCTCCCGCGAGGTTGGCGGCATGCGAATCGATGTCGATGGTGACCTGGTAGCCAAACGTGCCCCAGTTGTTGTTGACCGCGTACGCACCCGGAACGTCCTTGAACAGGCGAACGATCTCCTCCGCCTTCTCGCGCAGCACGTCGGGGTCGTCGGACGTGATCCGGAACGTCACCGGATCGACCGGCGGCCCCAGCATGTAGGGCTCCGCGATGATGCGACAGCCGGGGATCTTGTTGAGCTCGGGCCGCACGTCGTCGAGGAACTCGAACGACTTCTTCTTATCGGTCGTGTTGCACAGCATGAAGGCGTAGTACGGGAACGTGGCCTCGGGGTTGCGCGTGAGCAGGATGCGCGGGCCGCCGGTGCCGACGAACGAGATCACGCTCGAAAGCCGGTCCTCTCCGTCCTTGCCCTTGCTGTGCTTGCGCAGCACGTCCTCGACTTGACTGCAAACCTTCTCGGTCGCCTCGACCGACGCGCCCTCCGGCAGCCAAATGTCGATGAACACCTGATCGCGCTCGCCCGGCGGGAAGAACTGCGAACCGATAACGGGAATGAGCTGGAGGCTCGCGATGAACGCCACGACCGCGCCGCCGATCACGATCGCCTTGTGATCGAGGCACCAGTACAGCATCTTGCCGTAGCGGCCGCCGTCGCCCGCCGCGTCGTCCGTTTGCACTTCCGCTCCCGCCTCGGGCGTTTTCAGCATGAAGAAGCACATGATCGGCGTCACCAGCATCGCGACGAAATAACTCGCGGCGAGGGTGCAGGAAACGACGATCGGCAGACTGATTATGTACTCGCCCGCGGATCCCTCGATGGTGACCATCGGCAGAAACGCGCAGATCGTCGTCGCGGTCGACGTCAGGATCGGGATCGCGAGGCCCTGCGCCCCCTCGATCACCGCTTCCATCTTCGGCTTGCCTTCCGCGACGAGCCGCATCGAGTTGTCCGACACGACGATCGCGTTGTCCACGACCATGCCGAGCGCGATGATCAGCGATGCGATCGAGAACTGCTCCAGCTCGACATCGAAAAACGTCGTGACCGCGATCGCCGCGATCATCGAGAGGGGCACGGCCGTCCCCATGATCACGGCGGGCCGCCACCCCATCATCAACCACGCGACCGCGAGGACGATGATGATCGCCTGCAGCAGGTTCACGACGAAGTCGGACACGAGGACCTTCACCTGCCGCGGCGTGTCGTTGACCAATTCGATCGCGAGATCCTCGGGGAACGCGGTCCCCGTCATCTCGGCGACCTTGGCCGTCAGCTCGTCGCCCATCTTCACGATGTTGCGGCGATCCTTCATCGCGACGCCGACAATGATGCAACGCTCGCCCGCGGTGTCGGCGGTCGCATATCGCGCGGTCGCGACCGCCGGCTCCTCGTACCGACGCTCGATGGAGAGCGGGACGTCGTCCACGCGCACCGGTACCACGGAGCCGAGCCGTCCGATGATCAGCGAACGCATTTCTTCCACCGACTCGAAGTTACCGGTCGGCGTGAACGCAAATGCGGAACGCTCGGTGTCGATGCGGCCGCCGGGGGAGATGATGTTCTGGGCGTCGAACAAGGTCCCGAGCTGATCGGGCGTGAACGCGAGTTGCGCCCAATCCGCCGCATCCACCTCGACGTAGATGCGCTCGGACTGCACGCCCCAGAAATCGACCTTGGAAACGTCGTCGAGGGTCAGGAACTCGTCTTCGATCTGCTCGCAGTAGATTTCGAGCTGCCGCGGGGAGTACCGGTAGCGCTCGTTCTCCGGCGTCCAACCGCCCTCGGGCGGCCGCTGGAACACGGCGTAACAGCTCGAGTACACGTCGCCGAAATCGGAGTTGACCCACGGTTTGTGGCATCCGTCCGGAAGCTGCGCCACGATGTCGTTGACCTTCGCGCGCACCTCGTCCCACTGCTGCGGGATGTCGCCCGCCGGCCATTCGTCCGCCAGATCGACCTGGATCACCGAAAGCGCGACTCGAGAGTCCGAGATGATGTCCTTGATGCCGTCGATCTGGTTGACCTGCTTCTCGATCAGGTCGGTGACCAGCTCGTCCACCTTCTCGGACGGCGCACCCGGCCACTGCGTCATGATCAGGCAGCTCCGGATCACGATCTCCGGATCCTCGCGCCTCGACATCGTGAAGAAGTTCGAGATGCCCGCGAACAGGATCATCGCCACGGCCGCGTACACGATCGGCCGGTGCGTCATGGCGTACTTGGGGAAGTTCATCAGCGGGTCTCGCGTCCGACGATGAGGACGGCCTCACCATCATCCAGAAGGTGCACACCCTTGAGCGCGATCTCCATGCCGTCTTTCAACCCGTCCCCGGAGAGCCGGCGCAGGTCGCCGAACGACTCGGCTGGCGTGACCTCGAGGCGCCGCGCGCGGTTGTTGTCCACGACGTACACAAAGTGACGTCCCTCGTGCATGCGCACGGCGTCGACCGGCACGTAGTAGCCGCGCGGACTCGCGAGCAGCGAGAAGACGACAGGCACGAGTCCGCCAGGCCGGAACAGCCAAACGTTGCGCCCGATGTACACGCCCTTCTCGGATCCCGGCGGCGCATCGAGCAGAACAACGTCGTTCTCCGACAGTGCGTCCTCGTTCTCGATCCGCTGGTATCGCCAGCGGATATAGCTGGAGAACTCGTCGATGAGTTTCACCTCGACACGTTCCGGATTGACGACACCCGTGACTCGGATGACCGACCCGACAACACCGGCGAGCTTGTAGACGTACGTCTTACCGTTTTGCTTGGACAGCGCCGAGACCGGCACAAACGCCCGGTTCTTGCCGTCGATCGTCTCGTGCCGCACGGGCAAGGCCATCGCGATGACCGGAAGCTCCGCACGATCGCCACCGGCTTCCATGCGGCGATTGCGCACGAGAAGGCCGATGCGGAAACTGCGTGTGGCCTGATCGCCGACCTCGGCTTTTTCGAACACGCGCGCGAACACGTCCTCGCGCTTGCCGGTGGGATCCGTCGGGTGGCGCGGCCTGAGTTTGACGGGATCGCCCCACTGGATCTGGCGGTCGACATCGGCCGACACGGCGACCACGACCTTGATGGGATCCATCAGGGTCAGCGTGAGAATCGGCTGCCCGGCGGTCACGACCGCACCCTGGGCAACATGGACCGCCGTGACGCGTCCGCTGAAAGGCGCGCGAAGGATGCAATCCGCAACGTCGCGTTCCGCCTCAGCCAGATCTTGCTCCAGTTCCGTGATGTGGGCCTCGGTCGCACCGGCCTCGGCTCGCTTCAAGTCAATCGTCGTTTCGGACGTTCGCACGACCGACCCCTGGGCATCGTACGTGCTTCGGCGGGACTCGAGATTGGAACGCGATTGCTCTGCGACGGCGACCGCGGAGTCGTAGCGCTTCTGAAACGTGTCGACGCCTTGTTGCGTGCCGGCGCCATCATCCCGCAGCGTGATCTCACGTTTGAGGTTGGCTTGTTGGAGTTTCTCGTCGGCTTCCGCCACGCGGATCTGATCCTCGGCGGCCTTGACGTTGAACTTTTCGCTGTTTAGCCGCGCCTGCGCCCCTTGCAGATCCGCTTTCGCGACTTCCACCTCGGCATCTTGCGCTTCCAGGCGTTTCCGCGAGGCAGCCACGCGCGCGGCCAACCCGGCGGCGCGTAGCTTGTACCGGGTGTCGTCGATAAGAGCGACGGCTGTACCGGGCGTGCGGATCTTGCCCTTCCCGTCGTGGCGCGACCCGGTGACGGAGTCACCGATGTCGACCACACCGACCACGCGGCCTGCGACCTCGAACGAGATGGCCTCCTCGCGATAGGGCTCGACGGAGCCGGTCAGCGCGGCCTCGTTACCCGGCTCGATCTGCTCGAGCTTGAAGACGGTGACCGGCCGGGCGACTTCCGGCTTCGCCTTCTTGTCGCCGCACGCGATCGCCAACCCAACCAAAACAAACAACGTCAGATGTCTCATGTCCGCTCCCGTGACGGGGAGGATACTTGGATCAAGGGGGCGTCCGCTAGCTTCCGTTGCAACAGAAGGTGCCGAACGACGCGGAATGACTCAGAGAGTTTCGAGCGCGAGCCGGATCGTCTCGTGCTGGAGGCGCTTGGCGGTGTCGAAGTCGAGCGCGCGGAGACCGGCGGCGTCGAGCTCGGCCTGGATGGACTCGCCGGCGTGGACGCGGCGGGCCAGATCGGGAACTCGTGCGCGGAAATCGAGATACGCCTGCGGGACGCCGGGGGTCGGCGCCGGGTTTTCAACGACAAACAGCGGCAGTTCCGTCACGAGACAGAGCGGATCGCCGCCGAGGCTGCGCACGAACTCCATCGAGCTCTGATGAAACAACGCGGCGGTCGCGTCGTCGCCCATGGCCAGGAAATGCGCACGCATCGCGGGGGCCTCGGGGGTGGTCGTGAAGCCGGGGCCGATGTAGCGAAAACCCTTGTCGCCCTTTCGATCGTGGTCGTGCAGACCGAGACCCGCAGCGCGAGCCGCGGCGGCGAAGTCCGCGCGCAGGGATTCGGTGCGGTCGATGAAGTGGCGTTCGATCAGCAGCATCGCGCCCTCGGACACCCCCATCCCGTGCAGGCTCATGTGCAAGACAAACGGCGCGTGCGGCGACAGGAACCCCGCGACCGCACGGTTCTCGACGCGCATGTAGGGAAACCCGAACTCGAGATCGCGCCCGGGCGGTTCGCGAAACGCGTGCTGCAGATACGCCGCCGGGTCCGGCCAGCGATCCACCCAGGCGCGGTTCTTCTCCTCCCCGTCGGGATTGACATGCGGCACGATGAAAAACGTGAAGCGCGAAAGCCAGGGGTGCGCGGGGTTGCCTGAGAGTTCGGAAACAAGCGCCCGCAAAGTCTCGGGCCCCACCGGCTCGTCGGAGTGACAACCCGCAATGAGCGACACGCGCTGCGGCCCGTCGCCAAGCGCCGCCGCGAGAATCGGCCGGCCGCCCTCGCTTTGTCCGATCTCGTTCATGTGCAGAGCCCCTGCCGGAGCGGCTGGCCGTCGTTACTCCACGTGGCTCGTCAGGAAGTCGACGAGGTCGAGTTGCGTCACGACGCCGTGCAGCTTGTTCTGGTCGTCGACGACGATCCCGATGAAACCGTCCGCGAACACCTTCGTGAGTTGCGTGGCGTCGTCGTCCAGGTGCACGGTCTCGACCTCGCGAATCATCGCTTCGGCAACCGTGCTCTCCAGCGACGCGCGTCCGCCGACGATGCGCGCCAACACGTCCGTCTCGCTGATGATGCCGGCGAGCTGCCCGTTGTCGACCACCGGCAGCTGGCTCACGCCCTGTTCCTTCATGCGCGTGCATGCGACCGCGACGGTCTCGTCCACCGCGACGGTGAACACCTCGCGGGGTGGCAGCGACCTCAAAAGATCGCCGACGGTGGTCGTCTCCCAACGGCTCTCGGAAAAACCGTTCTCGCGCATCCACGCGTCGTCGAGGAACTTCGTCATGTAGTTGCGCACCGAATCCGGCAACACGACGCCGATGCGCTTGCCCGGCCCAACCTCCTTGGCGTATTCGAGAGCGGCCCAGACACACGAGCCGGAGGACCCGCCTACCAACAACCCCTCCTGGCGAATCAACCGTCTAGCTGTCAGGAACGACTCGCGGTCGCGGCTCTTGTACCAACGGTCCACAATGCCCTGATCGAGCACGTCGGGAATGAAGTCGTAGCCGATGCCCTCGACCTTGTACGTGCCGATCGGTCCCGGCCCCGCGAGAATCGACCCCTCGGGATCGACACCCACGATCTCGCATCCGGGAATCTCCTCCTTGATGCGCCGCGCGATGCCGGTGATCGTGCCGCCGGTTCCGGCCGTCATCACCATCGCGTCGAGTTTGCCGCCGACCTGCTCGACGATCTCCTTGCCGGTGCCGTCGTAGTGCGCGTCGGGGTTGTCGGCGTTGCTGTACTGATCGAGGACGTGCGCGTTCGGCAGGATCTCCGCCAATCGCGCCGCGACTCCGATGTGGCTCTCGGGCGAATCCCACGCGGCCTCGGTCGGCGTGCGCACGATCTCCGCGCCGAGCGCTTCGAGTACGACCTGCTTCTCGCGGCTCATCTTCTGCGGCATCGTGATGATCATGCGGTAACCCTTGACCGACGCCGCCAGCGCCATGCCGATGCCGGTGTTGCCGCTCGTCGGCTCGATCAACGTGTCGCCGGGTTTGATGCGCCCCGCTTTCTCCGCCTCCTCGACCATCCGCCGTCCGACGCGGTCCTTGACCGACCCGCCGGCATTCAGGAACTCGCACTTCGCAAGAAACTCGCAGCCGGTGCGCCGGCCGATCGTGTTGAGCCGCACCATCGGCGTGTTCCCGATGGCGTCGAGGATCGAGTCGTGGACCTTCATTGCAGAGATTGTCGCTGAGTGGACGACCGGGTGCCAGTGGCGGCCGTCCGCCGGAGTTCGCGCTGCGATAGGCGTTCACGCGAACGCGAGCATCAACGCGCCCGCCAAGAGCCAGCCGCTGAAAAACTGCAGCCAGCGCAGGGCGCCGAGATCCAGGCGGCGACGCATCGCCCAGACCAGCACGTCGCCAAAGATCAGGAACGCGGGCAGCGCGAGCGCCACGAGTTCACGCGGCGCCGCGTCTTCCGTGAACAGGAGAAACGGCACCGCAATCATGGCGCCGCAAAAGATCCAGGTGATGTGGCTCAAAACCCCCGGCTTCATGGCCCCCTTTTCCCACCCAGACCGCTGCGCATTCGGATTTTTTCGTGGCCCACGCAAAAACTGTCAGCCCCCCCTCGTATACCAGACAAATGTCTGGTACTAAGTCAGAGAGGAACCGCCATGGGTCGAACACCGGCCGGCCAAACACGCGAACGGATCTATCGCTTCATGCGCATGCGGCTGCTGGAGGGCAGGCCACCGACGGTGCGCGAGGTCCAGGGACGGTTTTTGTTCAAAGCGGTGCAGACGGCGCGCGAGCACTTAGAGCGGCTGGTCTCAGACGGCCGGCTCAAAAAGGTCGCGGGCGCGCGCGGGTACCGCATGCCGGGTTCGGAAAGCGGGCTCGTCACGACGATGGTGCCGGTGCTCGGCCGTGTGCAAGCGGGACCGTCGCACACCGCCGTGGAGGACCTCGAGGGATACGTGCCGGTCGAGAGCAAAACGAATCGCTCCAGCGAAGAGGGGCTGTTCGGTTTGCGCGTGCGCGGCGACAGCATGCGTGACGCCGGCATCTTGGAAAACGATCTCGTGTTGGTGCACCGACAGGAGACCGCACGCCACGGCGACATCGTCGTGGCGTTGGTCGGCGACGAAGCCACCGTCAAGCGCTTCCAGAAAAAGGGCCGGCGCATCGAGTTGCATCCGGCCAACCCCGATTACGAAACCATCGTCCCGGACCCGGAGGAATTCCATCTCTTAGGGAAAGTGATTGAAGTGCGTCGATACCTGTGACTTTGCCCAACGCCTGACGGCGTTGGAGCGAGAGGGATCTGTTCGACGCCCTCAGTGTTACTGGCTCAACGCCTGACGGCGTTGAAGCGCCTTTCATTATTTTTGGCCCAACGGCTGACGCCGTTGGAGCGAGAGGGATTCGCATGGCGGATCTTGGAACGAACAAAGACCGCAGCATGAATCTGGGAGGACATGCATGTCGTCGCTTGCCGCATCTACATCCGCTTTATTACGTAACTGGAAATCGCTCCAGCCGACGGCGCCGTCGGAGTGGAGCTTGAGCGGCCTGGCCGGGCGCTTGGTCGAACTCTCGGGTTCGGAGAACTCGTCTGCGCTGACCGCCGCGTTTGGGCTGGTCCGCCAGGCGCAGCTTTTGGGCGAACCCGTCGCCTGGATCACGCCGCATACGGAGAGTTTTTTTCCACCCG
This sequence comes from Planctomycetota bacterium, assembly GCA_036443405.1. GTDB lineage: Bacteria > Planctomycetota > PLA2 > PLA2 > PLA2 > JAZFYD01. Next base: position 22,517 of record JAZFYD010000136.1, read on the forward strand.
ACGTCGCGAACGGCGGCGTGGACCTCACGGCCCTCGCCGTCGTTCGCATTTTTTCTGCCCAACGGCTGACGCCGTTGGAGCCACGCTCTCGAACCAGGGATTCTCGAACCGGAGGGCCCCGCGCTTACGAGCGCGCGATGGCTCGCGCTGCGGATCAACTCGTCCGATCCGGTGGGTTCGGGTTGTTGGTTTTGGATTTAGGGTCGCTGCAGATCGCGATGGGCATGCTCTCGCGGCTTTTGGGTCTCGCGCAAAAACACAATACGGCGCTCTTGTTTCTCACGGACAAACCGGATCGCGCACCGTCGCTCGGGTCGCTGGTCTCCCTGCGCGCCCAAGCCGTGCGGCGCAGAACCGGTCCGGACGAATTCACCTGCGAGTTGCAGGTCCTGAAAGACAAGCGGCGCGCGCCCGGCTGGAGCCACAAGGAGGTCTGCGGTGGACCGGCTGGCCTGCATTGACCTAAAAGCGTTTCCGCTTCAGCTGCTCCTAAAGCGCGAACCGCAATGGGCGGACGGCCCTGTTGCGGTGGTCGAAGAGGACAAACCGCTGGCGCGGATCCTGTGGCTCAACGAACACGCACGCGCGTGCGGCATCCTGCCCGGCATGCGTTACTCCGCCGGCCTTGCGCTGGCTGCGGATCTCTGCGCGGGCGTGGTGTCGGCCAAAGAGATCAAAGAGGGCGTGGAGCAAATCACGGGGATCTTGCGCGACTTCGGACCCGAGGTCGAACCGCACGAGAAAGAGCCTGGCATGTTCTGGCTCGGCGCGCGCGGGCTCGATTTGGTCTTTCCCTCCCTGCGCAAGTGGGCTTCGCGCATCCGCGAAAAACTCAAGCGGGAAAACCTGTGGGCGGCGGTCGTGGTTGGTTTCGACCGGTTCGCGACCTATGCGTTGGTGCGCTCGCTGCGCGATTCGCGCGCGTGGGTGCTGAAGACCTCCGAGGAGGAGCACGAGTACGTCGAGGGCGTGCGCCTCGACCGGTTGCATCTCCCGCCCAACGTACGTGACGCATTACTGGCGCTCGGTGTGATGACCTTGGGCGATTTGATTCGACTCCCGCCGGACGGATTGCGCGACCGGTTCGGCAAAGAAGCACACACGCTGCATCAGGCGGCGCGCGGCCAGAAACACGTTCCGGTCCAGGCAGCGGAACTCGAAGAGCCGCTGCGGGAGGGGATCTATCTCGAAGAAAGCGAGCGTGACGTCGGGCGGCTGATGTTCGGCATCAAACGGCTGCTCGATCCGATCCTGCAAAAGCTCGCAGACCGGCGCCAAGCGTTGGCCGTGCTCGTGCTCGAGATGAAGCTGGAGCGGAGGGCGAACGATCTCGACCCAAACGAACGCATCGAGCAACTACGTCCCGCGGAACCGACATTGGACGCCCGGCAGCTCATGGACCTCGTGTTGTTGCGGTTGGAGGCTTTACGGCTTCGCGCCGGCGTGACCGAGCTGGCCGTGTCGGCCCAGGGGATCCAGGCAACGCAAAAGCAACTCGACCTGTTCGCGGAGCGGCCAAAGCGCGATCCGGCGGCGCAAAAGCGTGTGTTCGCCAAACTGCGCGCGGAGTTCGGGGACCAGGCGGTCGTGCACGCCGGTTTGCGCGAAGGGCATCTGCCCGAGGGATCGTTTTTCTGGAAACCACTGGAGGCCTTGCCGCAAAAACCCAAACCGCGCCTGACCCGGCGCACGCTCATCCGGCGCATGCGGGCCACGCCCTACGCGCTCCCCCACCGGCCGAAACACGAAGAGGACGGTTGGCAACTTCGCGGACGCGACGACGCCAACGTCGATCAGCTGCAGGGACCGTTTGTGCTCTCGGGCGGCTGGTGGCGCGTGGAGCAACATCGCAACTACTACTTCGCGCGCACCCGGAAAGAGGAGTGGCTCTGGGTCTTTCGCGACACCCAGCGCCGCCGTTGGTACTTGCACGGAAGGGTTGAGTGAGGCGGGCTCGCGTCCGACCTCCCGTCGCTTGGCCGCGTACAGCGCTCCAACGGCGTCAGCCGTTGGGCCAGTAACTATGTACACCCCGCTTTTTTGCAAGAGCAACTTCTCGTTTTTGGAGGGCGCGAGCCACCCCGCCGAGTTGGTGGAGCGCGCGCACCATCTCGGCCTGGAGAGCTTGGCGCTTACCGACCGCGACGGGGTATACGGCGTGGTGCGGGCGCACGTGCGCGCACGCGAACTCGGCGTGCACCTCATCCTCGGCTCGCACATCACGGTCGCAACCGGCGCCACATCAAAAACTGGTGACGCTGGCGAACGTATCGTCTTGCTCGCCCAGGATCGCGGCGGGTACGCCAATCTCACACGACTGATCACGAAGGGGCGCCGCCGCTGCAAAAAGGGCGAGAGCAGCGTGTCTTGGAAGGAGGTGTACGAACATGCTGAGGGTTTGACGGCGCTGTGGACCGGGGAAGGTCCGCTGCCGGAATTGCGCGAGGCCTTCGGCGACCGGCTTTCGGCCTTACTGGCGCG
>JAZFYD010000137.1:0-27156 GCA_036443405.1 Planctomycetota bacterium
GACAGCCGGATCGCCTCCCGGTTGCTCGCGGCCAGGTTGCGAAGCGACTCCGAGAGGTCTTGGCCCTTTTCGCTCTCGTCCCCGGACAGCACCGTCGCCGTGGCGGCGAGCATGTCCTCGATCGGCCCGGAGTTCTTGCCGAGCTGCTCGTGGAATGCGTTGTGCCAGATCGACCGCACCTTGGGCGGACGCGGCACCGTCGGCTTCTTGTGCGCCGCGTTGCCACTTTTCTTCTGGAAGTCGTGCACGCGCCATTCGATCTCGTCGTCCATCATTTTCAGGACACCGGAGATGTGGTCCTGATCAACATGCGAGACGTACACGAGGTCCAGCTTCTCTTTTCTCTTTCGCATCCTCCCCAGAAACGGCGCGACGTGCGCGGCGAAGGCTCTCTTCATGCCACCGTCGATGAGGATGTGACGCTTCTTGTCATCGGAAGCGAGAAGGCAATCGCCCTTCTCGGCGCGGAAGACTCGCAGCCTCATGACTTCACCTCTTTCAGCGAGATGGCGTGGTGGGCTTCTTCCACGCATCGTCCGGGATCGATCGCACCGAACCCCGCGGCGTTGTCCCAAGACCCGGTCGAGCCCGGAAGCGGTGTCGCCGTCCGGCGCAGGATCCCGCGAATCTGCGCTGCGGTCAGCGTCGGGTTAAGCGTCAGCATGAGCCCGACAACGCCGGCGACGTAGGGACTGGCCATGCTCGTGCCGGTCATCGGGATCCACTTGGCGTCGGGATCGAACCCGTTGGCCGCAACGACGTCGGTGCCGTTGGCCGCCACCTCGGGTTTCGTCCGCCCATCGCGTGTCGGTCCTTGACTGCTCGTCACGTTGACGCGTGCGCCCGAATCCGTCAGGTTGGCAACGGAGAGGATCCGTTCGCCACAACCCATCGAACTGATCGAGTGGCTGTCGACGTTCGACCACTTGGAGAAAAACGACGGGAACAACCAGCCCATCCGGCCGCCGATCGGCCCGAGCCGGCGCGGGTCGTCCCGCTCGATCCAAGCGTGAAACACGCCGTTCTTGACCTCGATCCCACGGATGCGCACGACCCACATTCCCGGCCGCACGCCCTTGACCCTCGTGCTGGAAAACAACGGCGAGAGGTAGATCGCGATGTGGTTGTCTCCGTTGCTCGGGTGATAGCGTTCGTTGTAGATGCTGATTCGCGAACCGTCGGGTAACGGTGAGTTCTCGAGGAACTGACCCGGCTGGACCCACTTCGTCCATGGCGCGCCCGGTGGTTTGATCTGGACCTCGAAACTGTCGCGCGGGCTGTACCAGATTTCGAGTTCGTTCTCCGAGAGGTCCGAGATGCCGTTGCCGACGACCTGCCACTCGAGATCACTGCTCGAACCGGCCAACGGAATGCGGCCGCTGGAGTGAATCCGCCCGAGGACGTAACCCCAGTCGCCGGGCCGTTCCGGTGCTTCCTGCCCGGCGTTGCCGGCGGCGACGGTGATGGCCCGGCCGGGGACGCTCAGCAGCCCATCCATCCATCGGCTCGCAGCGCTGGATCCGTCGTGCGCGTGACCGTTCGTGCCGAGGCTGATGTTGATCGAGGCGGGAAGCCCCTCCTTCGCCGCGACCCGGAGGATGTACTCGACCGCATGGATGACACGCGTGGAGTCGTAGAAGGAGCGCCGCCGATCGGTTTCACTGTCGGGCAGGTCGATCAGAACGCCGACGATCTTGGCCTTGCGGCACACGCCGCGATTTCCCGCCGCGATGCTCGCCACGTGCGTTCCGTGGGACGACCGCGCGATCTGGGACTGTCTCTCGATTTCGTGGGCCGCGATGTGAAGGGACGCTTCGGACTTGATCGCAGCGTCCAAGTGCTTCTTTTCGAACTCGGCGCCGTACCCGAAAGAACGTGGGCTCTTGCGCGCCCTTCCGCCCTGGTCCCAGATGCGCAGAAAGCGTGTGCCGCCTGCCTCCCTGAAATCCTCGTGCGCGAAGTCGAATCCGTTGACGTCGATGATCCCGATCACGACACCCTTGCCGTCCCTGTGGTGATTCGCGAGCTTCGAGACGCGGCGGCCATTTTGCGACGGTGCCCCACCGGCCGCGCCGAGTTGCGGATGCGGGAGCGTAAGCGGCGTGCCGAGCTCGATGCTCACCACGTCCTCGCGACCCGCGACGTCGGCAAGGTCGCTCAATTTCACCGTTGCGGTGACCTGGCTGCCTTCACGAAGAGTTTCCCCCTTGATCTTCTTTTTGGCCGCCTCGCTCCGCAGCGTGACAAGGACGCTGGTCGTCACGTTCGACGAGAACCGTCGCAGCTTCTTGAACTTGGGCGGCGCGACGTGCTCTTCGGCCGCTTCGGCTCGCGTGAGCGCGACGCCTTCCGCGATCTTCGCGCTAGCCGCGCATACCGACGCGCAGTGGTCCGCGCGCATGAGATTCACATCCGTGTCGCCATTCGCGATCATGCGCAGCTTGGGCTGCACCTTGAAACGCGAGGCGCCCAGCTCGGTGGAGTTCCTCTTCGCCATGGCTCACCTCGATTCCGCGTGCCCGATTGGGCAACTCGATTTCCCTTCCAACGGCACGGCACGCGACTTTGCACGGGCTGGGCCGTCCACGAGTCTGCTCCGCGAAGCGTACGGCGTCAAGTCGGATCGCCCGCGGCGGCTCCCCATCTCGCGCGCCCGCCGTCGGTCTCGCGGGGCCGGAGTCTAAGTCCATACTCCATCCAGACTTGTGACCCGGCGGCGGCGATCGTTCGGCACGCGGTTGCGTCAAGAAGTCCAAGGGGGATTTCGACCGCGTTCGCATTGCCTCCGGCGAAGCTTGGCGCCGTGGATTCGATCCGGGAATCCACACTTGCGAGTTTGTTGCATTGTTGGCAACCTTGTCGCTTCACGAAGGAGGGCTGGAAATGAAACCGTCTTGGATACTTATTCTGATCGCGCTGATTCTCGGTGGAGTGATCGGCTACGCGATCGGCAGCAGCGGCGAAACGGATCCGCAGACGCGTGGTGTATGGCCGGACTACCCGTGCCCGCCCGACAGCACGACACTCAACTGCCAGGACGCATTGGGTCAGATCATGGGGCTTGCGTACGGCGGAGGCCGCCCCGATATCGGCCTGAAGGCCATCGCGTGCTTGACGGTCCACGCAACGATGCCCAATCACATGGGCGAGGCGAACCTCGACGCGCGATCGAACGAGGTTTGGAAAGCGCTGGAGTACGCCCAAGCCGGTGAGTGGGACAAGTGCGGGCAGGAGTTAGAACACCAGGACTAGGTCCTGGCTCCCGAAGTTCCGCTTACAGAAACGCGCCTCGTCGGCAGTCTTGACCCAGACGAGGCGCGTGGGAGCCGGACACTAGGTCCCGTCTTCGGGTCCCGTCTTCGCGTCGCCCCAAACTGCGCGAACTCGTTCGGAGTCCTCATCGGGCAGGTCACGCGTGATCGTGGCAAGAAGGTCGCTGCGCTCGCTCTCGTGCGGCGCCTCTTCGATCTTGTCGAGTTGACGTAGCGAGCACAGCTGCAGCCAAACGTGTCCCAATGCGCGCGAGCCGTCTAATGCAGCGCGGGCTTCCGAACTCGCTTCGGTCACAACGCCTCGTCGCAACATCGCTTCCGACCAGAGAAGATCTCCAATGATCTTCCACGCCGCACGCCGCGGACCGGGCAAGGAGCCGCGCAGGGCCTCCGCGGCGCGCAGCAAGTCATCCGCCGAGGCATCGATCTGACCAAACGCCTGGAGGCCCTTGAGCACGGTCGATGTTTCTGAATCGACGGAGAGCTCCTGAACGGTCTCGGCGGGGAGTCCATAGAGCGTGGATTCGCCCAAGATCAGCGCCGCGTAAGAGATCCAAGCGTGCCCCACATGTTCCATAAGGCGCGAGACCTCGGCTGCCACCCGCCGCGCCGCGTCCGTACGACCGAAAAAGCAAGCGAGTTGGATCTCGTGCGCAGAGGCACGCAGTACATTTTCGCTATCGTCCTGTTCCTGGGCGGTCTTTGACGCAATGCGGAGCAGCGCCTCCGACCGACTCAGATCTCCTCCGATGCCCTCGATGTGTCCCAACTCCAGCGCGCTCATGCTCCGAGCCGTCAAGTGCTCGAGTTCACATGCGATCGCGTATGCAGACCTGAGTCGCTCTTTTGCCAGCTCAGTTTCGCCAATCGCGTAGTGAGCTTTTCCCAGCACAACGGAGGCCATCGCCGCGCTGTGCAGGTTGCCCTCGAGCTGAAATCCATCCACGCACTGTCGGATCTGCGCCGGTAAGTCATCGAGACGTCCGAGCTCCAAAGATGCGATGGCGCGATTCACGGTGCTTACGAGCGCGTTGGTTCGCCGACCGAGTTCAGCCTGCATACGAGCCGCTTCACCGTACATCCGTTCTGCATCGTCGAACTCACCGGAACGGAGATGCAACGACGCTAGTTGATCGATGACAGAGGAGTACTCGTTTCGATTGGCGTAGCCGTCGCGGGCCTTGAGGAAGCAGTCCCGGGCTCTATCGAGGTCCGCTTTGTACTTCGCCAGCAAACCGAGCACATACCAGGCATTGGCTCGTCCCCTCCCGGGCGGGAGGACTGCCGTTGCGCGCTCCAGCCCCTTGCTGTCGATCGCGGCGGCACCCTTGCGAAAGTAGAGGTTGCGCGAGTACCTCACAAGACACCGTAGTTCCAGGATCTCGTCGCCCGCGAGCCGAGCTGATTCCCGCAAACGCTCGAGAAGTTGATCTCCATCGTCGTGGCGGCCAAGCGCATAGAAGGATCTGGCGACCGCATGAACCTCTTCAGCGTGGACCCGAACATCCTCAACGTCGCGGCCAATTTCCGACCTTTCAAAGAGATCCACCGATCGCCGATACTCCTGGCGCGCTGCAGCGCCGGCCGCGGCTTTCAAGAAGTACGGTGCAGCACGCTTCGGGTCGCCGCCTTCGTGCCAGTGCACGGCGAGGCGCTCGGGGCTGACTCGGGCGTCGTCGTCGCGGCTCTCCAAGTGCTGCGCGAGGCTCTCGTGGATCGCCTTGCGCAACGCCGGGGCGATGCTCTGCACGATCACCTCCTGCACGAGCCCGCTCGTGAAGCGGAAGGCGTCACCGGCCGGTTCCACGAGGTTGCGCTCGCGATAGAGCGACTGCAGTGCGCGCAGGATGCCGAGTAGCGGGCGCTCCAAAATCGCCTGCAACGCCTGGGCGTCGAAGACACGCCCGTCGATCGCCGCCGTATCGAGCAGTTCACGCTGCTCATCCGAGAGACCCGCGAGCCGGAGGTTGACCAACTCCTGGAACCGGTGCGGGATCGCGACTTTGCGCCACTTCGGCCCGGCTACCAGCGTTTTGTTGTCATGCTCGACGCCGCCGTGCTCGACGAGGTGGCTCAGCATCTGCGCGGCGAAGAACGGGTTGCCCTCCGCCTGCCCGATGAGCCATGCGGCGACCTCGGAATCGACCTGCTCCACGTCGGCGCGTTTGCGCAACAGCTCGAGCATCGCCTCCTGGGTCAACGGCCCGAGCGCGATCTGCCGGACGCCGCGCACCGACGCCAGTTCGTGATACCCGCCGATGCTGTGCGTGGACGCCGACGCCTCGATGTCGTGCGTGCGGAACCCGACGACCAAGAACACACGCCGCCGCGGCAGGCGTTTCACGAGTTCGCACAGAAGCTGCCAGTCCTCGGGTTGTCCATATTGTGTGTTGTCGACGGCGAGCACGACCGGACGCCGTTCGGTCAGCATTTCGATCACTTGCTCGATCGCCCACACGACCTGCTGGCGTGAAGTGATCGCGCCGTGGGCCTGCTCCTGCAACAGCGTGCGCAGCGCGGTCACGGGTGCCGTCGTTCCGAGCGCCACGCCGTCCGCCTCGCGATCGATCGCGGCCAACATCGTCTCGACCAGCGGACGCACCATGCCCTCGAGCGCCGTCACCGACACTTTCACGTATGAGAAGCCGCGCTCCGCGGCATCGTGAGCGACCACCCGCAGAAGCGCCGACTTGCCCATGCCCGCCTCGCCGCTCAACAGGACGGCCCCCCCGATGCCCTCGTCGAGCCGGTCCAACGCCGCGTTGAAAGTCGCGCGCTCCTCGTCGCGCCCAACAAGCAACTGCTCCCGCCGGCGCTCCGCGTCGACACGCTTGGGTGCCGGCACGACGATGCGCTCCGCCGTCGTGCTCGCGTCCAACGCCTCCAACGCCTCGGTGCACGACCCCGGCCGGTCTTCCGGCCGCTTCTGCAACAGCCGCGCGATGAGCGCCTGCAACCAAACCGGCACGTTGTCCGGCAAGGGCCGTGGCTCCTGGTTTTGCACGGCCAAGAAGAGTTCGTGCAGCGTGTTCGAAGGAAACGGCAGCTCGTCGGCGAGCATGCGGGAGAGCATCACCCCCGTGCTCCACAAGTCCGACGCAACGGTGCCGCGCGCGCCCATGATCACCTCGGGCGACATGTACGCGGGCGTCCCGACGGGTCCGCCGCTGCCCGATCGCGACATCGAAACGTCATCCACCATCCAGGACAGGCCAAAATCGACGAGCTTGGGTGAACCGTCTTCCGCCAGCAGCACGTTGCCCGGTTTCATGTCCCCGTGCACGAGCCCGGCGTCGTGGGCTGCGCCGAGCCCCCGTAGGATTCCGCTCGCCAGCTCAGCCACGCGCTGCGGGAGGAGCGGCGCGTCGCGGCGCAGAAGGTCGGAGAGCGTGCCCCCCGCCACGTACTCCATTTCGAGCAGCCAGCCCTCGTCCTCCAACTCATGCAATTGATGCAACATCGCGATGTTGGGGCTGTTGAGCTTGCCAACGGCGCGGGCTTCCCGCAGCACGCGCTCGCGCATCTCGCGCACCGGCGAGAGCGCCGACGGCGGCCGCAGGTGCTTCACCGCCACGCGCCGCCCGATCAGCTCGTCGCGGGCCAGATGGACCGTCCCGAACGCGCCGCGGCCGATTTCCTTCTCGATACGCAGATGCGCGATGACGCGTCCCGGTTCGAGTGCCTGCATTCGGCGCTCACTATACGTCGCGGGTGGCACACCCCGCCACGGCGCTGCCAACGCGCCGCACTGGAAAGGCGGCGTGCAGTCCGGACGACCGGAGCGCTACAATCTCGCGCATGAAAAGTGGAACCATCGCCCGGGCATTGATTCTTTCCCTGCTCGCGCCCCTCGCCTGTTGCGATGAACCGAAGGATCGGCCCTTTCCTACCGGCGAGAGCGACGCTGCCTGGGACCGGCTCGGTTTGTTCATCGCGATCAACGAGTACGAGGACCCCGGGATTCCCGACCTCGCCGGTTGCGTCAACGACATGGTCGGGCTGCGGCGGGTGCTGGTCGATCAATACGGGTTCGAGCGCACGAGTCTGATCACCAACGAGCGCGCCACACGCGACGGCATCGTGAAGGCGATGCAGACCCTGATCGACCTGACGAAAACCGCCGTCAAGAAGCTCGCGGAGGCGAAGTCGGACAAAACCCCCTACGTCGTTCTCGCCTACGCCGGCCACGGCCGCGAGATTGCGGATGTCGAGCCGCGCAAGGACGAGGATGATGGGAAGGACTCGACGTGGAGTCCTTCGGACACGACCGTCGGCGCGACGCGGGAGATCCGCGACGACGACATCCACGCCGTGCTGAACGCGCTGGAATCGGCCGGCGCGCGTGTCATCTTCATTTCGGACTCCTGCCACTCCGGGACGGTCTTCCGCGCGGCAGAGTTCATCACGGTTCGCGGCATTCGAACACGCCCGGGCGAGTCGATGCCGGCACCGGCGGACGAACCCCTTTTCCCGGGAGGGGACTTCGCCCTCAACCGCGGCAGCGTGAAATACACGGCGTGCGCCGACGTGCAGCAGGCGGGCGAAGCTGAACGAAGCGACGGCAAGCTCCACGGACGTTTCTCGGATGTCTTGACGTCGTCGCTGCGCGAGGGCCGTCGTGGCCTCACCTACGACGAGTTGCACCGCGACGTGCTCACGCGCTTCAAGGTGCTCTATCCGCACGTGGTTTCGCAGGCGCCGCAGTTCGAAGCGAGCAAGCAGCTCTCCGGCCTGCACCTGTTCGGCAACTCGTACGCACCGGAACACGGGCCGATCGACGTGAAGTCGCAGAAGGACGGGAAGGTCCGCGTGATGCTCGGTGAACTTCACGGCGCCGCCGAGGGGGCGACGGTCGAGTTCTACGCAAACCTCGACGACCTGGCGAAACGCCGAAGGAAGTTGACCACGGCCACGGTCGTGTCGAGCGACGCGGGCAGTTCGATCGTCAAGCTCAAGCGAACCGAGGAACTTCCCGCGACCGCCGTCGGGCGACTGCGCCGCATCCACAAGAGTTCGTATGTCGTGCGCATCGCGACACGGCTCCCGGCGGATCTCCAAAAAGAGATGGACTCACTCTTCGACTCCGGCCAGATAAAAAAGCCGAAGAAGGACGGGAGTTACAACGTCGCGATCTACCACCGCCCCGAGCGGAACGAGGTGCACTTCCACGACCCGACCGAGTCCGGCGATGGCGGCGCTGAGCCGTTTCGTCGTGTCGAGGCCAAGGCGAAGTTCCTGGGCTCCAACCTGCTGTTCCTGGCCCGGCGCCACAAGGTGATGACGCTGACGCGCGACTCCGGGTTGCTCGAAGTGACCGCAAAATTGGTAGGCGGGGGCAAGGAACTGAAGCGGAACAACCCGGCCATCCAACACTTCCCCCACGAAGCCGAGGTCGTCCTGACGATCAAGAACCACGCGGACGAGGATCTCTACGTGACGGTTCTGTGGCTCGAGGAGACCGAAGGTCTTCCCGAATTCGATGTGCTTGAGCTTGGGAAGCACGAAAGCAAGCTGCCTGCGGGAAAAGAGCTCACGATCGAAGGCGACGTGAACACCGTCGCGAAAAAAGGCAGCGCACGGCCTTGGAGCAGCACGTCCATCAAGGTGCTCGCGACCGCCGACTACTACGAACCGGCCTACTTCAACCACCTGAAAGAGGCACCGGAAACCGGTCAGACTTGGGACAAGAGAACAGCCAATACCCGTGGCGATAGCGACACCGAAGACGAGCTACTGAACCTGTTGGGTGAGGCCTCGCTCGGCGCAACACGAGGATTCAAAAAGAAAGTCAAGAAGACACGGTGGGCGACGCAGATCCTGCAGTTCGACGTCGGTCACCCGCCCGCGGCGGACGGGGACTGAGTCGCAGGCTACTTCGCAGCCGGCGCGGGCTGTTTCGGCGCAGCGGGCGCGGCGCGGTACACGACCTCTTCGTACTCGGCGCGTAGCGGCGCGCCGTCCGCCGCGCGGCCGTGGTCGAGTTCCAAGTAGATGCCGTCTGCTTTGAGCCCGAGCGCCAAAAGCGACGGGAAGCCGATGCGCAGCGCGGCCGGACCCGGCTCGAATCCGAGCGCCGGGAAGCGCAACTCGCGATCGCCGTCGCGTACAACCAGGAACGCATCGAGATGCGGCAGAGAAATTCCCGTGCCGCCGTGGACCGACGCGATGCATGTCTGTCCGTTGTCGAACACCAGGACCGCCTGCGGTTTCGGTAGCACGGGCTTTGGCGGTCGCGGCGGAAGCTCGATCACGGCGGCGTTGTATTGCCCGCCGACGATGATCGACGCGACCTCCAGCCAGAGAGCGTCCGGGTAGCGCTGATTGGGGCGCTCGCGCTTCAAGAGCGCGAAGAATTCCGCCTGCCGGTTCTGTTGCGCCAGCGGCAACAACCTGCGCAGAAGATCCGCCCCGCCGTCGCCGAGTTTGTGGCGCTTGGCGACGTCCTCGTAGAGCTCCGTGATGCGCGCCGGCGAACGACCCGGGAGTTCCACACCCGTCTTTGCGTCCACCATCACCGTGCGTGCGCCCATGCGCAGGCCTCGCGGTCCGTCCGGCGGAACCGCGACGACCACGGTGATGTTGTGCGTGCGCGGAACCATCGCCCACTCCGTCGTGCCCTGTTGCATCGCGCCGAGACGAATGCGCAGTGTGTTGGGTGTGACCTGAGCCAGCGTGAGCAGACCGTTCAGGTCGCGCCCCGCACCGCGTTCCACGTCGGAGCGCTCGCGCTCGTGTCCGAGCGACGCGCTCTGCGGGCCAATGCCGTATCCAACGTTGAAGCCGAAGCCGCGTACGGTTTCGTCCCCGCGCGCACTGAGCGATGCCTCGAGGTTGTCCGACACGAGCAGCGGAATGACGACCGGCGCGGGTGCCGCAGACGAACTCTCGGTCGCGTCGGATCCACCCGGCTCGTCGATCCCGCGCTCGGGCGTGGTCGGGACGTGCGCGTTCGGGTCGGACGAGAAAAACGAAATCGTCGTGTACACGTCATAGGGCTCGCGACGTGCGCGCGGCATGAGGCTGATCTGGAACCTGATCACGTATGCCTGAAGGTCGCGTTTGATTGCGGCATCCTCGATGTACCGGCTGAGCATCTGCACTTCCTGATACAGCGACGTCGCGGCCCAGTACCGCGACATCGGATCGCTGGTCAACGTGGTGGCCGTGAACGGCGCGTCGGGCACGCTAGGTTTCCCAGCCGTCGATTGTGGCGTGGTCGGCGCCGGCGGCGGGGTCGCCGAAATGCTCTTGCCCAATTCGAACTTCGTCTTTTTGCTGTCGCGGGACTGCATCGTGGTCGAAGCCGTGGTCGGCATCACCGCGGCGAGGGCGCCGGCCTCATCGATTTCGAAACGCGGTTGCAACACTTCGACGTACGATTCCCAGGGCGCGATCGACAACACGGCAACGTGCACGGACCCGGCCTCGTCCTGCGCGGCCGCGCGATGTACTCGAGACTCCCCGGGCTTGGGGGCCCGGCACGCACCGGCTGTGAGCAGCACCAAAGCCCCGAAACGAAGCGTAATTCGCCCGTAACCCATGGCTGTGAACATACACGGAGCGGGGTCGCTTGGCGAGGGTGTCGCCATTGAGGCTTGGACGCCCTTTCGCTATGCTCCACGTCGGGATGATGAACCGTGGGATAGTCGCGTCGGCGGCCGTACTGTTGCATTGGCTCCGTTTGCGATGTCGGAAGAAGAGGCGGCCAAGACGCGCGGGTTCTCCACGCGCTCGGGTGGTTCGTTGTCCCGAGTCGTCGGCAAGTAGCTGGTCAACTTCTGTAGCTATCACGCGTTGTTGATCGCGGTCAACGAATACGATCGGAATCACTTCCAGCCCCAGATTCGAAGCTCGTCGCCGCAATGAGACACGACGGTGGTTTGGTCTGGAGCGCCACCACGGGTGAACTCGTCGCCACCCTGGATGTTCCTGCGCCCGCCCAAAAACCTGATCGGTCGAACCAGATAGGGCTCGTGCACGCGGTCGTGTTCACCAGGGGCGGGTCGCTGCTCGCTGCGGTGACCGGAACCAAGGCGACGGGCAAGATCCGGCTCTGGGACTCCGAATCGCAGGCACTGCTTTGGACGGACGACGATCCACGACACGAACCCCTCTCCCTGGCGTTCTCCCCCGACGGGAAGAATCTGGCGAGCGGTGGCATCGATACGGCGGCGAACGAGAGGGGCGAAATCCGATTGTGGAGCGTGAACGCACTCCGGGAGTAATCGGAGCGTACGGCCCTCCGCGTCAGTTCCGTCTCGCCGCCGACGCGGTCCTTGTGTGCGGCCCGGCACTCCTTCCCGGCTGCCAGGGCTTCCGAACGTTCATGCGGGACTCAGGAACGACGACTTCGAGCGGCAACCGCAAGCTTCTGTTGCTGCGGCCACTGTCGCGCTAGTATCCACTCATGGAAATCCCGAACAGCTGGAACCCGAGTTCCAAGGAATGGTCCCCTCGTGAGGTGACCCGCACGGTCGGCCTGTCGGTGGTCGTATCACTGGCGGTCATCGGCATCTGGACGAGCTACTACACCGTCGCACCCGAAGAGGAAGCGGTCGTCCTGCGCTTGGGCGCCTTCGTCGAGTCGGCGCCGCCGGGACTGCATTTCAAGTTGCCGTTCGGTATCGACCGCGCGATCAAGGTGCCGGTCACGGAGGTGCGCAAGGTCGAGTTCGGCTACCGCACGATCGAGGCGGGTCGCCGCACGACCTACGCGCAACGGGGCGGTGACGACGCGACGCTCATGCTGACCGGCGACCTGAACATCGCCGCGGTGGAATGGGTGGCGCAGTACAAGATCAAGGATGCAAGGGCCTGGCTTTTCAACGTGCTGGATCCTGAGGAGACGATTCGCGACACCGGCGAAGCGGTCATGCGAGCGGTTGTCGGCGACCACACCGTCACGGAGCTGCTGACAGACCAACGCGAACAGATCGCCCAGCAGGTGGAGGTCAAGCTCCAGACGCTCTTGGACAGGTACGGAACCGGCGTGCAGATCGTGACCGTCAAGCTGCAGAACGCCCTGCCCCCGGGGCGGGTGCAGGCGGCGTTCGACGAGGTCAATGCGGCGCAGCAGGAGCGCGAGCAGCTCGAGGATGAGGCGGAAAAGGAATACAACAAGTTGATCCCGGAGGCGCGTGGAGCCGCGAAACGCGAAGTGGCGGAGGCGGAAGGTTACGCCATCGACCGCGTGAACCGCGCCAAGGGCGACGTGGCACGCTTCGTCGCGTTGGTGGAGGTCTACACGTTGAGCCCGGAAGTGACGCGACAGCGGTTGTTCCTCGAGACGATGGAACGGGTCCTCCCCAAGGTCAAGAGCATCGTCGTCGCGAGCGAAGACGGGGTTCTCAAGATGCTGCCGATCGCCGGCAGCTCGGGAGCAAAGTAATGAAAGGTCCCATAGCGATGCTCGGCGGTCTGATCGTGATCGTCGTTCTCTGGTCCTCATTTTTCG
This sequence comes from Planctomycetota bacterium, assembly GCA_036443405.1. GTDB lineage: Bacteria > Planctomycetota > PLA2 > PLA2 > PLA2 > JAZFYD01. The sequence continues at coordinate 12,727 of JAZFYD010000137.1, forward strand.
TTGTAAACGAGTGGGAACAGGTGGTTCTGACCCAGTTCGGCAGCCCGGTGGGCGATCCCATCACCGAGTCCGGCTGGCACTTCAAGACGCCGTTCGTGCAGACGGTCAACCGATTCGAGAAGCGGATCCTGATCTGGGACGGCGAACGCAATCAGATCCCGACGTACGACAAGCGTTTCATCTGGGTGGACACGACCGCCCGCTGGCGCATCAAGAAACCGCTCCTGTTCCTGCGCTCGGTTCGCACGGTGCAGGGCGCGCAGTCGCGACTGGACGACTACCTCGATTCCGCTGTGCGTGACGTGATCGGCAAGCACAAGCTCGTCGAGGCGGTGCGGCTGTCCAACCGCGTACTCGACCTGGTGCCAACGAACGACGAACAGCCCGAGGTGCGCGAAAAGATCGAAAAGGGCCGCGATCTGCTCATCGCGGAGATGCTGGCCACGGCAGTGCCCAAAATCAAAGACCTCGGCATCGAGCTGATCGACCTGCGCATCAAGGGCATCAACTACGTCGAGTCGGTGCGGCAAAGGGTCTACGAGCGCATGATCACGGAAAGGCAGCGCGTCGCCGAGCAGTACCGCTCGGAGGGCCGCGGTAGGAAGGCGGAGTGGGACGGACGGCGCGCGCGCGACGAGAAGGAGATCCTCTCGGAGGCGTACCGCGACGCGCAGCTGATCGTGGCGAAAGCCGACGCCGAAGCAGCCACCCTGTTCGCCGACGCGTACAACACCGATCCGGCGTTCTACGCATTCGTGCGCACACTGCAGTCCTACGAGAAGATCATGGGCAACAACCACACGCTGGTCATCGATCCGGACTCCGATCTCTACCGGTTCCTGGGCGCGCTCGAGGGAAAGTAGCCGCAACGAAGCGCACGGAGTCGCACAAGGGAGCGCAACACGGGTGTATCCGAGCGACGTCGACGAGTTCCTCGCAAAGCATCTCGGGTGAGCGCGCGGGCCGCTGCGCCGTCCCGGCCCGCGATCTGGCGGACGACGATCGCGGGCGTCGTTCAGCAGAGTGGGAGTTTCCGCCGACGACCGGCATGGCCGAGATGATGGTGGCACTCCAGGGAGGATCGCGTCATGCCGGAGAGACGAAGCCACAACGGAATCACGTACTACAAGCATCTCCGGCTCGAGCATCCGAAGTGGAAGTACGTCCTGATCGATCCATACCAATACAACACTCACTTCACGCACGTCGATGGCGGCAACCCGTACATGCGGCTGGACCACACCGGCGTGCTCCGCATCTCTGCGCAGTACGCTTGGAACGGTCCGAGCGGCCCAACGATCGACACGAGGAATTTCATGCGCGGCTCGCTCGTTCACGACGCGCTCTACCAACTCATGCGTGAACGCGTGCTCGACCATCGCGCGGACCGCAAGCGCGCGGATCAGCTGCTGCGGATCATCGTGCGCGAGGACGGTATGTCCTGGCTTCGCGCCTGGTGGGTCTACCGGGGCGTACGATGGTTCGGCGCGTCCTCGGCGCGGCCACCTTAGTCCTGCGGTCGCCCCTCCGCGTCGAGCCACTTCTCATCGGGGCTCCTCGGCGCGGGCTGTTCGGCGGTGAGATTCTGCATCGAGATCGCGGCCTCATGGAAGTTCTCGGGAGGAATCGGGCTTCCGCACATGCGGCGCAGCATCGCGAGCTGGCCCGCGTGCGTCATCGCGTCCGACAGCGGTCCCTGCAAGAGTTGCTCCGGCGTGGTTCCTGAAAACGCGCTGCCGCTCTCCAGATGTTCGCCGAGGCGCCGCAACGTCTCGTGGAAACGCGTGACCTCTTCCGCAAAGTTGTCACACGGTCCGATCCACGGGTCGAGCGCCTCGAAGTGGCTCAGCGCGTAGGAGAGCACACCGCTCATGTGATGGATGAGTTGCTGCGGCGTTCGCACACCACCCGCAGCGCGAAACGCCGCGAACTCCTCCGGCGCGCCCTGCACGGCCTTGTTGGCGCGATACGCGAGCGCGGCCAGGAAGTGCCTCAGCAGCTCACGATCCGTCATCGACGATGGACTCGGGTTGCCCGCATCGCGACATGGTAGCCGCGCGGGTTGCGCCGGGTGCGCGCAAAAACAGCGATTGCCACCGAGCGGTCGCCGCAGCACAATGGCCCCATGCACCGCGCCGCCACCCTCCTCTTCGCCCTCGCCTTCGTTCCTGCATGCGCCTCGGTCAAGGGGTCGAACCCGGACGAACAACGCGCCCACATTCAAAAGCTCGAAAAGGAAACGCTCGAACGGCTGTTCAAGGAACACCCCGAGGCGAAGGCCATGCTTGAGGGCGCACCGGGGTATGCGGTGTTCGACACATCAATCACCAAGATCCCGGTTGTCGGAGCGGGCGGCGGGTACGGCGTCGTCGTGGACGCGGATCCGGTCGCACGGACGTACATGAAGGTGCGCGAGTTCCAACTCGGCGCCGGCTGGGGCGCGCGGCGTTTCCAGGTCGTAGTGATCTTCCACGACGCGAAGGTCCGCGACGACTTGAAAGACGGCATGTGGAATTTCGGCGGAGGCGCGGAGGCGGCCGCCAAGGTCGGCGAAACGGGCGCAGCGGGCGGCGGCGGCACCGGCGGCGGCAACGAGCAGTTCACGAAGTACGTCCTAACAGAGGCCGGCGTGTCCCTGACCGCAACGGTCAACGCTAAACGGATTTCGCAGATTGGGGGATTGAACTAAAGGCGCGTTTCCTCCTAGGAAGAGCCCGAGTTTTCGATGGTGGATCTACACGACATCGCCGGCGTGGAGCGGCTGCGGCGGGAGCTGCGGTTGGACACAATCCACGTGAAGCGGTTGCGGCGGGCGTTTTTCAAGCACGGCATGAACCGGGATGCGTCGCTGGCGGTCGTGCCGGACGCGGTGCGGGTCCGCATCTCGGACGAGGTTCGGTTTCATCATCTCGAGCTCGCGGATTGTCGGGACTCGAAGATCGACGGCGCGTCGAAGCTCGTGTTCGACACGGCGGACAACTTGCAGATCGAGACGGTGATCCTACGGGTGCAATCCGGACGCACCGCGTTGTGCGTTTCGTCGCAGGTCGGATGCGCGGCGGACTGTTCATTCTGCGCGACCGGGAAGCTCGGCTTGCGGCGCAATCTGTCGTCCGGCGAGATCCTCGATCAGATCGTGCAGGCCAACGCGCGCCTCGCCGGCGAAGGCCGGCGGGCACGCAACATCGTGTTCATGGGCATGGGCGAGCCGTTCCACAACGAATCGGCGCTCTACGAGACTCTCGCAGCGCTGGCCCACCCGGAGTGTTTCCACCACAGTCTCGGCCAGGTATCGGTATCGACCGTCGGCATTCCCGACGCGATGGTCCGCTGCGCGGAGCAGTTCCCACGGGTCCGCATCGCGCTCAGTCTGCACAGCGCACGCGCGGCGACGCGGCAGCGGATCATCCCGCTGGCCCGACGCTATTCGTTGACCGAGTTGCGCGACGCCGTCATCGCGGTGACCCATGTCCAGCAACAACCGGTGATGCTCGAACACCTGCTGCTCGCGGACGTCAACGACGGCGACGGTGACCTGGAGGCGTTGGCGGAGTGGGCTGATGGCTTGGACGTGCACATCAATCTCATTCCCTACAACCCCATCGCGGACGCACCGGGACTCAAACGCACACACAAACCGCGTCGTGAGGCGTTCGCGAACGCACTGAAGGCTCGCGGCTTTCCGGTCACGCTCCGATACTCGCTCGGCGCGGACGTGACCGCCGCGTGCGGCCAACTCGTCCGCGATGAGAACCGGCGCCTGACTCCGCGGAGACCGCGCGGCGCGCACGCCTAGCGATTTTCGTGCAGCAACTTCGCGAACGCCTTCAACTTCGCGTCGTATTCCTCCGCCGCCTCGATTCCCGCCTCCCTGAGCGCGCGCAGGTTGTCCTCGCTGGCGTCGTCCATGTCGGGGACGGCGTCGCCGAGGTCCGGCTCGATGCGCAGGTACTGCGCCGGCTTGCCGACGGCTTCGTAGATCCGTTTCATTTGGAAATCCACGGTATCCGCGCTCCCCGCCATCATGATGTCGATCACGGGCTTGATCCACCCGATCGCGCCCCAGTCCTTCGCCTCGCTCCACGCGTAGGACTTGCGCTTCCCACCCGTGCCCAGGGAGAGGATGGCAATGTCCTTCGCTCGCGGGTTGCGGATGCGACCGCCCGCGTCTTCCTGGTCCATGTTGCGGCACTCCGCGTATGCACACATGGTCGGGTTGTTCGCGAACACGCCGCCGTCGATCAGCGGATACGGAATGCGCGACCGTGAGTAGATTCTGGCTGCCTCGAAATATGTCGGCGCCGCACTCGTTGCGCGCGCGACATCACGAACCAGGAAGTCCTTCGATGCAGCGGACGCGTTGTGTTGCGTGAAGAAGCGGGGCTCCCGGCGCTTGATGTCATACGAGGTGATCAGGCACGGACGCATGAGATCGCGCAACCACGTTTCCTCGAAGTACTGCTTCAGGGCCTCCTCCAACTCCCCCGCGTCGTACTTCTCGTCGGAAATTCCGCCCCCCGACCGCACACGTTGCCAAAACGAGATGCTGAAGATCTCATCGCCCCGTTCCAGGTAGAGGTCAACGGCCTCTTTCGCACTCAGGAGCGGCCGCGGCTTCTGCTGCGAGTCGGGCAACAGATACAGACAGCTCAGGATGCCGCCCGTGCTCGTGCCCGCCACGAAATCGAAGTAGTCGGCGATGCGCGCGTCGGCACGGTACGTTTGCAGGATTTCCTCGAGCCGCACAAGGATCTGTCCGGGCAAGATCCCCCGGATTCCGCCGCCGTCGATCGAGAGAATGCGCACGAGCTTTTGGTTTTTGGTCTTGCTCTTCTTTTTCGCTGCCATGATGCCCCCCCTGTGGTTAGGCGAGTCCAGAGACACCGCCTCCGCGCCTCGCTCTTCCTGATGGGAAAACGACAACCATAGCGACTGTCCGCCGAATTTACGTCTGGCAGCGGCAGCCTCTGTCGAACTGCGCGGCTGTCGGGGAAGCTGAAATCGCCGAAGAACTCAAGCGTCAGCGTGCCGCCCGTGCCGTCGCCGTCCCCTACCGGCGTTGCGTTGTGCCGCAGCGCGCCCTTCCGCGCCGCGCGTCTCAGACCAACTCGACCAGCAGTCGATGCGCGACCTTCTCCGCCACGGTCACGGTCCGCCGCGCTCCCAGCTTCAGGTCGATCGTGCCCGCCGCGTCGTCCCGGCGCTGAACGCGCACCGCCGCGCCCGGCGCCAGTCCGAGCTGTTCCACCGCGCGTAAGAATGCCGGCGATTGGTCTTCCACCCGCGCGACGCGGCAGCGCGCGCCCTTGTCCTGATCCGCCAGGCGCGCAAGCTCACGGCTCTCGACGGAACCGTCTGCCTTCGGGATCGGATCGCCGTGCGGATCGAACCCGGGCCGCCCGAGGAAATCGTCCATCTTCTGCACGAGCCGCTCGGACACGGCATGCTCGAGTCGCTCCGCCTCCTCGTGCACTTCGGACCAATCGAGTCCGAGCGCTTCGACCAAAAAGAGCTCGATCACGCGGTGGCGCCGAACGATTCGGAGCGCGAGCTTCTGACCGGTCCGCGTCAGCCGCACACCCGCATAGGGCTCGTAGTGAACCAGGCGGCTTCCGACGAGCGATTTCACCATCGCCGTCACCGTCCCGGGCACGACTTCCATCACGCGCGCCAGCCGGCCCATCGGAACGAGGTCGCCGCTGGCGCTCCCGCCCTCGAGATTGATCCGCTTGAGATAGTCCTCGACCGTACTACTTGCCATGTCGTCCTGATTTTTGTATCTCAAAAGGATGACTTTGACTACTCAAAATATTCTCGCTCTTGCGATCGTGCTGGCGTTGGCCCCCTTGGCCGCCGCCGAATCACCCAGCCAGCGCGGGTATCACCTCTTCAATCCGGTTCCCAAGGACAAGCTGCGCCCGCTCTCCGCCGACCGTCCCGACGCCACCGAGAGTCCGCAAACGGTCGATGCCGGACACATCCAGCTCGAGATGGACGTCGCGCTCTACCTGCGCGACCGCGCTCGTTTCGTCGAGGACACCTATGCCTACGGCGCCACGAATTTCAAACTCGGGCTCACGCACAACGTCGACCTTCAACTCATCTGGGCGCCACACGTCACCACCAAGACCCGGAGCAGCGGTTTCACCGAGCGCATCGACGGATTCAGCAATCTCACGATTCGCTCAAAGATCAACCTGTGGGGCAACGACGGTGACACGAAGACCTCGTTCGCGCTTTTGCCGTTCATCAACATCCCTCTCGGCAGCGGCAGCGTGGGCAACGACGACGCCCAGGGGGGGATCGTGCTCCCCTTCGGAATGGATCTGCCGAACGGTTGGGGACTCGGCGCGCAGTTGGGAGTCGAGATCGTCCGCAACGACGCCGACGACGGTTACCGCGTGGACTTCTCGCAGACGATCGTGCTGGGACACGACATCGTGGGAGACCTCGCCGGCTTCGTGGAGTTTCTGAGTGTCGCCCCCGCGGAGGGAGACTGGTTCGGGACAGTCGACGTCGGCCTGACCTACGCAGTCAACGACAATGTGCAGCTCGACGTGGCGACCTTCATTGGCGTCAACAGCGCTGCACCGGACTTCGTGGTGTTCACCGGGATTACGTGGCGTTTTTGACGGCGTAGTGTCGTCTGGCGCACGAGAGAGAATGTTGGGGTCGATGGAATAGATGCTGCCGAAGTGCTCCACCAGTAGAGCGCCTCATTCTCCTTGCGCCACGTGTGGGACTCCGTCTCCGCGTGGCGCAGGCGGCACCGCCCCCTACCGCACGAGCTTCTTGTAGCGAATGCGCGTCGGGCGCGCGTCTTTGCCCTTGCGGCGTTTGTAGTCGGCCTCGTAGTCCTGGTGGTTGCCCTCGAAGAAGATGACCTCGCTCTCGCCTTCAAAGGCGAGGATGTGGGTGGCGATTCGATCGAGGAACCAGCGGTCGTGGCTCACCACCACCGCGCAACCCGCAAAACGTAGGAGCGCCTCCTCGAGTGAGCGCAGCGTATCCACGTCGAGGTCGTTGGTCGGCTCATCGAGCAGGATCACGTTGCCGCCCGACCTAAGGAGTTTCGCGAGGTGCACCCGGTTGCGCTCGCCGCCCGACAGGTCGCCGACTCGTTTCTGTTGGTCCGCGCCCTTGAAGTTGAACCCGGAACAGTACGCGCGCGGGTTCAGCGTGCGCTTGCCGAATTTGAGATCCACCTCACCGTCGGTGATCTCTTCGAATACGGTCTTGTCCGGATCGAGCGCATCGCGCGATTGGTCGACATAGGCAAGCCGCACCGTCTGACCCTGATCGAGCGACCCGCCGTCCGGTTTCTCGTCCCCGATGATCATGCGGAACAACGTGGTCTTGCCCGCGCCGTTCGGTCCGATCACGCCGACGATGCCACCGGGAGGCAGCTCGAAATTCATGTTGTCGAAAAGGAGCTTGTCACCGTACGCCTTCTTCAACGCCGTCGCGACGATCACTTTCTCGCCAAGTCGTTCGGCAACCGGGATCACGATCTCGGCCCGCGAGTCGCTCTCTTTGCCTTGATCCTCAACCAGCTTCTCGTAAGCACTGACGCGCGCCTTCGACTTCACCTGCTTGCCCCGAGGCGTCATCCGGATCCATTCGAGTTCGCGTTGGAGTGTTCTCTGTTTGCCCGCGGCCTGCTTCTCTTCCTTCGCAAGATACGCCTGCTTCTGTTCGAGCCAGCTCGAGTAGTTGCCGTGCCACGGGATGCCCTGACCGCGATCCATCTCGAGAATCCACTCCGCGACGTTGTCCAGGAAGTAGCGGTCGTGCGTGATCGCGACGACGGTGCCCGAATATTCCGCGAGGTGCCGCTCGAGCCAAGCGACGGATTCCGCGTCGAGATGGTTGGTCGGTTCGTCGAGTAACAGAAGGTCGGGCTGCGACAGCAGCAAACGGCAAAGCGCGACCCGGCGGCGCTCCCCGCCGGAGAGAGTCTCCACATCCGCGTCGCCGGGCGGAACGCGCAGTGCGTCCATCGCAATGTCCAACTTGCGATCGAGGTCCCAGGCGTCGGCTGCGTCGATCTGCGCTTGGACTTCGCCCTGTTTCTCCAGCAGTTTTTCCATCTCGTCCGGTGAGAGATCCTCACCGAACCGCGCCGAGATCTCTTCGAACCGATCCAGCAGCGCGCGCGTCTCCGCCACACCGTCCTCGACGTTGCCGCGCACGTCCTTCGTGGCGTCGAGTTGCGGCTCCTGCGCGAGGTGGCCGATGCGCGTCCCGGACGCGGCGCGCGCGGTCCCGTCGAAGTCTGTGTCCAGCCCCGCCATGATACGGAGCAGCGTCGACTTGCCGGATCCGTTGGAGCCGATCACACCGATCTTGGCGCCGTGGAAGAAAGCGAGGTGGATGTGCTTGAGCACCTCGCGCCCCTGGTCGACGGTCTTGCCCAGGTTCTCGATCTGAAAGATGTAGGGCGGCATGTTCCGGGAGGATACGCGAGGGACCCGGGGGAGGCACCTCTTGACCCTGCGGGAATCCAGATGGCCCTAAACTGTATGCGTGCGCCTGCTGTTGCTCCTCCTGCTCGCTGTCGGCGCGCGAGCGTCCGAAGAGACGCTGCGCACGTTCGACGCGATGAAGGGGCACGTCGAGAGGTACACCTTCAAGGGGGCGTTCGATGGGATCGACTGGGACGCGCTGTGCCGCCGCTACCGACCGCTGGCCGATCGTGCCAAGCCCGGTCTCGAACTCCACGGCGTCTTGAACCGCCTGCTCGGCGAGCTAAAGGTCTCCCACGCAGCGATTCTCGAGGCCGAAGTCTACGGCGTGTTGTGGAACGAAGTATTCGGCAAACCCGCGCCGACTTGGGGGTTCATGCTGGAGGAGACCGTGACCGGCCATCTCTTCGTGCGCACGCTCTACGAGGGTGGACCGGCGGCGGAGGCGGGCGTCCTCTTCGGAGATAGGGTGGTCAACATCGAGGGCGAGGACGCGCTGCGAAGCAAGCGCCTACTCCCGGCGGGCTACGACGCGATCTCGCCGGGCCCGCGCAAGCTGGTCGTGAGCACGAAGGGACAAATGGAGTTGCGGCTGACGATCCAGCGAACGGCGGACCCCGCGTCCCAGCGCGAAGTCGTCGTGAAGCGCCGTACGATGTCCGGTCTCGACGCCATGCGCAAGAGTGTGCGCATCGTCGAGCGCGACGGTTTCAAGCTGGGCACGCTGCACATGTGGTACTGCCAGCCCGGGATCGAGACGGTGGCGCGCGCGGCGCTCGACGGCCCGTTGCAGAGGTGCGACGCGTTCGTGTGCGACCTCCGCGGCCGCGGCGGCAACATGCGCTTTGGGAACCACGTCGTCTCCCAGCTGCAGGCAACGGGCAAGCCGTTGGTCTTTCTCATCGACGGGCTGACACGCAGCGCGAAGGAGATCGTCGCGTGGCGGATCCGCGAGGACAAGACGGGGCGCCTGGTCGGAACACCGACCGCGGGCGCCGTCTGCTCCGCTTGGTGCTATGGGCTTCCAGACGGCTCCTATGTCATGCTGCCGCTGAATTCCGGACCCTTCTACGGCCGCACGTTCGAGGGCCATCCGACCGAGCCGCACGACGAGATCAACCTCGTCGTGCCTTACGCGGCGGGCAAGGACACCGTGTTGGAGAAGGGGTTCGAGGTCGCCGTCGCGAGCCTCAAGGTTCGAGCGAACCGGGCCAGGTAACACGGACCGCAATTCGAAATAGTCGCCTGGCACCGTACGTCCCGATCCGCGCGCCATTGGTGATCGTGCGCGCTACGGCACGTCGACGAGTTCGAAGCGCTCGCCGAACAGCACGAGGTCGTCGGTCAGTTGCTTCCCGAGGCCCGCGAGCCATTCGCCCCAGGCGCGGCGGTGGTTCTCCTGGAACTCGGCCAGCGTCGAGCCTTCGCCCTCGAGGAGGCGCGGTGCGGGGTCGCCGAAGGTCGTTTCGAAGCACTCTAGGATGCGCACGTTGCAGCGCGGGACGCCGTGCTTGTTGGTGATCGTGACGATCGTTCCGACGTTGGCGTACGACTCGGCCAGTTCCGCCTCTGTCATGGCGAACTTCGGACAGCACGTCGCCGTCTTCTTGCCCTCGATGATCTTGCGGATCAGCCGCTCGCCGATACCGCCGTCGCCGTCCCAGCCGTAGGAGTCCTTCGCGTCGTGGATTTCGATGGCCGCATTGTCGCCCATGCGCCGCCAAACGCGGTGCAAGCTCTACGGTGCCAGGTGACTTTTGGGCACCGTAAGTCGGGGGCATCGCAGCAGCTACCCCTTCCTGCGGGGACCAAGCATCGGTGTTCGGCACGTCGCTAACCTCCCAGATGTCTCGCATCGCGTTCCAGCGGCCCGCGCGCCGGTTACTTCTTCTTCTTCGCCATGGCCTTCAACAGACGCTTGGCCGTCTTGATCGGTGCCTTGCGTTGCTTCTCAAGGTCGAAGAACAAAAACGAGATCCGGAAGACCGCAGCCGAGGTTTGGACTTCCGCATGCGCTTGGGGTCGTCGCCGGCGTTCTTGATGATCGCGCCGGTCTGCGCGGTCTCCCGCCGCACGTCGCTCAGGGTCGTGGCAACACTTTTTCCCGCGGCGTCGAACAACTCGCCGTCGAAGTCCTTGAGCAATTTGTCCAGCTCCCTTTGCGCCGTCTCCGAACGGTCCTTGGCGCTCTTCAATGCCTCCCGCAACTTTCGGTAGTACTTCGCCGACGGCTCGGGCGGAGGGCGATATCTGGGTCCCCCGCTGCCCGGGGCCGGAGGCGGCGGCGGTCTCGGCGGATTCAGGATGTTGTAGGGCCCGGCGAGTTTCTCGATCTTGTGGACGGCTTCGTTGACCGAACTCGTCACGTGCGTTTAAGAGCCCCGTCGCAATCCCCAGATCGACAGGCCCGCGAAGTAGGCGCCGGAAATCAACCAAGCTGGCCACACCTCGTTGAAACTGATTAAGGAACTCAAGAGGAGCGACCAGATCGCCATGCCGACGCAACCCAACAGTCCAAACCCCAGGGCATGTCGCCAGTAGCGCAAGCGGGCCCTCTTTCGAAGTCCAATCAGAAGAACGACAAACACCGAGCCGTAGAACACCAACGAGACAATTGTCACTCGCGCGTGGAGATCAGCCTCTGCAGAACGGTCCCACGACCCCCAGCGTCCGTCGTAGACGACTGCCGAATGGATACAGAAGACGATGAAGGCCAGGGAGGCAACCAAGAGCGCTCCGTTGGCGATACTCGTTGTCCCGGACTTCCCTGGCAGCCCCGCGGTGCCCTGTCTCGGTGGGTCTTGCCGCCCCGTTCCTCGATCCGGCTCCCGCTTGAAGGCGCCAATGCGCTTGAGGCCGCCAACTATGCTGGTCCCCGCAGCGATCCACCTCGGGGTTTGACGAGGACCGGGCGCGTGCGGCATCGGGCTGGCGAGCATCTCGTCGAGTTCGTCAGCAATGTTCGCAAGAAGGTCCCGCCGTTCCCTCATCCTCTGGAGCAACACGCGCGCGTCCGCCGCGGTTCCCGGATCCCGCAGATTCTTCCTGAGGTCGATTACGACGGCACTTTGTCGTTCGTAACTCATGGACTCGGTAGCCTCGATCTGCGCTGCGATCGTCCCCAGGTAGGAGACGGGAACTTCGGGAGGCGCCGGCAGAGGATCGGGCAGCGCGTCGGGAGGGCGAATGCCGCTGAGGGCTTTCGCCAAACGAAACGCGGCGGCACGATTCCGCTCGCGATAGTCAAGGAGTTGGATTTTGGACAGAACGGGCGGCAAAACGTTGGCGGACACCCCGTCAGCAACCAGCACTGGCAGGATCGGTTTGCCGAGTTCGGCTGCATACTCGTACTCGAGCTTGCATGCCGTCGAGTCCAGCGACGCCGGGCTCACCAGGAACACCAACACATCACAGTCGCGGAGCCGTGTCAGGATCTGATCCCACCAGACCTGTCCGCCGCTCAACTCCTGATCCAACCACACGCTGTGGCCAAGGGTCTGGATGTCGGCGACGAGGCTCTTGCTGAGCCCCTCACTCTCTCGGTTGTAGCTGATGAAGAGGTTCAACATCCGGCCGTAATCGTAGGCGATGGCAAAGGCGGACGGGAGCGACATTCACTCACAATGTCCTACTCGCTTGGGACCCCGACGGAGTAGCTCGCCCTTGCGCCCGCGAACGCAAAGCGTAGGAGCGTACGGAAGCGTACCCGCATGCTTCGCAATGGTCGCACCCTCCGTGGAACCGACTATGACCGATCGGCCGCCCAATTCCCCGCCAAGCGCACCGCGTCGCGCCAGCGTGCGCGGCGCGACGCGGCCTGGTCGGCCGGCAGGACGGGCTCGAAGCGGCGCTCTGTGCTCCCGTTCGCGGCGATCGCGTCCCGGTCCTTCCAGTAGCCCACGGCGAGACCGGCGAGATACGCGGCGCCGAGGGCGGTCGTCTCGTTGACCGCTGGCCGGACGACCGGTACGCCGAGCAGGTCTGCCTGGATCTGCAGGAGCAGGTCATTGACCGCAGCGCCCCCGTCGACGCGGAGTGCGGCGAGGTCGATGCCCGAGTCCTCGCGCATGGCATCCATGACATCGGCCACCTGGAACGCGATCGCGTCGAGGGCCGCGCGCGCGACGTGGCCGCGGGTCGTGCCGCGCGTGAGGCCGACGAGGAGTCCGCGCGCGTAGGGGTCCCAGTGCGGAGCGCCGAGGCCGGCGAAGGCGGGCACGAGGTAGACGTCGCCGCTGTCCTCGACGCTTCGCGCCAGCGCCTCGATGTCGGAGACTTGCTCGATGAGGCCGAGGCCGTCGCGCAACCACTGCACCAGCGCGCCGCCGATGAAGACGGACCCCTCGAGCGCGTACTCCGTGCGGTCGCCGATCCTCCACGCGACGGTGGTGAGCAGCCGGTTCTTCGATGCGACCGCCTGCTCGCCCGTGTGGAGGAGCAAAAAGCAGCCCGTCCCATACGTGTTCTTTGCGTCGCCGGGCCGCCAGCCCGCTTGGCCGAAGAGCGCGGCCTGCTGGTCACCCGCAATCCCCGCGATGGGCACGCCGCGCACGCCGTCGACGGACGCCTCGCCGTAGACCTCGCTCGACCCGCGCACCTCCGGCAGCATGACGCGCGGCACGCCGAAGAGGTTCAGCAGTTCGTCGTCCCACTCGCCGGTGTGGATATTGAAGAGCAGCGTGCGCGACGCGTTGCTCGCGTCGGTGAGGTGCAGGCGCCCCTCGCTGAGTTTCCAGACCAGCCAGGAGTCGACGGTGCCGAACGCGAGTTCTCCCGCCTTCGCCCTCGTGCGTGCGCCCTCGACGCGGTCGAGGATCCACGCGACCTTGGTGGCGGAGAAGTACGGATCGAGCCGCAGGCCGGTCTTGCGCGCGACCATCTCCTCGCACCCGTCCGCGCGCAGCCTGTCGCAGACCTCCGCCGTGCGGCGGTCCTGCCAGACCAGCGCGCGATGGATCGGCTCGCCCGTCGCGCGGTCCCAGATGACCGTCGTCTCGCGCTGGTTGGCGATGCCGATGGCGGCCACCTCGCCGGCGCGGCCTACCTCGGCCATTACGGCGGCCTGCGACTCCCAGATCTCGAGCGGATCATGCTCGACCCAGCCCGCTCGCGGGAAGTACTGCGGAAACTCACGCCGCGCCGCCGCCTTGATGCGCCCTTGGGCGTCGAAGAGAATCGCCCGCGAACTCGTCGTGCCCTGGTCAAGGGCGAGGATCCCAGTCATGCCAGCACCTCCCGCAAAAGTTGCGGCTCGTCGGTGAACATCCCTCCCGCGCCCCACTCGATCACCATGCGCATCGTCGCGGCGTCGTTGACGGTGTAGGGCAGCACGCGCAGGCCCGCCTCGTTGAGCCTCGACACCTCCCCTGCCTGCAAGAAGGCGACGTTCGGGCTGCCGGCGATGGCGCCGCAGGCACGGCACTCGCCCACCGCGTCGTCGAGCGACCGCTCAAAGAGCGCTGCGACGGGCAGGTCGAGCGGGGCGAGCAGGCGCAGGTCGAAGCTGGACAAGAGGCACTGATCCTCAACACCCAGGCGCCGGACGAGCGCCACGACGTCGTCCGTCGGGGCACCGCGCTTGAGTTCAATGTTGATGGGGATGCGGATGCGCTGAAAGACCTCCTCGAGCGACGGCACACCCAGCCGCTTCAGTTCCGCCACCGTGTGCGCGACCACGGGCCCGCCGCCGGCGGTCGTGCGGTCCACGGTGTCGTCGTGGATGACCACGGGGACGCCGTCCGAGCTCAGGCGGACGTCCAACTCGATCATGTCGGCGCCGGCATCCACGGCCGCGGCGAACGCGGCTATCGTGTTCTCGGGAAATCTCCGGCTGTAGCCGCGGTGGGCGATGACCCACGGCCGCGCCGACTCCCGGAGCTCGGCCAACCCCTGCACGCCGCACAGGGTAGCTTACAGTTCGGCACCCTGTTCCACGCCTTGGCCTGAATTGGCCAACACGGCACGC
>JAZFYD010000138.1:0-13333 GCA_036443405.1 Planctomycetota bacterium
TCGAGGCCGTGACCGCAGCCGACCTCGAGCACCTTCTTGCCTGCGTATCCGGAAAAGTCCACCACCGTCGGCAGGTAGCGAAGTTTGTCGAACCGGTACGCATCCAGATCCGCGAAGAAGCCCGCGCTTCCGGGCTCGTGCTTCGTCATCTCCATGTCGTGAATGCGCTCGTTCCAATACCGAGCAACGGCCTCGCGATCCGACGTCACGCTGAACCTCCGGCCGGCGCGCCGACCACTTCCTCGTACCAACTTTCAAACATCAGGAGCGCGAACAGCACGTGAGCGTGGTTCGCCTTCCCGGCTTGGTGTTCGTCCCATAGCCCTCGCACCCCCGCAACGTCGAAGAAGTCGTGCCGCGCAAGCCGGCGCGGATCGAACTTGGCTTCCGCCTCGTCGCGAAGTTCGTTGCGAAGCCAGTTCTTCATGGGAATGCTGAACCCTTCCTTGGGTTTCTGAATGACGCGCTCGGGCAACAGGTCCTCGAGGCATTTGCGCAGGATGATCTTGGTCCGCCCGCCGTGCACGCGTACGGCCTCCGGCAGGCGCGCCACGTACTCGACCAGTTCGTGGTCAAGAAACGGTGTGCGGGCTTCAAGGCTCACGGCCATGCTCATCCGGTCGACCTTTGTCAGGATGTCGTCGGGGAGCCATAGATGCATGTCGACGTACATCGCCCGCTCCATCGGCGAGAGAGCGGATGCGCGGGCGTCGATCTCGGCGACCATGCGCTCAAGTGCGCCGGCCGTCGCCGCGTTCATGTTCGGGCCGCGTACCAGCGCGCGCTTTTCCTCGTCCGCGTGCAGCATCCAGCGCATGTGCCCGAGCTCTTCGGGCAGCGAGCTTCCATGCACGAATCGCTGCGCGCTGTTGATGAACCCCCGCTTCTTGCGGGTCGGCCGCAGCGCGAGCAGGCCACGCGCGACCAAGCGCCGCAGCACTCTGGGAACGCGGTGGTACACGCGGTCGATCTCCTGCGCGCGATACGCGTGGTACCCGCCGAAGAGTTCGTCGCCGCCGTCGCCGCTTAGCACGACGGTGACGTGCTTCCGCGCGAGCTCGCTGACCAGGAACGTCGGATAGAGCGACGTGTCGGCGAACGGCTCGTCGAGTTGGCGCGCCAGGCGCTCGGTCAGCTTCCAGGAATCCGGTCCGATCTGCTTCTCGACATGGTCGGTCTGGAAGCGGCGCGCGATCTCGCGGGCGTACTCCGTCTCGTCGTAGGTTTTGTCTTCGAATCCGATCGAGAATGTACGGACCGGATCCTGACCCGTTTCCCGCATCAAACCGACGATAGCGCTCGAATCGATGCCGCCGCTCAGAAACGCGCCAAGCGGCACATCCGCGATGCAACGGCGGCGAACCGCGCTGGCGAGCAGTGCGCGCACACGTTCGGCGGCGTCGGCCGGCGCCTTGTCGAGCCGATCGTTCGGCAGCGCCCACCACCGCTCGACCGTGACGCGATCGCGCGTGGCGACGATGCGATGGCCGGGTTCGAGCTTGCGCACGCCCTTCAGGATCGAATACGGCGCCGGTACGTAGCCGAGCGCGAGATAGAGATCGAGCGCCGTCGGGTCGACTTCGCGCTCCAGCGCGGGATGCGCGAGGAGGGCCTTCATCTCGGACGCGAACAGGAGCCAGTTGCCGCGCCGCGCGAAATACAGCGGTTTGATTCCCATGCGATCGCGCGCGATGACCAGCCGCTCGGCTTTCGCGTCCCAGATCGCGAGCCCGAACATGCCGTTCAGGCGCTGCAGGAAGTCGACGCCCTCCTCCTCGTACCCGTGCACCAGGACCTCGGTGTCGGATTGGGTCCGGAACTCGTGCCCCCTCCCGATCAACTCGTCACGCAGCTCGCGATAGTTGTAGATCTCTCCGTTCAGGATGGCGTGGACCTGGCCCGATTCGTTGGTCGCGGGCTGTTTACCCGTCTCCAGGTCGATGATCGAGAGACGGCGCATCGCGAGCCCGATGCCCGGAGCCGCCAGGTATCCGTCGTCGTCAGGCCCGCGATGGACCATCGCCGCAGCCATCGCTTCGAGCACGTCCCGGCCGGGCGCCGGAGCGCCGTGCGCTTGGGCGAACGCGCCCGCGATGCCGCACATCCGCTATCGCTCGCCCGCGCGCTGAAGCACACGGTCGTAGAGATCGACGACTTTGGCGACGTAGCCCTCGTCGGAGAAGTGCTCCGTGGCGAACTTCGCGCCCGCGTCACCGATCCGGCGCGCGTGCTCCGAATCGTCGTGTAACGCGAGAATGCCGTTTGCGAACCCCTCCGGCGTCGGTGCGACGAGTTCCGCCGTCTCCGACGTCAGGGTCTGCGTGTGCGTGGGTTTGTCCGTGGCGACGAGCGGCACCCCGGAGCGCAAGTACGAGTAGATCTTCAACGGCGTATTGGTTCCGCGCGATCGCGGCGACACGATGATATCCGTGGCCCTCAGGTATCCGGGGATGCGCGACGGATGGACCGTGCCGGTGAACGTGACCGATGACTCCACACCAAGGGTGTTCGCCATCGCCCTGTACTGCTCCACCTGGCCGGGCCGCCCCCCCACCATCAGCAGATGCGCGTTGGGCGCCTTTTGCGCGACCAGCTTCCACGCGTCGAGGAGCAGGTCGAGCCCCTGGTACGTCTCGAAGGTCCCCGCATAGAGCGCGACCCACTTGTCGGTCAACCCGAACTCGTCACGCGGCGACGGGCCGTCCTCCTTGAAGACCGTACCGTCGTCGCCGGTGTTTTCGATCATTGCGTGCGGGGTCTCGCCGCAATCGGGCACGGCAACGTCGGCGAGGTCCTGGCAGATCGTGATCACGCCGTCCGCGGTGGTCAGCACACGCCGCTCCTGGCCGCGGAAGAACCGACGGAAAAGACCCAGGTCGTAGGCCTTGAAGTTCGACAGCTGCTGCGGAAGGCTGCTGTGCATGTCGTAGACGTGCAGCAGTTTGTGCTTCTTCGCCAGGCCGACACCGAAGAACGCGGCCTCCTCGTGCGTGTGGAGGATGTCGTATTCGTTGTCGGCGAGGAGCCGGCGCGTGTGCCAGTAGAGCTTCCAGTCGAGAAAGACCTTGGCGATCGACGGTCCTATCTTCACGTCGTTCACGAAAGCCGCACGCGGGGAACGGAAGATGCGCAGACCCGGCATCGGGATGTCTTCGCCGATGGGGTAGGTCGCGAGGTCGATCGTGTGGCCGGCGCTCAGGAGTGCACGAATTCTGTGCATCACGGAGAACGGGGTGCCGCGCGGGCGAAACCAGGGCTGCGGCGCGACCATCAGGATGCGCTTGCCCGTACGCTTCGGTTTTTCCTTGGACGCTTCTTTCACGGCGTGCATTGAAATCGACATTCCATCTCCGGCCAACCTGGATCTTGTTGGATCTTCTGCCCTTTATCGGGGTTGTCGGCCGGAAAGCCGAGCCCCGACCGGCCGCCAGGGGCTCTTTCGCCCTCTTTTGAAACGGTTTACGGCACAAGAGGCCGATCGCACCGCCGTTGGCCGCCCATGTGCCTTTGCCCGGGCGTGACTTTCCATTCGATCTTTGCGCGGAACATGACGGCCCGAACCGTTCTCGGTTCGCAATGCGGAACTCGGGAGACATCCGAGTGCGTCTCGCGGTCCGCACGTCGCGGGAGCGCGACACTCGATCGACCGGCCACGAGTTTCGTTGGTCAAAGTGACGCGGAAAAGTCCACTCACCGCACGGTTTCCGAAGCAAGCGTCTCACTACGAAGCGCAGCCTTGAAACCGTGGCCCATCCGTTGCGTTCAACACCTACCGTCGGCTGCAAGCCATGGCCGGCGGTCGAGTTTTTTTTGTTCCGGCCAAACAGGGGACATCCCCCCGGCGGCCATGAAAGGAGTTCAGGAATCATGATGGTCTGGCGCACCCTGATCCGACAACTCGCTCTGGGCCTCTCTTTGGTCGCCATGGCGAGTCTGTCCTTCGGAGCCCCCCTCAATGATCGTCCGAAGTTCGACGCGACGATCCTCGGCGATCTCGACGACGCGTTCGATGACATCGCCACGGATGGCGATTACGAGAACATCGACGTCGTCGCCGATCAGCTCAAGCCCGCGCTCTGGCATCCCACCAGCAACGGCCTCGCGAACGCGTCGCTCGTGCTTGCGGGCATGCCCTATGGCGACAAGGACAACGGTCCGATCTCGTTGCCCTCGGGAATCAAGTTCGGTCTCTACAGTGCATCCGACATGACCAAGCAGCTCGTGATCTTCGACACGGATCTCGCGAGCCTCGCTGGCGATTACCAGGTCAGCCTGTGGTTCAAGGACTTCGACAACAACGGAATCATCGATGCCAAGGCATACGTGCCCACGGAGGCCGCTCACAGCTCGGTCGACGACTTCGGCTTTGACTTCGGCTTCTTCCTGACGGTCGGACAGACGACCTACTGGAGCGAAGACAGCAAGAACGGTGGCGCCGCGCACTTCCTCGCGTACAGGGCCGACGACAACGAGAACGTTGACCTCGGGATCCCCGGTATCGGCAGCGGCCTCGACGAGTCGCACTACTACACCGCGTGGGAAACGGGCGACACCAGCGGCCTCGGTCAGCTGAGCACGCTTCCGCAAGGCCTCTTCACAGACTGGATCGTCCAGTTCGAATCGGTCACGCCGGCTCCCGAGCCCGGCACCATCGCGCTTGTCCTCGCCGGCGCTGCCGGTGCGGCAGTTCGCCGTCGTCGCAAGAAAAACGCGGCGTAAATAACCCAACCCAAACCTATAGCTCCAATACCAAAACCCGAATGCGACGGCCCCTCCCACCGGAGGGGCCTTAGCATTTCTTTGGGCGGTGATGGGCCCATGACCGGATGCGCGCGCAACGGTGACTCGCCGATGTAACGCTGGACGCCGTGACGAGACGACGGTGGACGCTCGCGACGCTGATCTTCCTACCGTGCGGCCTCACACTCGCCGTCGTGTTTGCCGCGACTCCTGGATCCGAGATACGGCGCACGCTCGCGGATCGGCCCTCCCCCGAGATCCCGCGTCTAACCTGGCCGATCGGTGCCGGACCGGCTCCGCATAAGCGCCGCATGTCGGCCGAGCAAGCCGGCCGTGTTCATCTCGCGTTGGCGTGGGACGCGCTGCGAAAGGGCGACTGGAATGGTTGCCTCGCGCACGCCGCAATCGCGAGCGACCTCCGCGAAGGGGACCCCGAAGCGGAACGACTCACCTGGATCGCGGAAGATCGGATCGCGACCCTGACCCGCACTCTGCGAAGCCGTGCCAGCGGTCGGCTTCTGGTCGTGCGCGACAAAAAGAACGGCCGGTGGCTTGCGGTCACGCGCAATCCCGGTCGAAACGCCGGTCACGAATCGCGCTGAACGCGTCGGGCCAAGGGTTGGGTCAGCGCTTTTCCGTTGCCAGCACGACGGCGGGTTCGCGCGGGACCAGGCACACGGGTTCGCCCTCCTGGAATTCGCACCGGTAATCCGCCTGAATGATCCACACGGAATTCGCCCACCGAACGCGAAGCGTGACATCGTGGCCCTTGAACTCGCGCGTGAGCACGATCCCGACCTCGCCGTCTTCCTCCGGGCGCGTCAACGCGATGTGTTCCGGCCGAAGCGCCAAGCGCACCCAACCACTCGCCTCGCGATCGAGGCGCACCGCCCCGAGCACGGTGGATGCCTCGTGGCCGCTCGCTTCTCCGTCGAAGAGATTGGTCGCCCCTAAGAACTGCGCGACGAACGCGCTGCCGGGCCGGCTGTACATCTCGCGCGCCGCGCCGATTTGCGCGACACGGCCCTCGTGCAGCACGGCCACCCGGTCCGCGAACGTCAGCGCCTCCTCCTGATCGTGCGTCACCAGGAGCACCGTCGTTCCGGAGGACTTCAACCGCTCGCGCAACCGCCGGCGAATCGACTCCCGCAACCCCGCATCGAGGCTGCTGAACGGTTCGTCCATCAACAACACGCCCGGCCGCGGCGCCAACGCCCGCGCGAGTGCCACCCGCTGCCTCTCCCCGCCACTCAGCTCCTGCGGCCAACGATGCTCGTACCCGCCGAGCCCGACGTGCGCGAGCTCGTTGCGCACGATCTCCTCGCGTTCGCCGCGGTCCCGGCCACGCAAACCGAACGCGACGTTTTTCGCCACATCGAGGTGCGGAAACAGCGCCTGCTCCTGAAACACGAATCCGAGCCCGCGCCGGTCCGGGGCGGTATGAGTGGCCGCGTTGGCGACGACCGTGCCGCGCACGGAGACGCGCCCCGTCGAGATAGTTTCGAACCCGGCGATCGCCCGGAGGGTCGTCGTCTTCCCGGAACCCGACGGTCCGAGCAGCGCAACGATCTCGCCGGCCTGAACGTCGAAGCTGAGACCGCGCAGCACGCCGCCCTCGCCCGCGGGGTACCGCAGGCAAACGTCCTCGAGGCGCAACACGGTCTGGCTCACTTTTGTTCCTGCTCACCGAACTGCAAGATCGTCACGAAGATGCCCGCGACCGCAAGAATTGCGAGCGCGTGCGGCGCCGCGAGGGCGAAATGCGCCTCTTCCATGTGGGTCCAGACGTTGGTCGCGAGGGTGTCGAACCCGTTGGGTGCGAGGATCAGCGTCAGCGGGAGCTCCTTCACGACAGCGAGAAACACGAACGCCATCGCGATCAGAACGCCCCGCCTCAGCAGCGGCGCGGTCACGCGGCGCAAGGTCGCGAGCCAGCCGAACCCGAGCGCGTAGGACGCCTCCTCGACGCGTTCGGGCAGCCTCATGAGCAGCGACCGGATCGGCCCGACGGCCTCGGCCAGAAAGCGAAGCAGCAGCGCCGCGAGCAGCAACGGAAGTGTCTGATAGAGGTCCGGCACGACCGACAGGGTCAGCCACACGAACGCCAGCGCGAGAGGCAGCGGCGGAATCGCGTAGCCGAGATACGGAATCCGCTCGAGCAGGCGCGCCCAGAGCCCTTCGCGCCGCACCGACACACGTAGGATCGGCAGCACGAGCGCCGGAGCGCAAACCGCGGCGCCCACTCCGAGAACCAGCGAGTTGCGCATCGCGTGCTTCCACGAGATCACGGAGTCGAACTCCGGCGGCTGCGACGCCCACAAGAAAAGCGCGGCCACGGGCACGAGCAGGCTGAATCCGATCACACCGACCAGGTACAGATACGCAGGCGCAGTCCAGCGCCCCAGCGCGACGCGCGGCGCGAAGCGGATGGTCGCACCGGACACCGGCTTCAACCGTCCGCGCAGGAACCGCATGTCGACGAACAACAAAACGGCGGTGAGTCCGACCAACACGAGCGACAACCACGCCGCGTACGTGCGATCAAAAGCGCCCTGGGCTTGCCGGTAGATCGCGAAGCTCAGCGTCTCGAATCGCATGAGGCTCGTCACCCCGAAATCAGCGAGAACGTGGAGAACGACGAGCAACGCGCCCGCGAGATAGGCAGCGCGGACCTGCGGCAGAATCGCGGCCCGCCAGAGCGCCCAACCGCGAAGTCCGTGGCTGCGTGCGACCTCCGCGAGGGACGGATCGAGCCGCGTCAACGCGGCGCGCAGATTGAGAAACAGGTAGGGGAACGTGTACACGGTGAGCGCGAGCGTCGCACCCCAGAAACCGTTGGCTCGCCAGAGGCCGACTCCCAGCACGCGCTGCGAGAGGCCATAGTCGCCACCGATACCCAACCAGACCATCGCCAGCACGTAACCCGGGATCGCGAGCGGCAGCGCGCCGAGCAGGACGAACAGCCGCTCGCCGCGAAGGCGCGCCCGCGTCGTCAGAAACGCATACGGCGCCGCGATCAGGGTTCCGAAAAACAGCACCGCCGCGGCGAGTGCGAACGTGTTCCAGACCGCCGTGAGCGTTTGGGCGCGCACAACGAACGCGAACGAACCTGTTTCGCTCGTGAGCGCGAAATAGGCGAGATAACCGAGCGGCGCGAATACGCCGACGACCACCGCGCATCCGGCCAACGCGGCCAGCGGAACGGATCGCACAAAAGCGCTCTATAGGAGCCCGACGTCGCGCATCAACTCGAGCGTGCCGGCGAGGTCCTTCAAGACGTTGAGGTCGATGGACGCCGCGTTCTTTTGCATCTCGTCCATCGGAAGCAGTTTCTTGTTCGCGACCGCGCCGTTGGCCACCGGGTACTCGAAGACCTTCTCCGTGAAGTAACCCTGCGCCTCGGGCGAGAGCAGAAACTCGATCACCTTTTGGGCCGCGGCACTCTTTTTGGAGCCCTTGCGCACGGCAGCGCCGGCCACGTTCACCAGGTTGCCGATGTCGCCGGCCTGGAACACCGTCTGTGCAACGGGAAACTCCGGATCCGAAGCCAGGAAGCGCAGCAAGTAGTAGTGGTTCGGCAGGCCGAT
Organism: Planctomycetota bacterium; assembly: GCA_036443405.1. Taxonomy (GTDB): domain Bacteria; phylum Planctomycetota; class PLA2; order PLA2; family PLA2; genus JAZFYD01. Next base: position 8,328 of record JAZFYD010000138.1, read on the forward strand.
GTCGATTTCGCCGGCCGCGAGCGCCTGGAGGATCGGCGTGTTCTTGGCGTAGGCCTTCGTGCCGTTCGCTATCATCGCCTTCAACCACTTGCGGGTTTTCTCCTCGCCCTCGCGAGCGCGCATCGCGGTCACGAACGCCTGGAAGGAACCGTTCGTCGGCGCCCATCCGACCAGCCCCTTCCACTTGGGGTCGGTCAGTTCGAACACACTCTTGGGCAGGTCCGCCGTGTCCACGCGCCTTTTGGAATACGCCAGCACCCGCGCGCGACCGCTGGTCGCGACCCATCGGCCACCGGAGTCGCGAAACGCCACGGGCACCTTCTCGAGCAGGCTCTTCGGGAGCGGCGCGAGCTTGCCTTTTTGCGCAAGCGCGGAAAGCGCTCCGGCATCCTGCGCCCAGAAGATATCCGCGGGGCTGTGCTCGCCCTCCTCCATCAGGAGCATCGCGAGATGCGCGGTCTTGCCGTAGCGCATGGTGACCTTCACGCCGGTTTTCGCCTCGATGCGCTTGACCAGGGGAGCGACGAGGCTCCGGCTCCGGCCGGAGTAAATGACAACCTCTTCGGCGTAAATGAACGAAGTCATGGCCAGCACCGTGGCCAGCACTCGCGCGTTGAACATCCTCACCTGTCCTCTCCTTGATGGGATTCCTGCTGTTTCTTCGGCGGCGCGCCGTTTGGCGTTCCGAGTCGGCGCAACGAAGTCGCGAGCGCGCGGGCGTGCGCGTCGAGTCCGAAGTGCTCGATCATGACGAGCAGCGCTTTCCTCGCCTGCGCGGGTTGCCGGAGTTCAAGGTGGCAGCCCACAAGCGCGCGCAACAGCATCTGATCCGGCACCCCCGCGGAGAGACGCCGCGCGAGATGCGGAATCGCCTCCTGGTGACGCTGGTGGCGATGAAGCGCGAGGCCGAGCCACCCACGCACCTCGAGACCACCGCGCCCCGCCGCGACGGCACGCAGCCAGTGCTCCAGGGCCTTGTTCGGTTCACCCGCGGCCGCCGCCAGCCGTCCGAGCAACAACTCCGCGTCGCCCGCGATCTCGGGTGATTTCGAGGCGGCCAGCGGCTTCGCCAACTTTGCCGCCTCGGCGAACTCGCCGGCGGCCTCGAGCAGACGCGCGCAGCGCAACGACACGTCGTCGCCCGCCGTTTTGTCCAGGAGAAGCAAGCGCCGGTACCAAGCGACAGCGCTCTTCAGATCGCGGTCCTGCACGAACAACTCGGCCACGGTACGCAACAGCGCGGGCGAAGTGCTGCCCATGTGGTGCGCGGTCAACAGCTCCGGAAGCGCCTTCTTCGGCTGCCCGCTCTTCAGGTAGAGATTGCCCAGACGAAGACGCACCCCGGCATCCGCCGGGTGATCCTCGAGCACTTCCAGGTAGCCGTTCTCGGCTTCCTTCCAAAGCCCCGACGCCTCGGCCGCGCTCGCGGCGGCAAGCTGCACCGAGGAGTCGTCCGGCGCGAGCAGGCTGGCGACACGCAGGCTGTTCAGCGCAGCCGGCAACGCATCCTCCTCGAGCGCGATCTGAGCCAGGCGGCCAAGCACGTCCGACGAGAGGCGCCCCAACGCGACCGCCCGCGCCAACTCCTCGCGAGCCTTGCCTGGTTCGTTCAACTCGTAGTACGCGTGGCCCAAGAGCGCGCGCGCCCCGGCGTGATCCGGATCGTCCTTCAGATAGCGCGTCAGCGCCGGCGGGACCTCGGCGTAACGCTTGGCATCAAACGCCTCCTGCGCCCGCTGCAGCAACGAAACGTCGGGCTCCTGCGCGACGGCGACGGCGCAAAGCACGAGGAGAAACGCCGACTTGCTCATCGCTCTTTCTTGAATTCGATGGTCTTGGTTGCAGAAACACGGAGGCGCCGGCCCTTGTTGCGCGGCGGTGTGAACTCCCAACCCGACGCGACCTTCAAGACGGCAGCACCAAACCCCTGGTACCCGACGATCTCGAGCACCTCGACGCTTTCGACCTTGCCTTCCTTGTCGATGACCAACCGAATCGTCACCGAGCCTTCGATGCCCCGGCGGTCTGCGCTCATCGGATACGCGGGCTTGCGATACTTCACCGGCCGCGGGGGTTCGTCGATTTCCGTCGCGCGACGCACACCGGTCCCGACCGCGCCCTGTTGGCCGTTGTTCCTGGGCGGCGTGATCGGTGTCCGGATGGACGGGTCGGCCCCGACGACGGCGCCGACGTTCGTGATACGGATCGCCGGGATGCTGAACGCGAGCGGCGGCATCGGCAAATCCAAAGCCGCCGCGGCGACGGGCGCCAGATCGGGCGCAACGGGGAGGAACTCGTCCGTCGCCGGATCGGGGTCGACGGGCGCAGGTTCGGGTTCCACGGTCGGAACCCGTTCCGGCTCGGGATCCTTCAGGCTTCGCAGGCGCACAACGGGCTTCGGCGGGAGCTCCGGCGACTCGAAACGGTTCAGCATCGCGAGCAGCGCAAAGAGCGCCACGTTGAGGGCGCCCGCCACGATCAGCGCGACGACGACACCAAGAGTTCGACGGGACCGCCGGCCACTCATCGGGTACTCCGTTTTCGCGTTGCAATGGCGACGTCGCGCGCACCCGCGAGCTTGGCGACATCCATCACCTCGACGAGGCGGCCGGCGCTCGTGCGTTCATCGGGAATCAGGATGACCGACCCGTGTTTTTCACGCGCGACGAAGCGCGCCACCGTCTCCCGCAGCGCGGTGAGGTCGACGCGGCGGCCTTCGGTATGCACGGCTCCGCTTTTCGTGATGCTGATGCGCAGGCTGCCCGAGTCGAGGGATTGGCTGTGCACCGACTGAGGGCGCTCGACATGAATGCCGGTGTCGCGCGCGAACGTCGTCGTGACGACAAAGAAAATCAAGAGGATGAAGACCATGTCCATCATCGGCGCGAGGTTGACCTGCGCAGTGGACCCTGCACCGTTGCCGCGACGACTCACCGGCTGGAACATGGATCAGGCGTGCCTCCCGTGCACGATCGCGGCCTGCACCTGTTTGCCGTAGAGCTGCATCATCTCCATGCAGCGCCGGACCCGCGACGCCAGGTAGCGATGCAACACCAAGACGGGGAGCGCCGCGACGAGACCCGCCTGCGTCGTGATCAGCGCCTGGGAAACGCCGTCGGCGAGTTGGCTGACTTCCTGCGTACCGTGCCGCGTGATGGCGCTGAACGTCTCGACCATGCCGAGAATCGTGCCGAGCAGGCCGAGCAACGGCAGCGATGAACCGAGCACGGCAATCTGCGGCAGGAACCGTGCGAGCGCCGTGGCCTCGCCGCGCAGCACGGGGGTGACGTGCCGGTCGGCGAAATAGAGGCGCGGATCGCGTCCGGCCAGCCCGGCGAACAGAAACCGTCCGACCAGGCTGGTGCGCTCGCGGCAGATCTCGGCGGCCGCGGGCAAGTCGCCCGCGCGAACCGCCTTCACGACCCGCTCCGCCCACGGCGTGGACGCGGTCTCCTGCGACTTGAGCCGCCACCAGGCCCCGACGATCATCGCCCATGCAAAAAACGAAAGCGCCACGATGCCGACAAGCACCCAGCCGCCGCGAACGACGAGATCGCTCATGCGTGCGCCTCCGCGACCGCGGTCGCCGCCTCGGACTCGCCCGACACGAGCGCGTTGTAGAGCGACGCGGCGCTCATCTCGGCGTCGGCGATGACCGCCTCGACGCGGCCGCTCAAAACGCTGTGCACCAGGAGAATCGGGATCGCGATGATGAGACCGGTCGCCGTCGTGATAAGCGCTTCGCTGATGCCGCCTGCCATGAGGCCGGGGTTGGCGTTGGAGAACACCTTCAGCACACCAAACGTCTGGATGATGCCGGTCACGGTCCCGAGCAATCCGAGCAACGGCGCGACCGCTCCGAGCGTGGCGATGCCACCGAGGTTGCGTTGAAGCCGCGGCAACTCGTGAAGGAGCTGCTCGGCAATCCCGTCCTCCATCGCAGAGGCGCCGTGTCTCCTCCGGCCGAGACACGCGGCGAGCGTGCGCGCGGCCACACCGCGTGTTTTCTCGCACGCAGCCAGCGCCAGTTCGTAGCGGCCCTCTTTGCACGCGTCGAGAACCGACGGCAGAAGCGTCGCGCTCTTGCCGCGCTGCCGAACCAGGAACGCGAGGCGCTCGGCCATCAGCACCAACGCGAGCATCGCAACGAACGCGAGGGGGAACATCACCGGTCCGCCGGCCGCGACCAAACCCCAAAGGCCGCGTTGCGCCTCCTGGGTCTCGACACGAAGCGTGCCGCTGACATCTACCGGCAGCTCGATCTTGCCGCCTCCGGAGGAAACCGCGTCGAACGCGGCGGAAAGCGCCGCGGCGTTCTCCGCATCGAGCTTTTCGGACCAGCGGAACCCACTGGCGTCCGCCGGACTGCTGAGCGCCAACCCGAGGCGATCACCGACTCGATAGGCGAACGACATGTGCCCCGCGCTGAGGAGTTCCACCCGTTCGAGTTCGCCTGTCGCGGTCCGGATTTCCGCGGACGAAACCCCGATCTCGGACGCGCGCGCGTGCGTCGCATCCGCCAGCTTCAGGAGCGAATCGAACGCGGAGGCCATTCGTTCGGGATCGCGCAAACGGTCTTCGATGTCGGGTAGGACCGCGCGGAGTGCGTCGGTGCCGGGCACCTCGGAGAGTTGGACGTCCAACCGTTCGGCCAACGCGCGCAACCGAGCGCCGACATCCCGTACCCGGTCCGCGGACCCGGCGCGCTCGCCGTCGAGTGTCGCGATCCGATCCAGCAGCCGTCGCTCCTCCTCCAAGCGCTCCTGCCGGAGGTTCTCGAGGTTCAGGAGCTTCTCCGCCCGTGCGCGCCGGCCCGTCCGCGTCTCCTCGAGTTCGATCTTGTAGGCCTGGCGCATCGAGTCGAGCGCGGTTCGCTCGGCGGCCAGCTCGGTATCGAGCAGCGCCAAACGCTCACGCAGTTCGTTGGCCGACAGCTCCTCCCCGAACACGGGCAACGCCGCGGACAATGCGAGGAAGATGGCGACGAAGGCAGCGGGCGCCCTCAC